>JAJYGH010000077.1 GCA_021785175.1 Chloroflexota bacterium | reverse complement strand
CCCGGCGCCGCGCTGGCCGGCATGCGGGTCGTCGACCTCACGCAGCCGCTCGATCCCGACATCGTCATGTGGCCCGGCGCGCCGGCGCCGGTGGCCGAGACCATCCTCACCGTCGCCCACGACGGCTTCTACAATCGGAAGATCACCGTGGTGGAGCACACCGGCACGCACTTCGACGCGCCGTGCCACATGGTCGAGGGGGCCGCATCGGTCGACGCGATCCCACCTGACAGACTCGTCCGCCCGATGGTCGTCATCGACGTGAGCGCGGAGATCGCCGGAAACCCGGACGGCGTCCTCACGCTCGAGCACGTCCGCGCCTTCGAGGAGCGGCACGGACGCATCCCGGACGACGCGGCGATCTTCGTCCGGACCGGGTGGGAGGAGTTCAACCGCGATCCGGCACGATACGCGAACCATCCCGGAGAGCTGCGATTCCCCGGCTTTGGTCCCGAGGCCGCGCGGTTCCTGGTCGAGGAACGGAAGGCCGCCGGGCTCGGCATCGACACCCTCGGCATCGATCCCGGGTGCGCCACGGATTTCGTCGTGCACCGGACCGTCAGCCATCCCCGCGGCCTGTGGCACGTCGAGAACCTCATGAACCTCAAGGGGCTGCCGCCCCTCGGCGGCTTGGTGTTCGTGGGCGTGCTGAAGCTCGTGGACGGGTCGGGGGGGCCGTGCCGCGTGCTGGCCCTCGTGCCCTGATCCGCGGCCGCCTCGATCAGCGCGTCCGGTGACGGCCCCGCTCACGTTCATCGCCACCTGCGACCTCGTCGCGCTCACGCGCGGCCGGTCGATGCGGACCGACGACTATCCGATGCGACGCACGGCCGGCGTGGGCTGGGTCCCGGCCGACCTTGCCTTGACGACGTTCGGCGACATCGCGTCGCCGAACCCATTCGGCTCGCTCGGCGACCTCCGGCTCGTGCCCGACGATGCGGCGCGCATCACGCTGCCCGCGATCGCCGGGCGGCCGGAGACCGACGTCGTGCTGGCTTGCATCGCGGAGGAGGACGGGCGCGCGTGGCGCTGCGACCCGCGGACCGCGCTCGTCGACGCGCTCGCGACGCTCGACGAGGCGGGGCTCCGGCTCGTCGCCTCGTTCGAGCAGGAGTTCACGCTCTCGGGTCCCGCGCTCGAGCCGCGCGGCGCGCCCCCGTTCAGCCTCGAGGCCCATCGCGCGGCCGAGCCGTTCGGGACCGAGCTGGTCCACGCGCTGCAGACGCAGGCACTGGCGCCGGAGACGTGGCTACCGGAATACGGCGACGGCCAGTACGAGATCACCCTTGCGGCGACCGACGGCCTCGCGGCGGCGGACCGCGCGATCCTCGTGCGCGCGCTCGTCCGCGACCTCGCCGCAGCCCGCGGGCTGCGGGCATCGTTTGCGCCGCTCGTCGCACCGGACGCGGTCGGGAACGGCGTGCACATCCACCTGAGCCTCTGGGATCGCGCCGGGCGCCCCGTCACGCTCGATCCGTCCGGAGCCCTGACGGGCCCGGCCGGGTCGTTCGCGGCCGGCGTGGTGGCCCACGCGCCGGGGATCCTCGCCTGGGCCGCGCCGAGCGTCATCTCGTCGCTCCGGTTCGGTCCGCACCACTGGAGCTCCGCAGCCGCGTTCGTCGGGCGGCAGAATCGGGAGGCCATGCTCCGGATCTGCCCGATGCCCACGCTGGGCGGGGGCGACCCGCTGCGCGCGGCCAACCTCGAGTTCCGCGCATGCGACGCGACGGCCAACCCCTGGCTCGCGCTCGCCGCGATCGTCCGCGCCGGCGTCGACGGGCTGCGCGAGGAACTCCCAGCACCCCACGTGCTGGAGGGGGAGCTGGAGGACGTGCCGGAGCACGAGCGCGCGCGGCTCGGGATCGTCCCTCTGCCGGGGGACCTCGAGTCGGCGCTGGCCGCACTCGAGGCGGACGAGGTGGCATGCGGGTGGTTCGATCCGGACCTGCTCGCGACGCACGTCGCGATCCGCCGGACCGAGCTCGAGCTCCTGCGCGACGTCTCCCCAGCGGAACGCTGCGAGCGGTATGCCCGCGTCATCTGAGGCGCCACTCGACGCGGTTGCGCTTCGCGCCTCGGATGGGCCCAGTCCCGAGCTGAACGAGCTCGTCGACCGCATCGGGCTCGTCGACCACCACACGCACTCGGTCGTCGCGGGCCCGGTCGACCGGGACGCGTACGCATTCATGCTCGACGAATCGGACCGCCCGGCCTCGGCGCGCGTGGCAGGGCTCGACACGCAGGTCGGCTTCGCCGTGCGCCGCTGGTGCGCTCCGCTCCTCGGGCTCGCACCGCATGCTCCGGCCGACGCGTTCCTCGAGGCCCGTCTCGCTCTGGCGCCGACGGATGCCACGGCGCGGTTTCTGCCGACGGCGGGGTTCGAGCGCCTCCTCGTCGAGACGGGCTACCGCGGCGACGCGCTCTTCGCGACACCGGAGCTCGAGCGCCTGACGCGGACACCCGTGTCCACCGTCGCGCGGCTCGAGACGATCGCCGAGTCGGTGGCGGGACGGGGGTCGGCCGCCGGGGACTTCGCGAACGCGGTCCGCCGGTCGGTCGACGCCGCCCTCGCCGCGGGAGCCGTGGGGCTCAAGTCGATCGTCGCCTACCGCGCCGGCCTCGACGTCGATCCCCGCAGGCCGTCCGACGCCGAGGTGGAACGGGCTGCCGGAGCCTGGCTGGCCACGCTGGACGCGGGGTCGGCCCCGAGGCTCGCCGATCCGGTCCTGCTGCGCTTCCTGCTGTGGACCGCGCTCGACACGGGGCGGCCACTCCAGGTCCACACCGGCTTCGGCGACCCGGACCTCCACCTCCGCCGCTCCGATCCGCTGCTGCTCACCGACTTCATCAGGCTGTCCGACGGGCGCGCGCCGATCCTGCTCCTGCACACGTACCCGTTCCACCGGGAAGCCGGCTACCTCGCCCAGATGTTCGAGCACGTGTACGTCGACGTCGGGCTGGCCGTGAACTACAGCGGCGCGCAGTCGCCGCAGATCATCGCGGAGTCCCTCGAGCTTGCGCCGTTCCGCAAGGTCCTGTTCTCGAGCGACGCGTGGGGCCTGCCCGACCTGCACCTCCTCGGCAGCCTGCTGTTCCGGCGGGGGCTGTCCCGCGTGCTCGGGCGGTGGGTCGTCGACGGGGACTGGTCGCTGGCCGACGCCGAACGGGTGGTGCGGCTCGTCGCGGCGGAGAACGCGCGGCGGGTCTACGGGCTCCCGGAGGGGACGACGACCGCCTGACCGGCAGGGCCCGCGGGGGGCCACGGTCGCGAGGACAGTGGCGTGGCGGGGAGGCGGTCCGTCCGGCGCGGGCGAACGCGACGGTCGGCCCGTGCGCATGGGCCGGGCTGCAGGGCAGCATCGTCCGAGGAGGTTTCCATGCCGACCCTGCCGCTGCACCGCCCGACGTTCGGTTCGTTCCACCATCCCGCCTCCCGCATGGCGCCGCCCCTCGCGGGCGTGGTCGCCGGCACGATCGCCGGCTTCGTCGCGGCCGCAGCGATCCGGCGATCGGGCGTGCTCGGGCCGGACCCGATCGAGCTCGCGCCGAGGGACAGCGTCCTCGAGATCGACAAGGGCGGCGTGCGGGTCGCCGTCTCCCGTTGGGAGGCCGGGTCGCGTGGCGGCGCCGGGAGGCCCGAGACGGAACCGGGGGACGCGGCCTTCGACGCCGGGGATTCGGCGCCCCTCGGCGCGACCGGCATCCGCCCCACGTTCGGCGTCGAGCAGGAGCTCGACCGGGAGATCGCGGAGACCATCCCCGGAGGCGCGCCCCGCCAGGCAGGCTTGCCGGACGGCGCGCGGGAGCCGGCGCTCAGCGCGACGCGCGCATGACCCCGACGACCACGACGAGCGCCACGATCAGCGCCGCGAGCGCCAGGCCGGCGACGAGCTCCTTCGAGCTGAGGGCGACGGCTGCGATGCCGGTGATCGCGAGGATTCCGAGCAGCACGATCGAGGCGACCTGGCGCCAGTAACGCCATGTTCGGCCGAGAGGGCCGATGTCAGACGTGCCGCCGTCGCGGGCCGGCCGAACGGCCGCGGCCCGGGGGCCGCCGGATCGAGGGCCGCCGGGGCGGACGTTGCGGGGCCCGCCGGCTCGCGCGTCGCGCGAGCCACCCGCAGGCGCTGCGCTCCGGGAGCCGTCCGCGCGGCGTCGATCGTTCATGTCCACTGCTCTCCCGTCCTTGTGCGGAACGCGGCGTCGTACGCGGGAACGAGGGCTTCGCCGAGCGCGTCCGGCTCGACGTCGCGCTGTGCGGCCACCCAGCGTGCCGTGACCGCGACCCACGAGGGCTCGTTCCGTCGTTTCGGCGCGCCCGGAGGCGAGAGGTACGGCGAGTCGGTCTCGACGAGGAGGCGATCCGGCGGCACGATCCGGGCGACCTGCGCCGAAGGCTCCTCGCCCCGCCGGAACACGAGCCCGGAGAACCCGATCGCGAGACCGAGCTCGAGCGCGGCCTCCGCGAAGTCGACCGGGCCCGAGAACGAGTGCAGGATGGCCGGAGGCGCGCCGCCCAGGCGCTCGCGCCAGGCGGCGTCCCCCGCGCCCGCCGCTCGCAGCTCCGCGACCAGGTCATCCTGCGCATCGCGCAGGCCCGGCGCCGACCGGCAGTGCAGGATCACCGGCTTCCCGGTCCGTCGGCCGAGCGCCAGGTGCCAGCGCAGGTTCACGAGCTGATCCTCGCGCGGCGAGAACGCGCGATCGTAGTCGAGCCCGGTCTCGCCGATCGCGACGACGGCCGGGTCCGCCGCGAGCTCCGCGACCTCCTCCCGCCCCGGTCCGGCCCCGGCCGCCTCGTGCGGATGGATCCCGACCGCGGCGTCGATGGACGGCGCCCCCGGCGCCGGCGCGTGCGCGAGCGCGACGGCGCCGCGCGACGACGCGAGGTTCCAGCCCGGCACGAGCAGCCGCTCCACACCGGCCGCGGCGGCGGCGAGGAGCACGTCGGACAGATCGCCGGCGAAACGGTCTGCCTGGACGTGCGCGTGGGCGTCGACGAGCCGCATTCGCGCGGCTACGCCTGCGCCAGCTCCGCCTCGGTCTCGAGGCGCGGGAAGAGCGGCTCGGGTGTCCCGATCCGGCCGCCCCGCGGCCCGCTCCCCCACTCGAGCAGGCCGTCCAGGCGCGGCCCGACGCTGCCATCGGGCGCGTACGGGTACGGGACGCCGAGCTGGGCCGCGACGCGCGGTGCGGTGTTCGGGATGAACGGCGCGGCCGCGAACCCGATCAGCCGGCACGCCTCGAGCAGGTCGCCGAGAACGCCGCGCAGCCGCTCCGCCGCGCGCTCGTCCCCGTCGCGTGCCGCCTTCGCGAGCACCCACGGCTGCTCCGCGTCGACGAACCGGTTCGCGGCGCCGACGAACTCCCACAGCGCGGCAAGCGCGTCGTGCAGCAGGAACGCGTCGAGCTTCGCCTCGTGTCCCGCGCGCGCCGCGCGCCACTCGGGCGCGAGCGGCGTCTCGTCGGCCGGCCGGCACGGCACGCGCTCACCGCCCAGGTAGCGGGCGGTCATCGACAGCGTCCGGTTCACGAGGTTCCCGAAGTCGTTCGCCAGGTCTGCGTTGTAGCGCCGGACGAACGAGTCCCACGAGACGTCCGTGTCGCGGTCGAACGCGACCTCGCGCAGGAGCGCGTAGCGCGTCCCGTCGGAGCCGAGCGCGGCGACCACCGCCTGCGGATCGAGGAAGTTGCCGCGGCTCTTGCTCATGCGCTCGCCCTGCACGAGGAGCCAGCCGTGCACCCATACCTTCCGCGGCAGCGGGAGCCCGGCGCTCATGAGCATCGCCGGCCACATGATGGTGTGGAGCCGATTGATGTCCTTGCCGATGATGTGCAGGTCCGCCGGCCACCACCGCTCGAACCGCGCCGGGTCGTCCGGGAAGCCCACGCCCGTGACGTAGTTCGTCAGCGCGTCGAACCAGACGTAGACCGTGCCTGCCTCGGGGTTCCACGACCCGTCCGGCAGCTGCGACGACGACCCGTCCGGCATGATCGGGAACGGGATCCCCCAGGGCGCCTTCTCCCGGCTGACCGAGAAGTCCTCGAGCCCCTGCCGGATGAAGCCGAGCATCTCGTTCTTCCGGTACTCCGGCTGCACCCAGTCCGGGTGCTCGGCGTAGTAGCGCTCGAGCCGCTCCTGGTACGCCGACAGCCGGAAGAACCAGTTCCGCTCGGTCAGCCACTGCAGCTCGACGCCGGGGTGGTTCGGGCAGTGCACCCCCGCGGCGTCCTCGATGAGGTCGCTCGGCGCCTTGAAGCCCTCGTTCGGGCAGTACCAGCCCTCGTACGTGCCCTGGTACAGGTCACCGTTCGCGTACGCACGGCGCAGCATCTCGTGCACGGCTCGGATGTGGTCGGGATCGGTCGTCCGGATGAAGCGGTCCGGGGCGATCCCCAGCGCGCCCTCGGCGGACCGGAACAGCTCGACCATCTCGTCCACGAACGCCCTCGGCGTCTTGCCGAGCCGGTTCGCGGTGGTCGCGATGTTGACCGAGTACTCGTCCGTGCCCGTCAGGAAGAACGTGTCGTCGCCCCGCATGCGGTGCGAGCGAGTGATCGCGTCGGCGCCCACGACCTCGTAGAGCGTGTGGAGGCCGGGCCGGCTGTTCGCGTAGGCGATCGCGGTCGTCAGGTAGTACCGGGAGTCAGGCATGTCGCCCGATGGTAGCAGGAGGCGATGGTGGCGGATCGGGTGGCGGATCGGGCAGGGCCCGAGCAGCGCGGGGCCAGGGCCGGGCCAGGGCTTCGTGCCACCTCGATCCCCGGAGGACTTGCACCTCCAAGCTGCTGCCCATGCCGGGCATACCACGGAGAGGCCGGCCCCGCACACGAGGCTGGCCTCTCCGAAGGAGCGCGTGGCGGAAGCGTCCGACGGATCGGAACGGTCAGGCGCTTCCGCCCGCGTGGATCAGCCCGGGAGGATCTCCGAGCCGAAAGCCTCGTTGATGACCGCGCGCGCGGAAGCGTAGAAGGCCGCGATCGCGGTCAGGAGCCCGGCGTAGCCGCCGATCGCGGTGAGCCCGTTCCCCGCCGCCGCGTTCGTGAAGCCGCCGAGCGCGAGCAGCACGAATGTGATCCAGAGGAGCAGGAACACCACCATCACCGGCCGCGCGCCCTTGAGCGTCGCGATCCACATGTAGAACGTGAAGACGCCCCACATGAGCAGGTACCACGCGACGATCTTGCCGGCGTCCTTGCCCTGGAACATGAACACGAACGCCGCGAAGCTCCACCAGAAGCTGCCGTACGACGTGAAGGCCACGCCGCCGAAGGTGTTCCCGTTCCGGAACTCCCACCATCCGGCGATCAGCTGCCCGAGCCCGCCGTAGGCCAGCGCCAGGCCCACCACGATCGCGAGCGAACTGCCGGTGACGAGGCCTGAGTTCACCAGCGAGAGGATGAAGGTCGTGAGTGCGAACGCGGCGAGCCCGAGCGGCGCGGGGTTGGCGACGGCCGCCGGAACGGGCGCCGCCGCAGGAGCGCTCTCCGGCTTCAGCGGCGAGGCTGGCTGCTGCGACTGGGCCTGAGTCACGCGAGACTCCTTTCCTCGGGCGGGCCCCCCGGACCCGCCGGCTGCCACGGACTGCCGTGCCCACCCGCGGGCCGAACTCCGGCCCGTCAGACGAGCTGATCCGCCTCGCTGGACTGTGCCTTGTCCCGGATCGTGTCGACGATCCCGGTATCGGCGAGTGTCGTGACGTCGCCGAGCGCGCGATGCTCGGCGATGTCGCGCAGGAGCCGCCGCATGATCTTGCCCGAGCGTGTCTTGGGCAACTCCGGCGTGAACATGACCATCTTGGGACGCGCGATCGCGCCGATCTTCTCGGCGACGTGCTCGCGGAGTTCCGCGGCGAGCGCATCGTCGGGCACGATGTGCGACTTGACGATGACGAACGCGGAGATCGCCTCACCGGTCACCGGGTCGCTCCGGCCGACGACCGCCGCCTCGGCGACCGCCGGGTGGTCGACCAGCGCGGACTCGACCTCGATCGTGCTGATGCGGTGTCCGGACACCTTCATGACGTCGTCGACGCGGCCGAGCAGCCAGAAGTAGCCGTCGGCATCGACCTTGCAGCCGTCGCCCGCGAAGTACATGCCCGGGAACCGGCGCCAGTACGTGTCGAAGTACCGCTCCGGATCCTTGTAGATGCCGCGGAGCATCGCCGGCCATGGCTTCGTGAGCACCAGGTACCCGCCGCCGGCCCCGTCCGGCACGTCGTGCCCGTCGGCGTCGACGACCTTCGCCGCCACCCCGGGGAACGGGCGCGTGGCGGAGCCGGGCCGGAGCGTCGTGACGCCGGGGAGCGGCGTGATGAGGATCATCCCGGTTTCGGTCTGCCACCACGTGTCGACGACCGGGCACCGGCCGCCACCGATCGCGCGGTGGTACCACAGCCAGGCCTCGGGGTTGATCGGCTCCCCGACCGTGCCGAGCAGCCGCAGCGACGACATGTCGTGCTTCGCCGGCCACGCGTCGCCCTGCTTCATGAAGGCGCGGATCGCGGTCGGCGCGCAGTACAGGATCGAGACCTTGTACTTCTCGATGATCGACCACCAGCGGTCCGGCTCGGGGAACTGGGGGGCTCCCTCGTAGAGGATGCTGGTCGTCGCGTTCGAGAGCGGCGCGTACACGATGTACGAGTGCCCGGTGACCCAGCCGATGTCGGCGGCGCACCAGTACACGTCGTCCGGCTTGACGTCGAAGATCGCGCTGTGGGTGGCGCTCACGCCGGTCAGGTACCCGCCGGTCGTGTGCATGATGCCCTTCGGCTTCGCCGTCGTGCCGGACGTGTGGAGCAGGTACAGCAGATGCTCGGAGTCCAGGTGGACGGGCTCGCACTCGTCGGACTGGCGATCGACGATGTCGTGCCACCAGTGGTCGCGGCCCTCGGTCATCGGCACGCCGTGGTCGGTGCGGCGGACGACGAGCAGGTTCCTGATCGTGGGCGCATTGGCCGCAGCCTCGTCGGCAGCCCCCTTCAGATCGAGCACCTTGCCGTTGCGGTAGCCACCGTCCGCGGTGATGAGCGCAACCGCCTCGGAGTCGACCATGCGGCCCTGCAGGGCGTCGGCGCTGAACCCGCCGAACACCACGACGTGCGGGGCGCCGATCTTCGCGCACGCCAGCATCGCGATCGGCAGCTCGGGGATCATCGGCATGTAGATGCCGACGCGATCGCCCGTCTTCACGCCGAGCTCGAGGAGCGCGTTCGCGCACTTGTTGACCTCGCGCTGGAGGTCCGCGTACGTCAGCGTCCGCGTATCGCCCGGCTCGCCCTCCCAGTGGTAGGCGACCTTCGTGCCGAGGCCGTTCTCGACGTGGCGGTCGACGCAGTTGTACGCGACGTTGAGCTCGCCACCGACGAACCACTTCGCATACGGCAGATCCCACTCGAGGACCGTGTCCCACTTGCGGAACCAGCTCAGGCGCTCCGCCTGTTCCGCCCAGAAACCCTCGAAGTCCTGGTCCGCGCGCGCGTACGCGTCGGCCTTCATGTTCGCGTGCTCCGCGAACTCCGGGGGCGGCGGAAACTCGCGCGCCTCCGAGAACAGGGCCTCGATCTCGGGCTGGACGTTCAGGCTCATGGCATACCTCCGGCATCGAGATAGCCACACCGGGGCCGGTGCCACGAACAGGAACCCGCAGGACGCTGGCCCCGACAGGCGCGATCGATGGTCGGAGGGTACAACCGCGCGCGCCTGTGTCAACCCGTGCGTCTGCGCTGAAATGTGAATACAACGGCCCCGCGGGTGTGAGGGCGGCCGTTGTACACGCGTACGGGGTGAGAGATCGCGCGTCGCGCGCATCGCGCCCTGTCCCGTGAGGCCGGTGGACGACGACCTCCCGCCACCGCCGGGCGGCCATCCCCGCCGGCGACAGGCCCGAAGCGCGGCCGATCAGCCCCGGGCCAGCTCGCGCAGGGATTGGAGGGAACAGTCCAGGGCGGCCATCGCCGTCTCGAGATTCCGCTCCGAGATGACGCCGGCCTCCGGCTCGATCAGCCCGACGGGGTCGAGCATCTCCACCGGCACCGGCGACTGGTCGTGCCGCGCCGCGTCCGGGGTCCATCTCCGGCGCCAGTCCTCAGGCGTCTCCGCCGGCACTTCCGCGTGCGCCTGCGCGAGCCACACCAGCGACCAGACGCGCGGGACGACGCGGTAGACGTCGTACCCGCCGCCCCCCGTCGCGAGCCATCGCCCGCCGGTGTGCTCGTGGGAGAGCCGGTCGAGCATCCGGGCCGCGCCGGACATCGCTGCCGTCGTCACGCGAAGGTGCGCGAGCGGATCGAACGCGTGCGAGTCGCAGCCGTGCTGCGAGATGAGGACCGTCGGCCGGAACGCCTGCGCGAGGGGGGGCACGACGAGCTCGACCGCCTCGAGCCACGACCGGTCCGACGTACCGGGCTGCAGCGGGACGTTGACGGCGGTCCCCTCCGTCCCGGGCTCGCGGCAATCCTCGACGAACCCCGTGCCGGGGAACAGCGCCAGGCCGGTCTCGTGGAACGAGACCGTCAGGACGCCCGTGTCGTTTCGGAAGATCGCTTCGACGCCGTCGCCATGGTGGACGTCGAGGTCCACGTACAGCACGCGATGGCCGGCGTCACGGGCCCGGGCGATCGCGAGCGCGACGTCGTTGTAGATGCAGAAGCCACTCGCCCGCGTGGGCATCGCGTGGTGGAGCCCGCCGCCCGGATGGAACGCGTGCAGCGTCCGGCGCGCGAGGATCGCGTCCATCGCCGCGATCGAGCCGCCGCCCACGGCCGACGCGGCCTCGTGCATCCCGTAGAACGGCGGATCGTCGCCCCAGCGCGAGAACCCCGCCATCGCTGACGCGTCGGGGTATTCCGACAGCATCCGGACCGTCGAGATGTAGTCGGCCGTATGGACGCGTCGCAGCTCCTCGTCGGACGCGCGGGGAGGCGGCTCGAACCGTTCGGCGCCGACGGCTCGGAGCAGCTCGATCCCCGGCCCGAAGCGGCGCGGCGTCAGCGGGTGGTGCGGCCCGAAGTCGTACTCGAGTGACGGTGGGCCGAAGATCACGAGCGGTTGGGACTCGACCGGAAGCCGCATCTCGGAGACTATAGCGGTGCGCACCGCGGGGCTCGTCGGTGGCTCCGGAGGGCGCGGTTGCGGGGATCGGCCATGAGCATGACGCCGAGCCGGGAGCGCGTCCGGGACGCGGTGCTGCGGGACGGGTCGTCGATCCGCCTCCGCCGCAGCCGCCCGGGCGACGAGCCCGCGCTGCTGGCCTTCCTGTCCGCGCTCGCGCTCGAGTCGCGCCGCATGCGCTTCGCCGGGCTCGTGAACGACCTGACCGGCCTCGCGAAGCGGTGGGCCGAGCCGGACGCGGGCGACTGCTCGCTCGTGGGCGAGGCGGGCGGACGGATCGTCGCCCAGGGCAGCTTCAACCGGGCCGGCCGTGACAGCGCCGAGGTGGCATTCCTCGTCGCGGACGAGTTCCAGGGCCGCGGCATCGCGACGCTCCTGCTCGACGAGCTCGCCGCGCGGGCCCGCGACGCGGGCATCCCGACGTTCTTCGCCGAGGTGCTGCCCGAGAACGCCCGGATGCTCGATGTGTTCCGGGAGAGCGGCTTCCCGACGAGGGTCCGCGTGGAGCCGGGTGCCCTCATCGTCGAGTTCCCGACGGAACTGTCCGACGCGGCACGGGAGCGGTTCGAGCAGCGCGAGCGGATCGCCGCCGCAGCTGCCGTCGACGCCCTGCTGCATCCCGCGTCCGTGGCGGTCATCGGGGCATCGCGGAGGCGCGGCACGATCGGCGGGGAGCTGTTTCACAACCTCCTCCGCGGGGCCTTTCCGGGGCCCGTCTACCCCGTCAACCCGAACGCCGACGTCGTCCAGTCGGTCGCTGCCTACCGATCGGTTCTCGACGTCCCCGGGCGCGTCGACCTCGCGGTGATCGTCCTGCCACCCCCCGCCTCGATCGCCGCCGCCGAGCAGTGCGCCGCGCGCGGCGTGCGCTCGCTCGTCGTGGTCTCGCCGGGCTTCGCGGAGGTCGGGCCCGAGGGCGCCGAGCGCCAGCGGGAGCTGCTCGCGGTATGCCGACGCGCCGGCATGCGCCTCGTCGGCCCGAACTGCATGGGCGTGATGAACCTCGACCCCGGGGTCAACCTCCATGCCACGTACGCGTCGGCGATGCCCCTCCCCGGGGGCGTCGGCTTCATGTCGCAGAGCGGGTCGCTCGGCCTCGCGATCATCCAGCGCGCGAACCGGGTCGGCCTCGGCCTGTCGAGCTTCGTGTCGGCCGGCAACAAGGCCGACCTGTCCGGCAACGACTTCCTGCAGTACTGGGAGGGCGACGAGCGGACCGCTGTCGTCGCGCTCTACCTCGAGTCGCTCGGCAACCCCCGGAAGTTCGCCCGCATCGCGCGTCGCGTGGGCCGCAGCAAGCCGATCATCGCGGTCAAGAGCGGACGGTCGGCAGCGGGCGCACGCGCGACGTCCTCGCACACCGGCGCGCTCATCGGCGCCTCGGACGTGACCGTCGACGCCCTGTTCCGGCAGGCCGGCGTGATCCGCACCGACACCCTGTCGGAGTTCTTCGACGTCGCGTCGCTGCTCGCGGACCAGCCACTGCCCGCCGGGCGCCGGGTCGGCATTCTCACGAACGGGGGGGGTCCCGGGATCCTTGCCGTCGACGCCTGCGACGCCGACGGGCTCGAGGTGCCGCCCCTGCCGGCCGAGGTCCGCGCCCGGCTCGCGGAGTTCCTGCCGCCCGAGGCCGCCCTCGGCAACCCCGTCGACACGATCGACGGGACGCCCGACTCGTTTGCCCGGGCGATCCGCGTGCTCGCCGACTGGGACGGCATGGACGCGCTGCTCGTGCTGTTCGTCCCTCCCCTCGCGGGAAGCGACGAGGACGTGGCGGTCGCGATCCGGTCGGCCGTCGAGGAACTGCCCCGCCCGATCCCCGTGGTCTGTGTGTTCATGGCCTCGGAGGACGGCGTCTCGACGCTTCGGGCAGGCCGCGTGCGCGTGCCGGTGTACGGATTCCCGGAGGAGGCGGCGCGGGCCCTTGCCCGCGCGGTGCAGTACGCGGAGTGGCGCCGGGCGCCGGTGGGGAGCGTCCCACGGTTCGACGACGTGCGACCGGACGAGGCGGCGGCGATGATCGCGTCCGCGCTGGCCCGGGGCGGCCGGCCGAAGGGACCAGAACGTTCGCATGTCGCGGACCGATCCCGGGGTTCGGCCCCGGCGCAGGGAGGGGAGCGATCCCGGGGTTCGGATCCCTCGTCAGGCGCGGAGCGGTCGCGCTGGCTCGATCCGGACGAGGTCGCGTGCCTGCTCGAGTGCTACGGGATCCCGATCGCCCCGTGGCGCCTGGCGGACACGCCGGAGGAGGCGGCCCGCGTCGCGGCCGAGGTCGGGTGGCCCGTCGCGGTCAAGGGCGTCGCGACCGGAATCCTGCACAAGGCCGAGGCGAGGGCCGTCACGCTGGCGGTGCCCGACGCCGCGGGGGTGGAGGCGGCGGCCCACGCAATCGGCGAGGCGCTCGATGCCGCCGGGCGACTGGAGCATCGCTTCCTCGTGCAGCGCATGATGCCGTCCGGCGCCGAGATGCTCGTCGGCGTGGTCCATGACCGTGTCTTCGGCCCGGTCATCGCGTGCGGCGCCGGGGGGAGCGCGGCGCGGCTGCTGCGCGACGTCGCCGTGCGCATCACCCCGCTGACCGATCGCGACGCGGCCGAGATGGTCCGCTCGCTTGCCACGTTCCGGCTCCTCGAGGGATTCGGGGGGACCGCGCCCGCGGACGTCGCGGCGCTCGAGGACACGCTCCTCCGGGTCAGCGCGATGGTCGAGGCGCACCCGGAGGTGGCCGAGATGGACTGCAACCCGCTGATCGTGCTGGAGCAGGGGGCCGTCGTCGTCGACGCGCGCATCCGGATCGAGCTGCCGTCGCGAGACTGAGAGGCGCGTGCCGCCACCGGAACCGATCGCGGATCCCGTACGTCGAACGGACCGTGACGGGGCCCCTCGCGGTCGCCGATACTCGTCCCGGCGGAGGGGACCGCCCGCACTGGAGATCCGGGTCCGAGACTCGCCATGCCGCCCTGGCTCGTCCTCGTCGTCGCCGCCATCGTCCTGGCGGTCGCGCTCGTGCTCGTGTGGCGCGCGGCGCAGACGCCGCCGTCTTCCGGTGACGAGTTCCGACCGGACATCGAGGGTCTGCGCGGGGTCGCCGTCCTGCTGGTCGTGCTGTTCCACGCCGGCGTCCCCGTCCCCGGCGGGTTCGTCGGCGTCGACGTCTTCTTCGTGATCTCCGGGTTCCTCATCACCGGGCTGCTGCTCCGCGAGCGGGAGCGGACGGGATCGATCGACTTCCTGCGGTTCTACGCGCGGCGGGTGCGCCGGCTGCTCCCGGCCGCTGCGGTCGTGCTGCTCGTGTGCCTGCCGGTCTCGTACCTGCTGATCGCGCCGCTCGACCGGCCGTCGGTCACGCTCGACGCGGCGGCCGCCGCACTCTCGGTCGCCAACGTCCGCTTCGCGCTCACGACCGGCGACTACTTCGCGTCCATCGCGACCCCCTCGCCGTTCCTCCATTTCTGGTCGCTCGGGGTCGAGGAGCAGTTCTACCTGGTGTGGCCGGCACTCCTTCTCGTCGCGTCCTGGAGGCGGCCACGGGTCGGCGCCGCGATCGCGCTCTCGCTCGTCCTCGCCGGCTCGCTGTGGGCCAGCGCCGTCGTGACCGACATGTCGCCCGCCTGGGCGTTCTACGTGCTGCCGACCCGCGCCTGGCAGCTGGCCGCGGGCGGCCTGCTCGCGATCGGCGCGCGAGAGATCGACCGGATCCCGGTCCCGCTGCGGGTCGCCGCCGGCTGGACGGGCGCCGCGATGCTCGCCTGGGCCGCGCTCGCCCTCGACTCCTCCGTCGCGTACCCCGGTCTCGTCGCGGTCGTGCCGACGGCCGCGGCCGCGCTGCTCATCGCCGCGTGGCGCGGGCCCGGGCCGCGCGTGCTCCTCGAGCGCGCGCCGGTCCGGTTCCTGGGCCGCATCAGTTACTCGCTGTATCTGTGGCACTGGCCGATCCTCGTGCTCGGGGTGCTCGCCGCGGGCGGTACGCTGCCGGTCTCCGGCCGGCTCGGGCTCGCCGTGATCGCGGTCGTCGTCGCGGCCGCGAGCTGGACGATCGTCGAAGAGCCGTTCCGGCGCGGCTTCCGCGGGCGTGCGACGCGACCGATCCGCACGCTCGCGTTCGGGCTCACGACGATCGTGGTCGTCGCGGGTCTCGCCTCGGCGCTCGACGTCGCCGGGAACAGCGCGCTGGGCGCCCTCCCCGGCTCGGAACCCGGCGCGGCCGCCGCCGCAGACCCCTCCCCGGCCGCCACCGGCGCCCCGCCAGCCGGATCTGCCGCGGCCTCCGTCCCCGCAGCCACGCAAACGGCGGCGCAGGTGGACAGGCCGGTGTCCTCCATCCCGCCGGCGAGCTCCGCGTCGCCGGCGGCGCAGGCGCCGGCGACACTCCGTCCGGTCCCCGCCCGCACCCCCGCCCCGACGCCCCAGCCGACCGGCCCCTACGCGCTGCCGGCGAACGTCCAGCCCCCGCTCGCGGATGCACGCTCCGACGAGGACCCGCTCCGGCGCGACGGATGCCTGGCGTTCGAGAGCGCGACGACGCCGCCTGCGAACTGCGTGTTCGGCAATCCGCAGGGGACGTTCACCGTCGCGCTCATCGGCGATTCGCACGCGGCCGCCCTGTTCCCGGCCGTCGAGGCGGTCGCCGCCCAGCACGGCTGGCGGCTGCTCACGTTCACGAAGGTGGCCTGCCCGTTCATCGACATGCGCGTCATCGACATCTACCTGAAGCGCGAGTACCGCGAGTGCACCGCGTGGCGGGACGCGGTCGTGCAGCGCGTGAACGCGCTGCACCCGGACCTCGCGCTCGTGACGATGAGCCGCTGGATCTACCCGGTCCTGCCCGCCGACGAGACGACCGCGAGCCAGGGAGCGGCCCTCGCGCGAATGGTCGGGCAGATCCAGGCCGCGCGGGTCGCGATCATCGACGATCCGCCCATGCCGTCGGTCGACGTGCCCGCCTGTCTGTCGGCCCATGTCGCCGACATCCGGGCGTGCGCGACGCCACGCGCGGTCGCGTACGGCAGCGACATCGGGGTGCGCGAACGGATCGCGGCCCAGGCCATGGGCGCGGGCATCATCTCGCTTGCCAGCGCCGTCTGCCCGGGCAATCCGTGCCCCGCGGTGGTGAACGGGATCATCGTGTACCGGGACACGCACCACCTGACGGCGACGTTCGCGCGATCGCTCGCGCCGGCGCTCGACCGCGGGATCGCCGCGATCCTCAAGTGACGCGGTCGACCCAGTCGCGGCCGCGAGGCCATCGGTGGTGCCATCGGTCGGTCATGCGTCCGATGGCACCGAGGATCGACGCGAGGATTGCCATCGCGGAAGCGCCGCGGAGACCGCTCGCGGTCCGCGTCTGCAGCCCCACGGCTCGGGGTTGCAGCAGCAGCACAGCCAGCGTGTGAAGAGGTTCGCCCCGGTTCTGAATCGCCGCTGAACCGAGTGCACGCGGCCGCATCGTGGCCCTGATCGTTGTTAGCCGCCCGCGACCGGACGGCGGATAGGCTCGTCCTGCCGTCGCTGGACGGGCTCGGCGAGACGCGAGGAGGGATACATCGATGCGCGGGGGAGCATGGCTCGGGTGCCTCGTCGTGCTGGCGGCCGTCGCGTCCGGATGCGGCGCGTCGACGCAGGGGCGCGTGGACGCGGCCGGCCTCCAGGCAGTCTTGCACGAGGCTCCCGCCGCGTCTCCCGTGGTGACCTCGCCGCAGTACAGCACGACGATGTGCCGTCTGACGAACACACTCGCCAGCGCCGTCAGCACCCTCCAGGCCGTGGACGGCCGGTCGGCATCCGCGATCGAGTCGGGCGTGGCCGGCCTGCCCGCCGTCCTCTCGCGCGCCGACCGGCTCTTCTCCAGCGTCGAGCACTGGCAGCATGCGTCGAGCACGTCACTGGCCCAGCCCGCGGCGGAAGTCGAGTCGCTCCTGTCGAACGTGTCCCCGACGCAGACCTCCGCGTCGGCGACGACCCGCCTCGACGAACTCGTCCTCCGTGCCGCGGAGCGCGATTTCGCGCTCGACGCACAGGGCGGCCAGACCACCACGGGCCTGACGTCGCGGCTCGTGCAGGCGTTCGCCACGGCGCGCGTCGCGATCGCGCAGGAGCTCGGCCTCCCGCTGCCGGTCCAGATCCCGCTCGACTATCAGATCGCCTGCCCGCCGGCGGCGTGAGGCCGCCCTCGGCGTAGCCCCGCCTGCCGGCCGCCCGCTGCCCGCGCCGCCCCCGCTACGTCGGCCGACAGTCCCTCCCCGACAGGTACGGCGGCCGACGTAGCCAGGGGCTGGCCGATTCGTGCCGCCCGGACTGACGCCGTCGTGCCTTGTATCCGCGTCGTCCGGGCCGAATGCTCGTGGCGTTCACGATCCTGCGTGGATCGGAGCCGCGGGGGGGCGGCGGGACGAGCGAAGTCGCCGTCCGAGTCGGGCCGCGCAGGGCACCATCGCTGCGGGTCCGCGTTCGCCGGTCCCCGGCCGCCGTGGAGACCGCCATGCGCAGACCCACCGGCTCCTCGCCACACCTGTCCATCCTTGCCGCTGTCGGAGCGGCGCTCGCGATGGCGCTGGTCTCCGCCGGGAACGTCTCGGCCGCGCCCCACCGGGCGCCCATCCTCGGCGCGCCGTCCGACCGCCTCCTCGTCACCTACGGGTCGGGTGCGGCGTACGCGTCGGCGGCGTCCGTGCTGCCGGACCAGCTGCACCCGGCCGCGGTACCGTCGCTGCACATGCGCGTCGCCGCGGCACCCCGCGGCCACGGCCCGGATCTCGCCGCCACGGTCGCGTCCGAGCCGGGCGTGGTGTCGGTCGAGTACGACCAGCGGACCCACGCACAGCTCGTGCCGAACGACCCGCTGTACCGGGATCAGGCCGCGGCGGCGAACCAGGTCTCGCTGCCGGCGGCCTGGGGCATGACGCGCGGCAGCGCGAACGTGACGATCGCCATCCTCGACAGCGGCATCGACGCGTCGCACCCCGAGTTCAACGGGCGGATCCTGCCCGGCTACGACTTCGTCCACGGTGACGCCTCCCCGAACGACGACTTCGGGCACGGGACGATGTCGAGCGGCGTCGCGGCGGCCGCCGGGGACAACGGGATCGGCGTGGCCGGCGCGTGCTGGCGCTGTGAGATCCTCCCGGTCAAGGTCCTCGACTCGACCGGGTCGGGATACGCGTCGACGGCGATCCAGGGCATCACGTGGGCGGCCGACCAGGGCGCGCGCGTGATCAGCATGAGCTTCGGCGGGTTCTCCTGGAGCCAGGCGTTCCAGGACGCCATCACGTACGCCCGGAACCGCGGCGTCGTCGTCGTCGCCTCGGCCGGTAACGAGGGCAATACGAGGGTCTTCTACCCCGGCGGGTTCGCCGGCGTCATCTCGGTCGCGTCGATCACCACGTCCGGTGGTTTCTACTCCTGGTCCAACCGGGGCTCGTGGGTCGACGTCGCCGCTCCCGGCTGCATCTGGACGACGCAGCGCGGTGGGTCGTACGGCAACTTCTGCGGCACGTCGGCATCGACCCCGCTCGTGTCAGGGATCATCGGGCTCATGCGGAGCGTCCGGCCCACGGCGTCGGTCTCGCAGATCGAGGATGCGCTGTTCGGCTCCGCGCGCCGCACCGGGATCGCGGTCCGCTACGGCGTCGTGAACGCGGCGTCCGCGGTCGCGGCCATCGAGCGCGCAGTTCTTGCGCCGTCATCCAGCGTCAGCTACCCGACCCCGCGAGCGGTCACCGCCGCCTGCCCGTCGATCCGGTTGCGGACCTCGCCGAACGCGATCGCCGACGTCGTCGACACGGTGGGCCAGGGCACGACGGCCACCGTCGGCGGCGCCGTCTTCGGCTCGGCCTACGTCTCGACCTGCAACCACACCGGCACGTACCTCTGGTGGTACCGCGTGGTCGCGGTCGACGGCCGGCCGCTGGCGCAGCCGCTCTACACGGCGACGGCATTCTGGAACAGCGGGACGTCGCCCGCGCCGGCCCAGACGAATCCGGCCCCCACGCCGACCACTCCCGCTCCGTACCCCGCGACCATCACCGCGGCGTGCCCCGACGTCCGCGCGCGGACGCAGCCCAACCTCGGCGCCCCGATCGCGCTGAAGATCCCGGTGGGGGCGACGGCAACCGCATCCGCCGCGGTCCTCGGCGCGAGGTACGCCTCCTCCTGTTACCACGTGGGCAACTACCTCTGGTGGTACCGGATCACCGCCCTCAACGGGCAGACGCTCGCCCAGCCGCTGTACGTCGCCACCGCGTTCTGGCGCAGGCCCTGACGGCTCCTCGTGCGGTCGGGAGGCCGGCTGCGCCATGGGTGCATCGGGTTCGCGGGCACCTCGGGCCCGGGCGGCAGCAACCGCCCGGGCGCCCGTCTGTCGAGCGGCTTCTCCGCGACCCGGCGCGGCGGTTCGCCCGACTATTCGGCCTGCCGGAACTCGTCGGTCGCCGACACGAGGCGGTCGATCGTCCCGGTCTCGGTCGCGGAGTGCCCCGCGTCGGGGACCACCTCGAGGCCCGCCTCGGGCCAACGCCGGTGCAGGTCCCAGGCGGACGTCATCGGGCACACGACGTCGTAGCGCCCCTGGACGATCCGGGCGGGAATGTGCCGGATCCGGTCGACGCCGTCGAGGAGTTCGTGCGGCGTCGAGAAGAACCCGCGGTTGACGAAGTAGTGGCATTCGATGCGTGCGAAGGCGTCCGCCGTCGCCTCGCCCGCATACCGCTCGACGAGCTTCGGGTCGGGGCGGAGCTTGCTCGTCCGCGCCTCCCACGTGCTCCACGCCCGCGCCGCCTCGCCGAGCGCGGCCGGATCGTCGCCGGTGAGTCGACGGTGGTACGCCGCGACGAGGTCGTCACGCTCGGCCGGCGGAATCGGCGCGAGGAAGTCCTCCCACGCGTCGGGGAACAGGAAGCTCGCCCCTTCCTGGTAGAACCACCGGATCTCGTGCGGACGGAGCAGGAAGATGCCGCGCAGCACGAGCGCCCGCACCCGATGTGGGTGGTGCTCCGCGTAGGCGAGCGCGAGGGTGCTGCCCCACGACCCACCGAAGACGACCCACCGGCCGATGCCGAGGGACTCACGCAGGCGTTCCATGTCGGCGACGAGGTCCCAGGTCGTGTTCTCCTCGAGGCTCGCGTGCGGTGTGCTCCGGCCCGACCCCCGCTGATCGAACAGGACGATCCGGTACGCCGCGGGATCGAAGAACCGGCGGTCGTCGGCGCTCGTGCCGCCGCCCGGGCCGCCGTGCACGAACACGGCCGGTGTCCCGTCCGGCGATCCGGACTCCTCCCAGTAGATCTCGTGGATGGGTGACACGCGCAGGTGGCCGGTGCGGAACGGTTCGATCGGCGGGTAGAGCTCGCGCACGGGACCTCCGGATCGATGGCATGTGACATCGGTGACGCGCCACCATCGTAGGGCGCTCGCGGCCGACAGGCTCTCGCGGCCGGCAAGGGGGTCGGCGGCAGCGACTCGGGGCCGGGCGGCGATGGGCGAATATCGCAGCAGCGGCCGAGTGACCGGCGATGGTCGCAGCGGCCCGCGCCGGAGCATGGCCGGCGGCCACCCGGAGGTCGGCAGTCATGCGTACGGCGTACGCGCATGGGACTTCAGGACGCACGGCGATCCGACCGCGGGGCGATGGCAGCGCGAACTCCGCGGCCTACGGTCTCGGCATGGAGCCGGCGGATCCCGCGCGCGACCTGCGAACGTGCGATCGGTGCGGCGCGAGCATGTCGCGCGACCTCATGGTCGTCGCGTTTCTCGGAGCGTCCGGCAGTCCGCGCCTCACGGTGCGCGACCTCCATCACGCGCGCTGCGAGGTCTGGTGCGACGACTGCTGCGCCGAGCAGGAACCGTTCTGGGTGATGGTCTCGGGCGACCCCGCCGAGGACCGGGACACGGTCGAGGCGGTGTGGTCCAGCGGATACACCGACCGCCTGACGTTCGGGCGGGCGTGGGCGCGCCTCAGGGACGGCTGGCTGCTGGATCGCACCGGCTGACGGGACTTCCGGATGATGCGGATGCAAGGCGCCACGCCGCATCATTCCGGGTACGGGTCGCGCTGGGGGAATCGGTCGGGATGGCAGAGACGGCGGCGCTGGTCGACGGCTTCTCGGACGCCGTACCCGTGCGCCCGACCTCGCGATCCGTGCCACATGCCTCCGCGCAGGATCGGCGACTTCCGGGCCTCGATGGGCTCCGCGCGGTGGCCGTCCTGGCCGTCATCGCCTACCACGCCGGCCTCGGCTGGCTCCCCGGCGGGTTCCTGGGCGTCGACGTCTTCTTCGTCATCAGCGGCTTCCTGATCACGACGCTGCTGCTCTCCGAGCGCGAGCGGCTCGGGCACATCCGCCTGCGCGCGTTCTGGATGCGGCGGGCGCGGCGTCTGCTGCCTGCCCTGTTCCTGCTGCTCGGCGCGACGCTGACGATCGCGGTCCTCGTCGCACCCGACGAGCTGGCACGCCTGCGCGGCGACACGCTCGCCGCGCTCGGGTACGTCACGAACTGGTACCTGATCCTGCGCCAGCAGTCGTACTTCGAGAGCGCCGGGCGGCCGTCACCGCTGCTCCACCTGTGGTCTCTCGCGGTCGAGGAGCAGTTCTACGTGCTCTGGCCGCTCGCCCTCGTGGCCGGCATGGCGCTGTTCCGCCGGCGCGGGATGCTCGTCGCGACGATCGCGGGCGCGGCCGCCTCGGCGGCCCTCATGGCGGTCCTGTACGTCCCGGACGCCGACCCCTCCCGCGTCTACTACGGGACCGACACGCACGCGGTCGGCCTGCTCGTGGGCGCGGCGCTGGCGCTGGCCTGGACGCCTGGGACGCGCCCCGCGGCCGGCGACACACCCGGGGCCGGCCTGGAGGTGGCTCCCACGGCCCACTCCGAATCACGGGGCGATGCCGCGGCGGCGCCCGACTCCCCACTCGCCGCCGACGGCCCCGCCTCGCCGTCGGCCCCGCGGCCGTCGCTCGCGCGGGCGTTCCGAGCCCTGCGCATGGCTCCATGGCTCGACGCGGTCGGGATCGCCGGCCTCGCCGCGCTCGCCGCCGCGTTCATCTGGCTCGACGAGTACGAGCCGTTCCTGTACCAGGGCGGCTTCCTGTTGCTCGGCCTCACCACGGCCGCCATCATCGTCGCGGCGGTCCATCCGCGCGGCCGTGTCGGCACGCGCCTGCTCGACCGTCAGCCCCTCCGCTGGATCGGCGAGCGCTCGTACGGCATCTACCTCTGGCACTGGCCGATCTTCACCTTCACCCGCCCGCAGCTCGATCTCCCGCTCGATCCGCTCCCCGACCTGGCTCTCCGCCTTGCGCTGACGCTCGTCGCGGCCGAGGCGTCGTATCGCTTCCTCGAGACGCCGATCCGGCACGGGGCCCTCGGGCGGGCCTGGAGGCGCTGGCAGTCGCTGCCGCGCGGCGAGCGTGCCCGTGCGTCTCGGCTGCCGCTCGCGTCGGGTGCCGCGGTCCTCGTGGCCGCCGTCGTCGTCGGCGCGCGCGTGGTCGCCGCGACACCCCCTCCCACGCCCTCCTACCTCGCCGTGACGTCGATCGACACCGGCGGCCCCGTGTCGGGGACGGGCGTGTCGGTCGCGGGTGTGTCCGTCAGCGGTCTCTCGGGAAAGGGCGGGACACCGGACGGCCCCGGGCCCGTGTCGAACGGCGCCGGGAGCGCGACCGGCGTCGGCAACCCCGGGACCGGCGCATCGTCGGCCGCGCCCGGGGTCCCGGTCGGGAACGAGCCGCTCGCTTCGGGGTCACCACCACCGATCGCCGTCGCGCGGCCTCCACGCGTGCTGGCCATCGGGGACTCCGTCATGCTCGGCGCGGTGCGTCAGCTCCGGACCGCGATCCAGGGGATCGAGATCAACGCGGCGGAGGGGCGGTCGTTCCAGGTCGGAATCCAGCTGCTCGAGGCCCGTCAGAAGGCCGGCGTGCTTCCGCCGGTCGTCGTGATCTCGCTCGGCGACAACGGCTGGATCAGCGGCTCGATGCTCGACCAGGCGATGCAGGTGCTCAGGTCCGAGCGGCTCGTCGCGTTCGTCAACCTCAAGGAGCCGCGGGACTGGGAGGCGCACGACAACGCGATGCTCGCCGCGACCGCGAGGAAGTACCCGAACGTGGAGGTGGTCGACTGGCACGGGGCGAGCGAGAACCACCCGGAGTACTTCTGGGACGACGCCATCCACCTGCGGCCCGCGGGCGCCATGGCCTACGCACGTCTGCTCGCCCGATCGCTCGCGCCGGTGCTCGCGCCCGAGACCTCGGCGACGCCCGGCGCGGCGTCGCCCTCCGCGACCGCGACGACGTCGGCGAGCCCGTTCGCAACGGCGTCCCCGTCCGCGAACGGACCGTCCGGCCCGTTCGCAACGGCGCCACAGGCCGCCCGCACGCCGAGCCCGGTCGCGTTGCCCTCCCCGACGCCGGCTCCGCTGCACACCCCGGCGCCTCGTCCGACCGCATCACCCGACTGACCCCGGGTGGCCGAGCCGTCGCCCGCCGACCGTCGCCGCCCTCAGCGATCCGCGAGCGCCTCATCGAGGCGGTCCAGCAACTCGGCCTGGCCGGGCGTGACCCGGGTGCGCGCCTCGCTGGCCGAGAACCAGGCCACCCGGTCGACCTCCGGGAACGACTGCCGGCGTCCCGAGCCCGGCGGCCACTCCATCTCGAACTCGTTGCTCCGCGCAGACGCCGGGTCCAGGTCCCCCTCGACGGCCCAGGCCGTCACGACCTTCCCACCCTTCTGTCGGATCGACCCGAGCGGCACTCGCGGCCCGGCCGGCAGCGTCCCGGTCTCCTCCCTGAACTCCCGAAGCGCCGCCGCCTCCAGATCCTCGCCGTCGGCCGGCTCGCCCTTCGGGATCGACCAGTTCCCGTGCTCGCGTGCGGCATGAAACGGCCCGCCGGGATGCGCGAGGAGCACCTCGACGCGCCCGTCCCGGGTCCGGTGCAGCAGGATCCCGGCGCTCAGCTTCGTGGCCACCGGGCGAGCGTACCGCGCGGCGTGGCAGGATGGGTTCGTGACCCCTCGACGCCCCTTCCCTGATCCCCTGCGCCTCGTGATCTTCGACAACGACGGCGTGCTCGTCGACAGCGAGCGCCTCTCGTCGGCGACGCTCGCCGAGGTCCTCACCGACCTCGGGATCCCGTACACGCCCGAGGAGAGCCACCGCGACTTCACGGGCGGCACGTTGGGGCGCGTGCGGCAGGTCGTGGAGGGGCGGGGGCTGGCCCTTCCGGCGCTGTTCGAGGCGACCTACGCGCGACGCCTGGCCGACGTGTTCTCGCGCGAGCTGCGGCCCTCGACGGGAGTCCCCGAGCTGCTCGAGCGGCTGCGAGAGCGCGGGGTCGACTGCTGCGTGGCGTCGAATGGGACGCGAGAGCGGATCGAGGCGTCGCTGCGCGCGACGGGACTGCTCGAGCGCTTCGCCGGCCGCGCGTTCAGCGCTGACGACGTCGCCCGGCCGAAGCCCGCGCCGGACCTGTTCCTGCACGCTGCGGCCACGCTCGGCGCGTACCCCGACGCGTGCCTGGTCGTCGAGGACACGCCACCCGGGATCGAGGCAGGCCGGCGCGCCGGGATGTACGTCTGGGCGCCGGCCAGCACCTACGAGGAGGCGGAGCTCGCCGGTGCGGACCGCGTCTCACCGACGATGGCGGCGCTCGCGGCGGAGCTCGAAGCGACGCTGCAGGCGGTCGGCCGTGCGGTCGGGGGCAGACCGGGCGCAGAAGGAACGGGCGCGGCAGGCCGCGGCGCCGGCTGACTCGCTCCCGGCTCGTGTCGGCCCGGGGCAGCCGTCTCCACGACGCGCGGTGCCAGGCGCGGCCCTGGCACCGCGGTCAGCCCTGGCGCCGCCCCAGAACGATCTCGTATCGCCGCGCCCGCTGCTGGTTGGGGCGGATGTCGACGACGGTGACGATGGTGTTGGGCTGCCGCCGATGCCAGCGCACGGCGCGCGTCACGGGACGCAGGATGCGGGGCCAGGACACTCGGATCATGAGGTGCAAGGGTGCCTGCAGCGGCCTCCTCGCGGCAGAGCCACTCGGCCCGATCACGCTCCCGACGGGGTAGTCAGGGCACCGCAGCCGCGGGAACCGCCTCGGCCTCCGTGCCGTGCACGACGGAGGCGAGCGCCTCCACGAGACCGGGGTCGGCGTTCAGCGCCCGGATCTGCTGGAACGCCATGCCCGCCGTCTCGGCCTGCTCCCGGGCACCGATCGCCACGTCGTAGAGCGTCTCGAGGTGGTCGGCGAGGAACTGGATCGGGGCGACGACGACCGCGCGGTGCCCCTCCGCCCGCAGCCGTGGCACGAGATCGGCGAAATCGGGCGTCATCCACTCCCCCGGCTCGTGGCCGGCGCTCTGCCAGCAGAAGTGCCACCGGTCGCGCGGCAACCCCGCAGCCTCTGCGATCGCCGTCGCCGTCTCGTCGAGCTGGCGCAGGTACCCGGGCTCCTGTTCGGCGACACGCCTCGGCAGGCTGTGCGCGGTGAGCAGGACCGGGACGGAGGCGCGCGCCGCCTCGGGGAACCGCGCGAGCGACTCGCGGATGCGCGCCGCGAGCACCGCGACGAAGGCGGGTTCCAGGTGCCACGAACCGGCGATCGCGACGCGCGGCGCGTCCGGGCCGATCGACTGGCGGGCGGCCGCGACGGCTCTCCCGTAGCCACCCATGATGAGGTCGGAATACTGCGGCGACAGCACGATCGCGACGACGTGCCCGCACCCGGCCTCGTGGAGGCTGGCGAGCGCCGACGCGATCGTCGGATCGGAGAAGCGCATCCCGGCCGCCACCCGGTAGCCCGCACCGAGACGCTCCTCGAGCGCCGAGGCCTGCTGGCGCGTGATCGAGACGAGCGGGGAACCGCCGATGAGCGCGTACCGCCGCGTGAATTCCGTGACGAGCTCGGGCTCGGGCTGCCGCCCGCCACGGACCGCGGACAGGTAGCGCGGCACGTCCTCGAGGTCATGGGGCGAGCCGTACGTCATGAGGAGGACCCCGGTGGGGCTGCTCCGGGGACCAGGGGGATTCGCCCCGCCGAGGCGATCGTCGATCACGCTGACACCTCCGTGGTGGCGCGCCGGCCCCCGGTCCGCTCCGCCGCCGGCCGCTTCGCCGACTCCTGGTGGACGAAGTCCGCGAGACGGGCCAGCAGCGCGGGATCGGTGCCGGGCAGGATGCCATGGCCCAGGTTGAAGATGTGGCCGGGCCGGCCTGCCGCCTCGTCGAGGACGTGCCGCGCTCCGGGCTCGGCGGCATCCCAGCCGGCCAGGAGGCGCGCGCCGTCCAGGTTGCCCTGGATCCCGACGCCCGTCCCCGCCCGGCTCCACGCCTCGTCGAGCGATGCGCGGGCATCGACGCCGACGACGTCGGCCCCGGCGCGCACGAGCAGCTCGACGAGGCCCGATCCGCCCGCGGCGTAGTGGATCACCGGCACGCCCCGCGCGCCCTCGATGAGCCGGGACGCGTGCGGCAGCACGTACGCCTCGTAGTCCGCCGGGGACAGGGTCCCGGCCCACGTGTCGAACACCTGCACGGCCTGCACGCCCGCGTGCACCTGCGCGGCCACGTAGCGACGCCCGACCTCCGCGATTCGGCTCAGCAGGTCGTGCCACGCCTCCGGCTGTGCGTACATGAACGCGCGCGCCGTCGCCTGGTCGCGCGTCGCGCGGCCCTCGACGAGATACGCCGCGAGCGTGAACGGGCCGCCGGCGATGCCGATGAGCGCCTGCCGCCCGTCCAGCTCCCGTCGCGCGATCCGGATCGCCTCCATCGCGAACGCCAGCTCGTCCTCGGGCTCGTACGCGCGGAGCCGCGCGACATCTGCCGGGGAGCGGAACGGCGCGGCGAGCACGGGACCCTCGGGAGTGAGGTCGAACTCGACGCCCATGGGCCCGGTCGGGAGCATGACGTCGGCATACATGACGGCGGCGTCGACGCCGTACGCCGAGACGGGCAGCACGCTCGCGCGCGCGGCGAGTTCCGGGGTCCGCGCGATGCCGAGCACGCCATACCGGTCGCGCATCAGCTCGTACTCGCGGATGCCCCGCCCGGCCTGCCGCATGTACCAGACGGGCGTGGCGTCGACGGGCTCGAGGCGGCACGCGGCGAGGAACCGCCGCTCCCCCGTCATCGGCCCGGCCCCGGCGACACGCGTGCGCGCACCGCACGCCGCCTCCCCCGCGAGCGGGGGATCCTGCATCGTCACGACCCTGCCCTCGCCGACGTCCGCTCGTGCACGAGGTCCACGAGCCGCCGGAGATCGTCGGGGTCGGTCGCCGGCAGGACGCCGTGCCCCAGGTTGAACACGTGTCCCGGCGTCCCGGTCGCCTGGTCGAGCACCCACGTCGCCTGCTCCGCCACGCCATCGAAGGACCCGAGCAGCGCCGATGGGTCGAGGTTCCCCTGGACGGCCAGCGCCGGCAACCGTGTGCGCGCCTCCCGCAGCCCGATCCTCCAGTCGAGGCCGATGACGGTCGCCCCGGAGGCCCCCTGGAGCTCGAGGAGTCCGGCGGTCCCGGTCCCGAACAGCACAAGCGGCACGCCGAGACCCTCGAGGCCGGCGAACAGCCGCCGGATGTGCGGGAGCACCCCGCGCTCGTAGTCCCACGGGCTCAGCACCCCGACCCAGCTGTCGAACATCTGGATGGCCTCGGCGCCCGCCTCGACCTGCGCGCGCGCGTAGGCGACGGTCGCGTCGACGAGTCGCGCGAGCAACGCGTGGAACGTCGTGGCATCGGAGCGGAACAGGCCGAGCAGGCGCGTCGCATCCCGCGAGGAGCGACCCTCGACGAGGTAGCTCGCAAGCGTGAACGGCGCGCCGGCGAACCCGATGACCGGCACCGGGCTCTCTGCGCGGACAAGCCGGACGGCCTCGAGGAGCGACTCGACGGCGTCCTGCGGGTCGAACGGGGTCAGCCGTGCGACGTCGGCCGGGGTGCGCACGGGGGCGTCGATGACCGGGCCCACGCCCTCGACGAACCGGACGTCCACCCCCATGCCCGGCAGCGGCGTCGTGATGTCGGCGAACATGATCGCGCCGTCGACGCCGAGCCGGCTCACCGGCTGCAACGTGACCTCGGTGCAGAGCGCAGGGTCGCGAACGATCTCCGCCAGGCCCGCGCGCTCGCGGATCGCGCGGTACTCGGGCAGGGCGCGGCCGGCCTGGCGCATGAACCACACGGGCGTGTACGGCACCGACTCGCGGCGGTACGCACGCAGCAGGGGCAGGTCGCGACGAGGCGATCCGCCGCCGCCGACAGGCGCCCCGGTCGCGTCGCCGATCCGGGCCTCGGGCCGAGGGGTCCCGACGTGAGCGCGACCCGGCAACGGAGCGGAGCTGAACGGAGCGGGACCCGGCGTCATGCCCGGAAGGCCTCCCGCGCGGCCTCGACCGTCCGCGCGACGTCCTCGTCAGTGTGCGCGGCGGAGACGAACCACGCCTCCTGCGACGCGGGCGGCAGCAGGATTCCGGCGGCCCGCATCGCGCGGTGGAAGTGCGCGAAGGCGGCAACGTCGGCCTCCTGCACCTCGTCGAAGTCCCGCGGCGCGCGGCCGCGAAAGAACAGCGTCAGGATCGAGCCGACGCGCCCGACGGACACAGACCGGCCGGCCGCTGACGCCGCCTCGAGCAGCCCCGCCTCGAGCGAGGCGCCGAGCCGCTCGAGGCGGGCGTACAGGTCGGCACCGAGCAGTCGCAGCGTCGCGGCCCCGGCGGCCATCGCGGCCGGGTGACCCGAAAGCGTCCCCGCCTGGTAGACCGGCCCCACGGGCGCCACGAGGTCGATCAGGTCCGCGCGGCCCCCGTAGGCACCGACCGGCATCCCTCCGCCGATGATCTTGCCGAGGACGGTCAGGTCGGGCGTCACGTGGTAGCGCGCCTGGGCGCCACCGTGCGCGACCCGGAAGCCGGTGATGACCTCGTCGAACACGAGCAGCGCAGCGCAGCGGGCCGTGATCTCCCGGAGCCCCTCGAGGAAGCCGGCTACCGGCGCGACCACGCCCATGTTCGCCGCGACGGGCTCGACGATGACGGCCGCGATCCGGCCCGGATACCGCTCGAACGCCGCCTCGACCGGCCCAAGGTCGTTGTAGCGGGCGAGGATGGTCTGCGCGGCGACGTCCGCCGGCACGCCGGCGCTCGCCGGCAGGGACAGCGTCGCGAGGCCCGACCCGGCCTGGGCAAGCAGCCCGTCGGAGTGCCCGTGGTAGCCGCCCTCGAACTTCAGGACGAGCTCGCGTCCCGTCGCGGCACGTGCCACGCGCAGCGCGCTCATGACCGCCTCGGTCCCGGAGCTCACGAGCCGGAGCCTCTCGATCGACGGCATCGCCTCCCGAATCGCCTCGCCGAGCTCGACCTCGGCCGGCGCCGTGGCGCCGAACGGCGCGCCCGCCTCGATCTGTGCGACTGCGGCCGTCGTCACCGCCGGGTGCGCGTGGCCGAGGATGAGTGGCCCGAACGCGCCGACGTAGTCGAGGTACTCCACGCCGTCCACGTCGGTGACGGTCGCACCGCGGCCGCGGACGATGATGGGCGGGTCGCCGCCGACCGCGCGATACGCCCGAACCGGGCTGTTGACGCCGCCCGGGAAGAGCGCCTCCGCTCGCCGGCGGTACCTGGCAGCGCTCGCCGCCGCGGCGGTCGTCTCCGTCACCGCGCCGCTCCCACCGTGTCGCGCGAGCCGGACCGGCCGTGGCCGGACACGCCGGCGGCGCTGCGCGTCGACGCCGCCGTGGTGGCCCCGAGCATCTCGAGGATCTCGCCGATCGGGCGGTGGACCGCCGTCAGGATCGGCGTGTCACGCACGGTGGACCGGCGGCTGTCGGAGCCGCGCAGGTCGCGCACGAGGTCGACGAAGCCCGGAAGGTCGTCGGTCTCGTACGCCACGATGAAGTCCTGGTCGTCGAGCCCGAACGAGTACGCGAGCAGCTGCCGTACCTGCGGATAGCGGTGCCCGATCCGCATGTGCTCGTTCATGATCCCCTGCCGCGCGTCCCGCCCCAGCAGGTACCACTCCGTCGACTTCGTGAACGGGTACACGACCAGGTACGCCGAGCGCTCGCCCTCGAACAGCGACTGCTCCTGCTGCGTCGGGTTCCGCACGTACTGCGATGGCTGGATCGTCCCGATCAGGCTCTCGCGCACCGTCAGCCAGGCGCCCAGCCCCGAGCGGAGCGCCAGCGCCGCCGCCTGCTCGAGCGCGTCGAGCGACGGCGCGAGCCGCCAGATGAGCAGGTCGGTCCCGGCCTGGAGGCCGATCATCGAGTAGGTGTGGGTGACGATCGACGGGTCAGCCTCGAGCGCGGCGGCGAAGGCGCGGCCCGATCCCTCGCGCTCGGCCGCGGGCAATCGCCGCCAGGCGGGGTCGAGGCCGAGCGCGAGCGCGTGGACGTATCGGGACGGGGGTCGCTCGGGTTGCTGGGCGGCGTCCGGCGCGGGGTTCCGGTCGGTGCCGCTTCCGCCGGCGTTGTCGGTCATCGCTTCGCCTCCTCCGCGAGCCACGTCGCGGCGTCGCGGGCCAGGTAGGTCAGGATCACGTCGGCACCCGCTCTCGCGATCGCCGTCAGCAGTTCGAGCGCGGTGCGACGCCGGTCGATCCAGCCATGTGCCGCGGCCGCCTCGACCATCGCGAGCTCGCCGCTCACCTGGTACGCGGCGAGCGGCAGGTCGAACCGCTCTCGCGCCCGCGCGAGCACGTCGAGCGACGTGATGGCGGGCTTCACCATCAGCATGTCCGCCCCCTCGGCCGCATCGAGTGCCATCTCGCGCAGCGCCTCGCGTCCGTTCGCCGGATCCATCTGGTGGCTGCGCCGGTCGCCGAACGACGGCGTCGAATCGGCCGCGTCGCGGAACGGCCCGTACAGCGCCGACGCGTGCTTCGCGGCGTACGCGAGGATCGCCGTATTCGTCTCGCCGGCCGCGTCGAGCCCGTGCCGGATGGCGGCCACCTGGCCGTCCATCATCGCGCTCGGCGCGACGACGTCCGCCCCGGCGCGCGCGTACGCGACCGCGGCCTCCGCCAGGCGGGGCAGGGTCAGGTCGTTGTCGATCCGGTCGCCGACGACGATCCCGCAGTGTCCGTGCGTCGTGTACTCGCACAGGCACACGTCGGCCGCCAGCGTCAGCGGCAGCCCCGCCTCGCGCAGCAGGCGGAGCGCCTCCGGCACCGGGCCCTGCGGGTCGGCCGCGGCCTCGCCGTCCGGGTCCTTCTCGCCGGGGATCCCGAACAGCATCAGGCCACCGACGCCGAGCAACGCCAGCTCTCCCGCGAGCTCGACGACGAGGTCCGGGGACAGGCGCGATTGCCCGGGCATCGAGGCGATGGGCTCGCGACGCCCGCGGCCGGGGATCACGAACAGCGGCATGACGAACTGCGCGGGCGAGAGCCGGGTCTCCCGAACAAGTGAGCGGCGCGCGGCCGAGGCGCGCATCCGACGGGTGCGGTCGAAGCGCGGCAGGTCGATCGAGGGCGGGGCGGCGTGCGGAACGGCCGGGCGCGACACGAGGGTCATGGCGTGACCTCCACGGAAGACGGGACGCCGGCGGAACGGGCGTCGGCGGGGCCGGCGGCAGGGCTCGCGTCGGCCAGACCGGCGTCGAGCACATCGAGCAGCCGGAGGACGGCGTCGGCGAGCGCGACGACCGTGGGCGCGCTCGCCTCGGCAGCCAGCGGCAGCCCGAGGCGGCGCACCTCCGCCGACGTCGAGGGACCGATCGAGACGAATGGGACGGAGTGGAGCCTCGCGGCTTCCGGGGACGACGACACGAGGGCGGCGAGCCCGCGGACGGCCGACCCGGACGCGACGGCGATCGCGGCGAGGTCGGGATCGGCCAGGGCGTCTCGCAATGGGGCAGCCGACTCGGCCGGCGCCTCGACGGTCTCGTAGGCGACCACTTCGTCGACCAGCGCGCCGGCGGCGCGGAGCGCGGCGGGAAGGTCGGCGGCGGCCGCGCTCGCCCTCGGAAGCAGGACGCGGAGCCCGGCCGTGTCTCCCACGGCGCGCAGCGCCGCGACGATCCCGGATGCCGTGCCGTCGGGGCTCGCGATGGACGGCGTGAACCCGGTCCGGTGGAGTGCGTCGGCGGTGGCGGGCCCGACGGCCGCGAACCGCGCGCGGACGGGCTCGTCGAGGCCGAGCGCCGGTCGCGCGCCCAGCACCTCGCCGCCGCGCTCGGTTTCGTGACCGACAGCGCGTTCCGTCGGCTGCGCCCGCGCCCACGCCTCCGCGAACGCGTCCGCGCCCGCGGCACTCGTCACGACCACCCAGTCGAACTCCAGCAGCCGCGCCACCGCCTCATCCAGCGCGCCGCCCGGCGGCAGCGGGCGGGTGAGAACGGTGGGCACCGCGCGCACGGCGACGCCGGCCTCCCGGAGCCGTGCGACGAGCGGGTCGGCAGGCCCGGCGGGACGCGTCACGAGGACGGTTCGTCGACCGCGCTCGGCGGCTCGCCCGTCGGACCCATGCCCGCGGCCGGCTTCGTCCGTCACTCGTCGGCTCCCGGATACCCGCTGCGCAGCAGTGCGCGGGCGGTGGACTCCGCCAGCTCGCGCCAGGCGGCTTCGGGAGCCGACGACCGCGTCATCGTCGCCCGCCCGTCGGCGGCAACGGCACCTGCGACGAGGTCGATCACGCCGCCGGACACCGTCGCGAACGCGCCGAGCGGGGCGCGGCACCCTCCACCGGCCGCGCGCAGGACGGCCCGCTCGGTCTCGACGGCGAGGCGGATCGACGGGTCGTCAAGGCCCGCGAGCGCCGCGCGAACCTCGCCGTCGTCCGACCGGCACTGGACGGCGAGGGCGCCCTGCGCGGGCGCCGGCGGCACGATCTCGGGGTCGATCGCGCACGAGATCCTGGCGGCGTGCCCGAGACGGAGAAGGCCCGCGACGGCGAGCACGAGCGCACCCGCATTCCCGTCGTCGAGGCGCCGCAGCCGCGTGTCGACGTTGCCGTGGAGCGGCACGATCTCGAGGTCGGGGCGCGCGGCGCGGAGGAAGCCGGCACGGCGCGGGCTGTCGGTGCCGACGCGCGACCCGCTCGGCAGCAGGTCCGCGTCGAGACCGCCACAGCGGATGGGCCCCGGCGCGGGAAGAGGCAGCAGTGCGGGCGCCGGCGCGTCGGGGACGGTGCCCGCGCGCGAGGCAGGCAGGACGAGGGCATCCCGCGGATCCTCCCGCCACGGGTACGCCGCGATCACGAGCGGCCCAGCGCCGGACGGGCCGCCCACGTCGGTCGCCGGCGCGACGGCACGCGCCTCCGGGCAGCCCGCCGCACCGTCGGCTCGGGCGCGCGCGGCGCCGCCATCGCGGTCGCCCGGCCTGTCCTCGCCGATCGGCACGTCCTTCGCGCTGTGGACCGCCAGGTCGACCTCGCCGCACAGCAGCGCGTGCTCGAGGGCTCCGACGAACGCACCCTCCCCCCAGGCCGTGTCCGGCGGTCGCACGTCGCCCGCGGTCACGACCGCGACGATCTCGACGGCGTGCCCGCGGGCGCGCAGGGCGTCCGCGACCTGCTCCGACTGGAGCCGCGCGAGCGCGGACCCGCGCGTCCCGAGGCGAAGGGCGCGCCGAGACGCCGCCGGCGTCGCGCTCACAGTCCGAACAGCCGTCGCGCCGCCGCGGCCGCCGACCCGTCCGAATCGTCGTGAAGGCGCGCGCTCGGCGCGTGCAGGATCCCCGCAACGAGCTGCTCCGAGAAGGCTGACACGAGCGCGCGCTGCCGCGGGTCGAGATCGGGCAGCCGCCGCAGAAGCCGTTCGAGGTCGCGCACCCGCCGAGCCTCGGCCGAGGCTCGCAGCGCGCGGAGCGTCTCGATCGACGGCCGTGCCTCGACCCATCGCGCGAAGCGGTCTGCCGCCTCCGCCACGAGCCGCTCGGCGTGCTCGACGTACTCGCGCCGGACTCGCTCGGCGTCCGCGCCCCGTTGCGGCCGCCCGGCGAACAGGTCGTCGATCCCCACGTACCGCTCGCCGAGGTGGGCACGAATCGAGCCGGACAGCGCGGGCGGTGACGACAGGTCGACGACGGCGGGGCAGCAGGGTGCGGCCGCGGGCCCGGGCACGGCGCGTTCGACCCGCTCGAGCGCGACCCACGGGCCCGCCAGCGCGACCACGACGGCATCCGACGTCCAGAACCGCTCCGCCGCGGCGTCCAGCGCCGATGCCTCGCCGTCGAACAGGCGCGCGACGCTCCGCGCGTGCTCCACGTCACGGCTCGCGACCGTGACCCGGCCCCCGCGCCGTCCCGCGCCGACGGCGACCGCCCGGCCCATCACGCCGGCGCCGACGACCAGCACGCTGCTCCCGGCCATGTCCACGCCGCGCGACGCCACCCAGTCGAGAGCTCGATCCGCGAGGCCGCGCTCCTGCGGCCGCTCGCGCTCCGCGCGTGACCTTCGGCCCACGCCGATCGCCACCTCGAGCGCGCGCACGAGGACGGCATCGGGGTGTTCGGCCTCCCGAACGTCGTCGAGGAGTTCGCGCACCTGGTGGAGGATCTCGTCCTCGCCCGTGACCGCGCTCTCCAGCCCGGCGGCGAGGCGGAAGAGATGCTCGGCCGCCTCGCGCCCCGCGTACGCGCGCAGCCCATGGGCGAGGCCGCGCGCCGCGGCCTCGCCGGCCGCGGCCTGGATCGACGCCCGTGGGCGCTCCCCCGTCGCCACGACCTCGACACGGTGACACGTCACGAGGAACGCGGCATCCTCGGCGCCGGCGCGTGCGGACTGCGCGAACGCGGCGCGCGCTTCGGCGGGGTGCCGGTCCGCCTGGGCGGCCAGGATCCAGAGTGGCAACGGGCGATCGCTCACGGCCGCGCCCGCCCGTCCGGTCCCTTGCGCCTTCGCCCGCCAGGTTCCCCTGCCCGCGCTGGCGTCTCCCCGCCTGCCGGCACTCCAGCGGCCGTCGAGCTCGTCGCATTCGGGGTGCCCGGCGTCGTTTCGCGGCCGGTCCCGGCCTTCCCCTCGGCATGCCCTTCGATCGTGGCCACGAGCAGCCGGTCAAGGGCCGCCTCGACGGCCGCGAGGAGCCCCGTAGCCTCCGCCGCGTCGAGACTCCGCCGACGCGCGAGCCTCGTCATCTCGCCGAGGAACGGCGCACGGAACGCCAGGAAGGTCTCGACCGCCGCGACCGTCGAGCAGCCGAGGCGCGCCATCTCGCGCCCATGCTCTGTCGCCGCCGAGACCGCGCGCTCGAGGTGCTCCGCGGCATCCGCCGACTCCGCCCCGGCGTCCAGGTGCAGCAGCAGTTCCTCGACGAGTGTCCTGCCCCGCGCACGGAACGCCGCCAGATCCCGCTCGCCGAGCCCGTCGAGCCACGAGTGGCCGGTCGCGGGCGCGATCGGGGCGGCGTGACGCCGCCCCGGTCCCCGGTATGCGCGTGCGATCCGCTCCGCCGACGCTCCGAGGCGGGCGAGGGTCGGGCGCGGCCCGCGGTGCGGCACGAACGCGCGGAGCGCGCGGCGCGAGTACCGGCGATGGCCGCCGGGCGTCGTGAAGACGGGGATCCGGCCTTCGTCGGACCAGCGCCGGAGCGTGGCGGGGCTGACGCCGAGCAGGACAGTGGCGTCGCCGAGCCCGATCCAGTCAGTGGCGGGCTGAGTGGCGGGTGGACGTCGTTCGGGGACACGGCGGGACGCCGGAGGAGTCACGCCGGAACCTTATCAAATCTCCCAGCACATTGGCAGATCTGCCGCGCTCTGCCTACCGTCCCGGCGTCGACCCGACCTCGCGGCGCGGCGACGGCACCCACGCCGCGCCTTCGTCCCGCACGGGAATCCCCCGCCAGGCGAGGAGCGCTCCGACCAGCGCCATCGCGACGGCGAACACGATGGCGGCGGGGATCGACGCCGACGCGAGCGGGCCCGCGATCGCCGACCCGATCGGGAAACCCGCGAAGTTGAAGTTCATCGACACCGCGAACGCGCGGCCCATCCAGGCCGGATCGGTCCGCCGCTGCCGGAGCGTGAACATCCCGACGTCCATCGGCCCGTTCATCAGACCCTGGAGCGCCATCGAGGCGGCCAGCAGCGCGAGATGCTCGGGCAGCAGCAGTGCGACGGCGAGGGCCATGCCGACCATCGGGACCGCGAGCATGAGGCGCTCGCGGCCGTTCGTGTTGAGCCGGCCGAACGCGATCGCCGCCACGGCTCCGCCGATCCCCATCGTCGCGAAGACGGCGCCGACGACGCCCGGGCCCTGGTGCAGGTGGTCGAGCACGATGAGCGGAATCACGATCGTGACCACGCCAGCGGCCAGGTTCACCGCGGAGATCGCGAAGCCGAGCGCACGGAGCGTGGGGTTGCGCCACGTGTAGAGGAGGCCCTGCCACGCGTCGAGCAGGAGCCGGCCCGTCGAGGTCACGTCCGTGTGCGGGTCCGGGATGCCGATCAGCACGACGGCGGCGACGGCGAAGACCGCGCCGATCGCGACGAGCGCGGTCGAGCCGCCGGCGATCGCCACGAGCGTCCCGGCCACCGGCGGACCGACGATCGTCGCGATGACGTAGCCCATCGAGTCGACCGCGTTGATGCGCTCCCACAGGTGCCGCGGCACGAGCAGCGGGAACAGGCTGCGCAGCCCCGAGTTGCTCAGCGGGCCGGTCAGCGAGGAGACGGCCGCGATCAGCAGCAGGAGCCACGCCGGAAGATGGCCGGACATCGCGAGGACGCCGATCAGGGCAAACGAGACGCAGGCGACGGCGTAGTCGAGCAGCACCAGCCGCGAACGGCCGTGCCGGTCGAGCAGTGCGCCCGCGATCGGGCTCGCGACCATCCCCGGCGCGATGCTCAGGAAGGTCACGACGCCGGCGAGGATCGCGGAGTGGTATTCGGTGAGCGTGAAGAGCACGAGCGCGACGCCGATCATCGACTGGGCGACCCGTGCGATCTGCATGCCCGCGATCACGCGCGCCAGCGAGGGCACGGCGAGCAGCGCGCGGTAGGACCGGTCGGTGGCGGGCATCGCCGCCATGCTAGCGGCACGACCCGGGGGGCGCGGGAGCCTCCCTCGGTCCCGCGCGCCGGGCGTGGAAACCTCGCGGAGCCTGGCCCTCGGCTCGGCGAGCGCCTCCGGCAACGCCGGACGGAACTCAGCGCGACGGCGTCGAGCGACCGGCGGCGACGAGGTACAGCGGCAGGTATGCCTCTGGCAGTTCGAGGACGTCACGCACCGCCACGTCGTCGAGCGCCCCGACGGGGGCCGCACAGAGGCCGAGCGCCGTCGCGGCGAGGAGCATGTTCTGCGCCACGTGCCCCGCCTCGATCAGCTCGTATCGTCGCGCCCGTGCCCCGTACCGCGGGTCCATCCGGCCCTCGACCGCCGCGATGACGATCGTCGCGGCCGAGAGCCCGACGATGTCCTGCGAGAACGCCGCGGTGCACAGTGCCGGGCGCCGGTCGCCGCGCATGACCACCTCGAGCCGGTCGCCGCGGGTGTCGTAGTGGAACACCGACGATGGCGCGACGACGTACAGCTCGAGCGGATGGATGCCGCCAGCCGACGGCGCGGTGCGGAGGCCCTCGCGGTCCGTGATCCCCTGGCCCGCCCAGCACAACCAGTACAGAACGTCCTCGTCCAGCGGTTCGCGGCAGAAGTCGCGACGCGACCGCCTTCCCTCCAGGCACTCCTCGAGGGAGACCAGCGCCAGCGGGGACGCGACCTTCGCCGTCAAAGACATGCGACGCACCTCCGGCGAACGAGTCTCGGCCCGCGCCACCGGCCTGCGACAGTGCCATCGGTCGGGCCAGGACGGGCAAGAGGGCCGGAGCAGGCCGCCCGCCCCGCCGGCTACGCCAGACCGACCCCGGCCGCGAGCATCGGCGGTCGAACACGCGTGTCACGCGATCGGCGCGCGGGGGCGAGGCTCAACCGGAGCGCGCCGGGCCCACCTCGTGATGGCGCGTGCAGCGTGCCTCGTACGCCTCCACCGCCGCCCGATCCAGACCCCCCACGACGATCAGCGGGTCGTCGATCGCGGCCGGCAGCCCGTTGACGAGGCGCTGCGTCCGCGTCGCCGTCTCGCCGCACACCATGCAGATCGCCGTCAGCGTCGTGATCTCGTCCGCGAGCGCCAGCAGCGCGGGCATCGAGTTGAAGGGCCGGCCGGCGAAGTCGAGGTTGAGGCCAGTCGCGATGACGTGCCGGCCGCTCGAACGGAGCGCCTCGACGGTTTCGACGATCCCGGGCTCGAAGAACTCGGCCTCCTCGATCCCGACCATGTCGGCGTCGCGCTCCCTCGCGAGCGCCAGGACCTCGCGGGGCTCCGAGCGTGGCACGAGCGTCGAGGGGAAGCGCGCGTGGCTCCGGCTCTCGGCGTACTCGGCGGGCGTGCGCGTGTCGATGTCGGGCCGGACCAGCAGGACCCGGCGGCGCGCGATCTCGGCACGCCGGAGCAGGCGCAGCAACTCGTCCGTCTTGCCCGACGACATGCACCCGACGATCACGTGCAACCACGGGTCGGTTCGGTAGAACACGAGGGACCTCCCGGCCGAATCGTACCGCCTGGCCCCGTCCCGATGGCGCCTCGACGGGCGGTCCCGGGCCCTCAGGCTGCCGGGACGGCCGTCTCCACGGACACCTCGACGGGGAACCCCCGCTCCCGCAGGGCGTCGACCATGGCCGCGGGCTCGACGGCCTCCTCCACCGCGCAGGCGCCGGGCGGGATCGCGCCCGAGGCCAGCAGATGGCACACGATCGCCGCGTGCCAGCCGGTCGTCTGCTCCATGCCGGTGAAGCCGAGCGCATCGTCGCGCGTGGCACGCAGGTCGACGACGGCGCGTGCCGGTGCCCCGCCCCTGCGTCCCGTCGCGATCACGTGCGCGATCACGATGTCCTCGAACCCCTCGGGGGCCCGGATCTGCGGCTCGATGAGCGCGTGGAAGACGTGGCGCGGGATGACCCGAGCGCCGTCGACCTCGATCGGCTCCTCCGAGAAGAAGCCGGCCTCCTGGAACGCCTGGAACTGTGCGACGTGGCCGGGGTAGCGCAGGACCTTGTTGCGGATCGACGGCACGGTCCTTCCGAGCGTCCACGGGATCGTCGAGCCGCCACCGGCGGAGAATGCCTCGAGCTCGCCGACCGGCTCGCCAAGGTCGACCAGTTCGTACTCGGCCGGGTCGAACGTGTCGACGTGGACGATCCGGCCATCCCGAACCCAGTCGGCCCCGCCCGCGTACTCGTTGGTCAGCCCGTCCATCGCGAACGTGACCATGTAGTCCCACGGGGCGTCGGGATTCAGCGGGAGGCCGCCGTCGAGCAGCACCAGGTCGTCGGTCTCGTCGAGGAGGGTCGTCGCGTACGTCATGAGGTTGTTCGCGAGCCCTGGCGCCTCGCCGCAGTCCGGCACGATCGCGATCCCTGCCTCGCGCGCGCGGTCGGCCAGGCCGATCTGCGCGAGCGCCGTCTCCGTGTGCCCGCCCAGGTCGCACATGCTCGTGCCCGCCTCGAGCGCGGCCTCGGCGATCCCGAGATTCAGCTTGTACGACACCGCCGCGATGAACGCGTCGAGCGGCCGGAGGAACGCCACGAGGGCCGCGCGGTCGGTGACGTCCAGTCCGACTCCCTGCACGCGGTCGGTCTTCGTCAGCCCGTTCACGCGCTCGGCCGCGCGGCGCGCCGCCTCCGGATCGATATCGGCGAGCGTCACCGAGGCCGCCTCGCCGCGCACGACGAGGTCATAGGCGGCCGCCGTCCCCTGACGTCCGGCGCCCAGGATTCCGTATCGATACGAGCCCATGCCGTGAGTGTATGGATACGCGGCGCCGGCGTCCGGCGCGCACGGTCGACTGCCGCTGCAAGGCTGTCGCGGCCGCCGTGACTCGCGCGCAAGAACGCGCGAGTCACGCTGCAGGCAACCGATCGACGGCATCTGCGCGGGCTCGGCGCGCGGCGACGGAGGCAGCATGAGTGGTCAGAAGCACGACCGCCCGAACGAAGGCGGCGGGCGCTACGGGCAGAGCGGTGCCGGCGACAGCCGGCAGGACCAGGGCGAACGCAAGGACGAGGGCTGGCAGCCCCGGCAGGGCGGATCGCAGGACCGCGCGAAGGACGTCCGGGGCCACCACCCCGGGCACACGCCGACGCACCAGGACACGAGCGGGCTCGAGCCGTGGGTCGACACCGGCCACCGGCGCACCCCGTCGCAGGGCGCGAGGCCCGGCAAGGCCGGGGCCTGAGGCGCTTGCCCACGGCCGCGGGGGACGCGGCCTCACGAACATCACGGAGGCGACATGCACCAGGAGCACCCGAACCATCAGCACCAGCACGGCCCGGGATGCGGGCACCAGGCCATCGGCCACGACGATCACACCGACTACGTCCACGACGGACACATGCACGCAGGGCACGAGGGCCACTGGGACGAGCACGCCGCAGGCGGGAACGCCCGCGCGACCGGCAACTCCATGGCGAGCGGCGCGTTCGGCGGCAGCGGCGCGGGCGAGGGAGCGCCGGGCGCCTTCGGGGCCCGCTCCGGGACGGGCAGCTCGACCGCGTTCGGAAGCGCGGAACCGGGGGACCTGGGCCCAGCCGACATGCCGACGGGGCCCACCGACACGGGCGGCGACTGACGGCACCGGCCCGGCCGCCAGGCGAGGGTGGCGGGCCGTCGCAGGGGTCACGCGGGGCACTGCCGGCAGGCAGATCGAGCTGCTGCGCGCCGGCATGCGGGCCGGGGCGGCGCGGAAGGACACGCATCCGCAGGCGGACGGGCCGGCGTTTCGCGCCGCCGCCCACGCAGGGTCCACGACGCCTGCGGCGTGGGATCGAGGCAGGCCGGGCGAGCGTTAACGGCGCGCGCTGATCGCCGCGTCAGCGTCCGTTCCACGCGCCACGCATGACGGCCGCCCGTCACCGGCGTGCGAGCGGGCTCGCCTGGCGGCTCGAGCGCCGGGCGGCTGCCCGACCGCTCGCCTAGCATGCCCGCATGAACGACACGCCGATCGTCCAGGTCGTCGAAGCGTTCGTCGCCCTGCTCGTCGTCCTCGCGTTCGTCGCGCTCGTCACGAGGCGCGTCGGGCTGCCGTACGCGGTCGCCCTCGTGCTCATGGGGCTTGCGATCTCCGCGGTCTCGCCGCCACTGCACCTCCAGGTCAGCCCCCAGCTCGTGCTGCTCGTGCTCCTGCCGGGCCTGGTGTTCGAGGCTGCGTACTCGCTCGACCAGGAGGACCTCGTGGACGCCCTGGCCGGGGTCCTGCTGCTTGCCGTCCCGGGCGTCCTCGTGGTCGCCGCGTTCGTGGCCGTCGTGCTGCACCTCGCGACCGGCCTGTCGCTCTCGTCGGGATTCGTGCTCGGCGCCATGGTCTCGGCCACGGACCCGGCGTCGGTGACCGCGAGCATCCGGCGGCTCCGTGCACCGGTCCGGCTCGCCACCGTCGTCGAGGGCGAGAGCCTGCTGAACGACGGGACGGGCATTGTCGCGTTCACCATCGCGATCGCCGCGACCACGGGCCACGTCGGCCTCGGCGACGCCGGCCTCCGGTTCGTCGCGGTGACGCTCGGCAGCGTCGCTGTCGGGATCGCCTCCGGCTTCGTCATCTCCCGGATCGCGGCGCTCATCGAGGATCACCTCGTCGAGCTGACGTTGACGCTCGTTGCCGCGTACGGCACGTACCTCGTCGCGGATCGGGTCGGGCTGTCGGGGATCATCGCGACGGTCGCGGCAGGCGTCGTGCTCGGCTCCTACGGACGCCGGGTCGGGCTCAGCCAGCGGGTGCAGGAGGCCATCGACGTCGTCTGGGAGTTCCTCGCGTTCCTGCTGACCGCGCTCGTGTTCCTGCTCATCGGGCTCGCGATCCCGGTCTCGCGGATTGCCGACGCGCTCGTGCCGATCGCGTGGGGCGTCGTCGCGATCCTCGTTGCGCGAGCCGGCGTCGTGTACCTCATGCTCGGCGGCGCGTCTGCCCTGGCCGAGCGGCTGACCGGCCGCGAACGCCTGCCGCTCGCCTGGCTGCACGTGATGTTCTGGGCGGGCCTCCGCGGAGCCGTCGCCGTCGCGTTGGCGCTCGCGCTGCCGGCCGACTTCCCCGACCGGGCCGAGCTCCAGGGGATCACGTTCGGGATCGTCCTCTTCACGCTGCTCGTCCAGGCCACGTCGGCCGACCGCATCGTCCGCTGGTCCGGCGCGCGGACGACCCCCGGGCCCGGACCGATCGCTCGATCCGGACCGGCGTAGGCCCGGAGAGGCCGGCGGGACCGTCGCCGGACGCCGCGAAGCCGGCAAGGGGAACGTCGCTGGACGCGGCAGCAACGGGCATCGGGACGGGCGGCCGTCGCGACTGACGCGCGCCTGTCCCCCGGTCGTCAGGTCGCGGCGCCGCGCCAGTCGCGCACCGACGACGCCGCCCACGACACCGCGCCGGACGCCGACGCGATCCCGGCGAGCACGAGGGCCGCGCCCACGAACTGGCTCGGGCTCAGGCCTTCCCCGAGGAGCAGCCATGAGAGCAGCGCGGCCGCGACCGGGTTCAGCAGCAGGAACGCGGACGAGCGGCGCGCGTCGAGCCGCTGGACCCCGATGACGATCAGGGTGACGGCCACGACCCCGGGAAAGATCGCGAGCCAGCCCAGCGCGAGCAGCGCGTCGGTCCGCGGATGGGCGGGCAGGAGCGCGGCCGGGTCGGTCGCGAGGAGCCAGGCCGCGAGCGGGACACCCGTCGCGACGACGGTCCCGAACGTCACGACCGGTCCGGACAGCCGCCACGGCACGGACCAGCGGCGCGAGAGCACGAGGAACAGGGCGTACGAGACCGCGGCCCCGAGCCCCACGAGCACCCCCGTGAGCGTGGACGACGTGGCGTGGAGCTCGGCCAGCAGGAGCGTCCCGACGAGCGCCAGCACGAACCCGATCACGGCCGCGCGGCTGAGCCCCTCGCGCAGCACGACCGGCGCGAGGACCGCGGCGAGGACGGCGTAGAGCCCGGCCACGAACGACGTGATGGTCGGGCCCGCGTCCTGCACCGCGGTGTTCATCAACACGATGAAGACCAGCCCTCCGGTGAGCGCGAGCACGATCAGCCGAGCGAGCTGCGGCCCGGTGGGACGCGATGGACGTGGCCCGAGGCCGCCGGCCCCCAGCACGATCCCCAGTGCGAGCGTGGCAAGCAGCCCCCGCCACGCGGCAGCACCGAGCGGCGGGAACGAGCGCAGGACGAACGCGGTGGCGACATACGAGCTGCCGAACAGGACGGCGCCGGTCGCGGACGCCCCGATCCCCACACGCTCCGCGGTCCGCGGGTCCCGTCGGTCGCGTCCAGACCGGCCGCCCTCGCGGAACGGATCGCTCACCGCTGGCCGCGAGCCTCGGCGATGGCCTCCAGTGCATCGGGAGCGGCCCAGTCGGCATCGTCGGCTGAGCCGATCTCGACCCCGTGCTCGTCGATCCGCAGCGAGCGAAGCACCTGTTCATGACGGCTCGAGCGTGCCTTGAGGACGGCGATCGCGCGCGCCATCCGGCCCGTCTCGAGCGTGTGTCGCAGGAGGATGACGTTGTCCACGAGGTGCGAGATCGTCGCCGTGAACGGCTCGCGGCCGAGCATCGCCGTCTCGAGCGTCATCATGAGGCTGACGCCGGCACGCGCCGACCGCGCCGGCCAGGGCGACCCGTTACCTGTCCTGCTCGGCGGAGAGCACCGCCTGCGCCGCGGCCAGCCGCGCGACCGGCACGCGGAACGGCGAGCACGAGACGTAGTTGAGCCCGATCTCGTTGCAGTACGCGATCGAGGCCGGATCGCCGCCGTGCTCCCCGCAGATGCCGACCTCGAGGTCCGGCCGCGTCCTGCGGCCTCGCTCGACGGCCATGCGCATCTCGTCGACGACCACGGGGTCGAGCGACTGGAACGGGTTGTACGGCAGGATCTTCTCCTCGACGTACTTCAGCAGGAACCCGCCCTCGGCATCGTCGCGGCTGTAGCCGAACGTCATCTGCGTCAGGTCGTTGGTTCCGAAGCTGAAGAACTGCGCCAGCTCGGCGATCTCGCCCGCGACCCAGCAGGCCCGCGGAATCTCGATCATCGTGCCGAACTTGTAGGCGATGGACTCGCCCGCCTTCTCGACCACCGACTTCGCCTCGGCCTCGAGCAGCGTCTGCGTCGCCCGCAGCTCGTTCACGTGCCCCACGAGCGGGATCATGATCTCCGGGTGCGGGTCCTTGCCCTGCCGCTTCACGGCGATGGCCGCGTTGAGGATCGCGCGGGTCTGGATCTTCACGAAGTCCGGGATCATGAGGCCGAGCCGGATGCCGCGCAGGCCGAGCATGGGGTTCTGCTCGCGCATGGACTCGACGGCTGCGAGCATCCGTCGGGCGGCCGCGTACTCGGGATCACCTTCGGGAACGCCCGTGACGCGGTCCTCCGTGACCTCGACGAGCAGCTCCTCGTGCTTCGGCAGGAACTCGTGGAGCGGCGGGTCGATGAGTCGGATGATCACCGGCAGGCCCGTCATCGCCGCGAGGATCCCCTCGAAGTCGCCCTGCTGGAGCTTCTCGAGCTTGGCCATCGCCGCGTCGAACTGCTCGACCGCCGCCTGGTCGGCGGTCGACAGCGAGCCCCCTGCGGCCAGCGCCGCCTTGGCGCGAGTCGCCTGGTTCGCCACCAGGATCGCGGCGCGGACGATCTCGAGCCGCTCGCCCTCGCGGAACATGTGCTCGGTCCGGCAGAGGCCGATCCCCTGGGCGCCGTACGAGCGGGCCTGGGCCGCCTCCTCGGGCTTGTCGGCATTGGTCCAGACCATCAGGTGACGGATCCCGTCGGCCCAACCCAGGATCTGCTGGAGTTCCGGCTGCTCCTCGAAGCGCGCCGCGACGGTCGGCAGCGCGCCGAGGAACACCTCGCCCGTCGAGCCGTCGACGCTGATCGCGTCCCCCTCGCGGAAGGCGGTGCCGTTCGCGCTGGCCGACTTCGCCCGGTAATCGATCACGAGCTCAGGGCACCCGGCGACGCAGGGCTTGCCGATCTGACGCGCGACGACCGCGGCGTGGGACGTGGCGCCACCGCGCGCGGTCAGGATGCCCTGGGCGACCGCCATCCCGTGAAAGTCGTCCGGGGACGTTTCGATGCGGACGAGCACCACGTTCTCGCCCCGGGAGACCCACTCGACGGCGGTGTCCGCGTCGAAGACGGCCTTGCCGACCGCCGCGCCCGGCGAAGCGTTCAGGCCCTTCGCGATCCGGGGGGCCTGCTGGCGCGCCTTCGGGTCGAACTGCGCGCGCAGGAGCTGGTCGACCTGCGCGGGCTCGATCCTCGAGACGGCCTCGGCCTCGCTGATGATCCCCTCGTGGACCATGTCGACCGCGATCTTCACGGCCGCCGCGGCGGTGCGCTTCGCGCTCCGGGTCTGGAGCATGAAGAGACGACCCCGCTCGATCGTGAACTCGAGGTCCTGGACGTCGCGGTAGTGCTGCTCGAGCCGGTCCGCGATCTGCTGGAACTCGTGGTAAGCCTGCGGCAGGTCCTGCTCGAGCTGCGCGATCTTCTGCGGCGTCCGGATGCCGGCGACGACGTCCTCGCCCTGCGCGTTCGTCAGGTACTCGCCGTACAGGACCTTCTCGCCGGTGTTGGGGTCGCGCGTGAACGCGACGCCGGTCCCGGAGTCGTTGCCCATGTTGCCGAAGACCATCGTCACGACGTTCACGGCCGTGCCGAGGTCGTGCGCGATCTTGTTGAAGTTCCGGTAGTCGACGGCGCGCCTGCCGAACCAGGACCCGAAGACCGCCTTGATCGCCAGGTCGAGCTGCTCGTCAGGGTCCGTCGGGAAGTCGCGGCCCGTCGCCTCGCGGACGATCGCCTTGTACTCGTCGACCAGTCCGCGCAGCGCGGCCGCGTCGAGGTCGGTGTCGGCCTTCGCGTCGTGCCGCTCCTTCGCCGCGTCCAGGGCCTCGTCGAAGCGCTCGCCGGGCACGCCCATGACGATCCGGCCGAACATCTGGATGAAGCGGCGGTACGCGTCCCACCCGAAGCGTTCGTTCTGGGTCAGCGCGATGAGGCCCTGCAGCGTCTCCTCGTTCAGGCCCAGGTTGAGGACGGTGTCCATCATGCCCGGCATGGAGAACTTCGACCCGGAGCGGACGCTCACGAGCAGCGGGTTGCCACGCCCGCCGAACGTCTTTCCGGTCTCGCGCTCGACCTCGCGCATCGCGTCCTGGACGTCCTGCCAGAGACCCTCCGGCAGCTTCTCGCCGCTCGCGAAGTAGTCGTTGCACGCCTCGGTCGTGATCGTGAACCCGGGCGGCACCGGCAGCCCGGCGCGCGTCATCTCCGCCAGGCCCGCGCCCTTGCCGCCGAGCAGGCCGCGCATCTCGCCGTTGCCGTCGGCGTGCCCGCCGCCGAAGGCGTAGATGTAGCGCTTCGCCGCGCGGTGGGCGCGCTCGGGAGCGATCTCGGTCGTCGTCATCAGTCGCTGGCTCCTTGTGCAGGACGGTTCGCGGTCGGGAGCATCGGCTGCGTTGGGGACGTCGAAACGCGGCTCCGGGCGCGCGGAAGAACGGGACGCAGCACCGCCGGGATTGTACCGCCGCCCTGCCGGACGCTGCCGATGGGCCATCGGCAGCGTCGATGCGTGCCGACCGGCCGTTCCGCGCCCTCGCCGCCCCACATGCCTGCCGGCCGCGTCGACCCGTCCGCGCGATGCGATGATGCGCGCATGAGTGAGACGTTCGACTTCGACCGGTTCGTCACGCTGCCCCGCCTGTCCGACCTTCGTTGCTCGCCCGTCGGGTCGCGCCTCGTGGTCACGGTGGGCGTGCCGGCGCCCGACGGCAAGAAGCTCGTCAACAGCCTGTGGGAGGTCGATCCCGACGGACGGCGCGAGCCGCGGCGCCTTACGCGGTCGGCGTCCGGCGAGGGCAGCCCGGCCTTCCTCCCCGACGGATCGCTCCTGTTCGCCTCCGCCCGGCCCGACCCCGACGCGACCGACGATGCGAAGCGGGAGACGCAGGCGCTCTGGCTGCTCCCTGCCGACGGGGGCGAGGCACGTCAGCTCCTGGCGCCGGAGGGCGGGATCGAGGACATCCGCGCGGCGCGCTCGGCCCGGACGGTGGTGATGGCGGGCAGGATGCACCGCGACGCGGGCACGCTGGACGCGGACGCGGCGCGCGCGAAGGCGCGCAAGGACGCCGGGGTCTCGGCCCTGCTGTTCGAGTCGTACCCGATCCGGCACTGGGACCACTACGTCGGACCGCGCGAGCGACACCTCCTGTCGGCCCGCATCCCAGAGGGCACCGAGCCCGCGGCCGACGTCCGCGACCTGACGCCCGACGCGGGGGCCGCGCTCGAGGAGCGCGGCTTCGACGTCTCGCCCGACGGCCGCACGGTCGTCGCCTCGATGCTGTCGGACGACATCCGCCGCCCGGTCGTGAACCTTGTCGCGATCGACGTCGAGACCGGCCGAACGCGAACGCTCACCGGCGGCGATGCCTCCTACGACCAGCCCGCGGTCTCGCCCGACGGGCGGTCGGTCGCCTGCGTCCGCACGTCACTCGGCGACCCCGAAACAGCCGAGGAGGGCCGGCTCTGGCTGGTGGAGCTCGAGTCCGGGCTGGGTCGCGACCTCGCCCCCACCGCCGACCTGTGGCCCGACTCCCCGACCTGGGCCCCCGACGGGTCGGCCGTCTTCTTCCTCGCCGCCCGGCGGGGCAGCGAGGGCGTGTTCCGCGCCGATCTCGCGACGGGGACGGTGTCGTGCCTCTCGGCGGACGGCACGTTCGCGAACATCGCTCCATCTGCGGACGGGTCGGCCGTGTACGCGCTGCGCTCGACGCTGCGCGTGCCGAACCAGGTCGTGAGGCTCGACGCCGACGCGTCCGAGCAGTCCCCGCGCGTCCTGCCATCGTCCGCACTCGACGCCACGGCCGTCGGCACGCCCGGCCGGGTCGAGCTGATCGAGACGACGGCAGCGGACGGCGCCCGGATCGGCGCCTGGCTCGTGCTCCCGCCCGAGGCCTCGGCCGACGATCCCGCGCCGCTCGTCGTGTTCGTCCATGGCGGCCCGCTCGGGTCGTGGACGGACGGGTGGCACTGGCGGTGGAACTCCCAGATCCTCGCCTCGCGCGGGTACGCCGTCCTCCTCCCCGACCCGGCGTTCTCGCTCGGGTACGGGCAGGCGTTCGTGCAGCGCGGGTGGGGACGCTGGAACGAGGCGCCGTTCACGGACATGATCGCGACGGTGGACGCCGCGGTCGCGCGCCCCGACATCGACGAGAGCCGGCAGGCGCTCATGGGCGGGTCGTTCGGCGGCTACATGGCGAACTGGGTTGCCGGCCACACGGATCGCTTCCGCTGCATCATCACCCACGCGAGCCTCTACGAGCTGCGCGGGTTTCACGGCACGACGGACGACGGCAACTGGTGGGAGTTCGAGTTCGGGAATCCGTACGAGGACGCGCACCGGTACGTCGAGCAGAGCCCGTCGCGTGCGATCGGGTCGTTCCGCACGCCGATGCTCGTCATCCACGGCGAGCTCGACGCCCGGGTGCCGATCAGCGAGGCGCTCCAGCTGTGGACCGACCTCCAGCGGCACGGCGTCGAGTCGAAGTTCCTGTACTTCCCCGATGAGAACCACTGGGTGCTGAAGCCGCAGAACTCGCGGCTCTGGTACGCGACCGTCCTGGCGTTCCTCGATCACCACGTGCTCGGCAAGGAGTGGGTCCGGCCGGAGCTCGTGTAGGGCCGGGCGGGTTCACCCGCCGAATCGTCGCGCCCGCACGCCCCGCACGCCCGGTCGTGTCCGGAACAGGCCGCCCGCGTGCGGCTGGGCCTCGCGGTCGGATGCCGACAGCCCGTTCCATGCCGTCGTGATGTACAGCTCGTCGAGCAGCTCGCCGCCGAACGCGCAGCTCGTCACCTGCGCCGCCGGCACCTGCACGACGCGGTCGCGCGTCCCGTCGGGCAGATAGCGGCGCACGCACCAGCCGCCCCAGAACGCCACCCACACGCCCCCTTCGGCGTCGACCGTCAGTCCGTCGGGCGACCCCTGTCCAGGCTCGATGGTGATGACCCGGCGCCGGTTCGTCAGCGCGCCGGTCTCATGGTCGTAGTCGAACCGATCGACGCCGAGCGTCGGGGTGTCGATGTACCAGCACGAGCGGCCGTCCGGGCTCCAGTCGATCCCGTTCGAGATCGTCGCGCCGCCGAACAGGCGGTCGACGCGCCCATCGGGCTCCAGGCGATACAGGGCGGCGACGCCTGGGCGCTCGTCGTACGCCATCGTTCCACAGTAGAACCGCCCGGCCGGGTCGACGCCGCCGTCGTTCATCCGGATCGACGGGTCGTCCGCCTCGACGGGCGCGAGGAACCGCAGCGTGCCATCGGCGTCGCGCAGCCAGAAGCCGTCCTCGAGGGCGAGCACGAACCCGCCCCGCTCGCGGAGCGCGACCGCGCCGACGGGCGACGGCAGCGGGATCAGGAGGTCGGAGCCGTCCGATGGCCGGTACACGTGGATGGCGGGAGCGAGGATGTCGACCCACGCGAGAACCCCGGCGATCTCGTCCCACACGGGTCCCTCGCCGAGGCGGGCGCGCGCGTCCAGGACCAGTTCGGCTTCGGGCCACTGCTGCGCCTGGTGCATGCGCGCCTCCCCCCGTCTTCGTCGTCCCGTCGGTCGCTGCCCGGCGCCGGCGCCGGGCGAGTCTACGGCGCATCCGCCGAACGTCGTACGCTAGGGCGCCGTTCGCCCTCGATCGCGCGATCGCCAGGGTCGCCGAGGCGCAGGACGGCGTGGAGGGCCGGCAGCTGGCGGTCGGGTTCGATCCGCGCGAGGAGGCGCCGCGCTCGATCGGCGACGTGGCGTGCCAGGACGTCGAGGCGCTGAGAGCGGCGCTGGCCGAGGCCGAGCCGCGGGCCGCCGATCGCCCCGACCTTGTCCGCGTCGTGCGCGCGCCCGGACGCGTGAACCTCATCGGCGAACACACCGACTACAACGACGGGTTCGCGCTCCCCGCGGCGATCGACCTCGAGCTGCGCATCGCGCTCGTCCCTTCCGCGGATCGGCGCGTCGAGATCGTCCTCGGGGAATCCGGCGAGCGCGCGGGCTTCGATCTCGACGCGATCGGGCCGGCGCAGGGCCGGTGGATCGACTACGTGGCCGGCACGGCGTGGAGCCTGGGCCAGGCCGGCATCCCGACGCGTGGCTTCCGCGGGCTCCTCGCGAGCACGATCCCGACGTCCGCGGGCCTGTCGTCGTCCGCGGCGATCGAGCTCGCGTCGGCGTGGGCGCTGACCGACCCCCCCGGCGGCGACGTGGACGCCATGACGCTCGCGCGGGTCTGCCAGCGCGCCGAGAACCGGTACGTGGGCGTCAACTCCGGCCTCATGGACCAGGCGGCCGAGGCGCTCGGACGCGACGGTGAGGCGATCCTGCTCGACTTCCGGACGCTCGAGTGGCGGCCCGTCCCCCTGCCGCTCGAGCGGTGCCGGATCATCGTGTGCGACACGGGCTCGCCACGGCGCCTCAGCGTGTCGCAGTACAACGCGAGGCGCGCCCAGTGCGAGGCGGCCGTCGCCGTGCTCGCCAAGGGCGATCGGAGGATCCGGGCACTGCGCGACGTGACGCCCGACATGCTCGCGTCGATCCGCGGCAGGCTGGACGAGGAGACGTTCCGCCGGTGCGCGCACGTCGTGCGCGAGGACGAGCGCGTGCTGCGGACGGTGGCGGCGCTGGAGGCCGGGGACCTGGCCACGGTCGGGCGCTGCCTGGTCGAGAGCCACGAGTCCCTGCGGGACCAGTACGAGGTGAGCTCCCCCGAGCTCGACGCGATGGTGGAGATCGCGCTGGCGACGCCGGGTGTCATCGGCTCGCGGATGACCGGCGCGGGGTTCGGCGGCTGTACCGTCGCCCTCGTCGAGCGCGGCGCGGAGGCTCGGCTGCGCGACGCAGTGCTCTCGGAGTACCCGGCGCGGACCGGCCTGACGCCCCGCGTCTTCGCCGTGGAGCCGGTACGAGGCGCGGGCCTGCTGGCGGCGGGATAGCCCGACGTACACTGGATGCATCGGCGTTGAGGTGGAGGCGCGTCAAGCGAAGGACGGCCGTCTGCCGCAGGGAGGTGCCGCAGCACGATGATGATGCCCGAGGACACGCGCGTCATCGACGCGAGCTCGGAGCTGTACAACGCGGATCTCGTCCGGCGCGCGGATGAGACCGACGACCTGGCGTACTTCTGGGTGCGCGCGCGCGGCGAGCCGGTGTCGTTCGAGCCCGGGCAGTACCTGACGATCGGCGTCTTCGCGGACGGCAAGCTCGTGCAGCGTCCGTACTCGGTGGCCTCGTCCCCGCGCGAGTCGCGCGACGGCTACGAGTTCTACATCCGGCTCGTGCCGATCCTGCGCTTCACGACGCTGCTCTGGCGGCTGCCGATCGGGCACGGGATGCGGGTCACGGGCCCCAAGGGACGGTTCATGCTCGAACCGGACGATGACCGGACGCATCTCTTCATCTCGACCGGCACCGGCATCGCGCCGTTCATCTCGATGACGCGGACCCTCCTCATGGACCGCGTCCCGCGGCGCACGTTGATCGCGCACGGCGTGTCGTACGCCAGGGAGCTCGGATACCGCGGCGAGCTGGAGCAGCTGGCGCGCGACGGGTACCCGCTCACGTACGTGCCCACGGTCTCGCGCCCCTCCGATCCCGCGAACGCGGGATGGACGGGGCGCACGGGACGGGTGGAGGCGATCCTCGACGACGTCTGCGAGGAACACCGGCTCGTCCCTGAGCGCACCGTCGTCTACATCTGCGGCAATCCCGAGATGATCCTGAAGGCCGAGGCGCTCATGCAGGGCCGCGGGTTCCCGGAGCCCCACGTGAAGAAGGAGCTCTACTGGCCGAAGGGCAAGGGAATGCCGCCGGCGGTGGACGTGACGAGGGGGCGCCCGGTGAGTGACCGCGCGGTGCAGGTCGCTGCAGAGCACTGAGGCGGCACCGGTCCCGCGGCGCCGTTCCCGACCGCCCCTCCGGGGAGTGTCCGTCGTGACCTTCGGCCCACCCCAACGCGAACTCTGGTGGGTCGCGCGGGAACCTTGTGCACCGCACTATGGGTTTTGGCGACCCCATGTGCAGTAATGGGTCGCGCAGCCGCAGCAGTGGATGGTCATGCACGAGATCCTCGAGAAGGCGCAGCTGTCGCCGAACGTCACCCGCCTCAGGGTCAGCGCCCCACGTATCGCAGAGATCCGGAAGCCCGGCCAGTTCGTCATCGTCCGCCGGGGGCCCGGCGCCGAGCGGATCCCGCTGACCATCGCCGATGCCGATCCCGTCGCAGGTTCGATCACGCTCGTCATCCAGGGCATCGGCAAGAGCACGATGGACCTCGTCGAGCTCGAGCCGGGCGAGGCGATCCAGGACATCGCCGGACCGCTCGGGAGCCCCACCGAGCTGCTCGAACAGGGCCACGCGGTGTGCGTGGGCGGGGGCGTCGGCACGGCCGTCATCCTGCCGATCGCGCAGGGACTCCAGCGCCGCGGCGTCTCCGTGACGAGCGTCATCGGCGGACGCTCGCGCGAGTGGGTCATCCTCGAGGACGAGCTGCGCGCGTGCGGCGAGGTGGTCGTCTGCAGCGACGATGGCAGCTACGGACGCCACGGGTTCGTCACCGAGGCTCTGAAGGATCTCCTGGACCAGGGCGGGATCGACACGGTGTATGCCGTCGGCCCCGTGCCGATGATGCGGGCCGTCTCCGAGTTGACTCGGCCCCACGGGGTCCATACCGTCGTCTCGCTCAACTCGATCATGATCGACGGGACCGGGATGTGCGGCGGCTGCCGGGTCGAGGTCGGCGGGCAGACGAAGTACGCCTGCGTCGACGGACCCGAGTTCGACGGCCACCTCGTCGACTTCCGGCTGCTGGCGGATCGCCTGACCACGTACCGGGCGTTCGAGCAGTCGGCGGTCGAACATCGTCATGCGTGTGCGGCGGAGGCGGTCCGATGACGGAGCAGCTCCTCCCGGGCGAGCGCCCGGTCCCGACCAAGAAGGAGCGCATGCAGATCGAGCGCCAGCTCATGCCCGAGCAGGAGGCGACGGTCCGCGCGCACAACTTTCAGGAGGTCAACCTCGGCTTCGACGAGCAGCTGGCGATGCTCGAGGCCGAGCGCTGCCTGCTCTGCCCGAAGGAATACTGCGTTGACGGCTGTCCGGTCTCCGTCAACATCCCGCGCTTCATCGACCGCCTCGCGCGCGGCGACATCGCCGGCGCGGCGCAGTCGCTGCTCGACGACAATGCCCTCCCCTGCGTGACGGGGCGCGTCTGCCCACAGGAGACGCAGTGCGAGGGCGTGTGCCTCCGGGCCAAGACGGGCAGGCCGGTCGCGATCGGCTACCTCGAGCGGTTCGTCGCGGACTGGGCGAGCGCGCACGCTGACCAGCTGCCCGCACCGGGCACGCAGGGCAGCGGCAAGCGCGTCGCAGTGATCGGCTCGGGGCCCGCAGGCCTCACGGCGGCGGGAGAGCTCGTGAAGTCGGGCCACAGGGTCACGGTGTTCGAGGCGTTCCACGCCCCGGGTGGCGTGCTGATCTACGGCATCCCCGAGTTCCGGCTTCCGAAGGACATCGTCCAGGCCGAGGTCGACCGGCTCGTCGCCAGGGGCGTCGACATCCAGCCGAACACGATCATCGGCAAGACGTACACGCTGCCCGAGCTCCGGGAGATGTTCGACGCGATCTTCATCGCGGTCGGCGCCGGGCTGCCGGTGTTCATGAACGTCCCCGGTGAGAACCTGAAGGGCGTGTACTCGGCGAACGAGTACCTGACGCGCGTCAACCTGATGGGCGCGTGGACCGAGGGCTCGGACACGCCGATCCTGAGGGGCCGGCGGGTCGCGGTGGTCGGCGGCGGGAACGTCGCGATGGACTCGGTGCGCACCGCGAAACGCCTGGGTGCGGACGAGGCCATCTGCGTCTACCGCCGGAGCCGCGAGGAGATGCCGGCGCGCGTCGAGGAAGTCCACCACGCGGAACAGGAAGGGATTCGCTTCGACTTCCTGGTCGCGCCGGTCGAGGTGCTCGGCGACGAGCAGGGCTGGGTCCGCGGCCTGCGGTGCATCCGGATGGAGCTCGGCGAGCCCGACGCCTCCGGTCGCCGGCGCCCCGTCCCCGTCGAGGGCTCCGAGTTCGTCATCGACTGCGAGGAGGTGGTCGTGGCCATCGGGACACGGAGCAACCCGATCCTCACGCGCACGGCACCGGAGCTCGACGTCAACCAGTGGGGGTACATCGTCACCGACGAGCACGGCATGACCAGCATGCCGGGCGTCTTCGCCGGCGGCGACATCGTCCGCGGATCGGCCACGGTGATCCTGGCGATGGGTGACGGCAAGCGCGCGGCACATGCCATCGACGCCTGGCTGCGCGGCGAGTACCCGCCCGCGACCGAGCCGGCCGAGCGGCACGTGGTCCAGCATCACTCGGCGGCCGCCGCGCTGGCCGCAACCCGCTAGCGACGTTCCCCGCCCGGCCGGTTGCTGCACGATCGGCCGGGCCCCATTCCGACGTTCCCCCGCCCGGCCGGTTGCTGCACGATCGGCCGGGCTCCTTCTCTCGTGGCGAGGGCGGCACGCGGCCCGGTGACGGAGCGTCAGAACGAGCCGCCCATGCGCGCTGTCAGCCGGCCGAGCGCGCCTCCTCGAGCCGGTCGAGGATGTAGCGCCGGATGCCCTCGACCGGCACCCGCACCTGCTCCATCGAGTCGCGATCGCGCACGGTCACCGCGCGGTCCTCGAGCGAATCCACGTCGACCGTGACGCAGTAGGGCGTCCCGATCTCATCCTGACGGCGGTACAGCTTCCCGATCGAGGCCGTGTCGTCGTAGACCGCCATGACGTCGCGCTTGAGGTCGTCGCGGATCCGGTGGCACAGCTCGACGATCTCGGGCCGCTTCTTGAGCAGCGGCAGCACCGCGACCTTGTAGGGCGCGAGGTCAGGGTGGAACCCGAGCACGACGCGCGTCTCGCCGCGCACCGCCTCCTCGCGGTAGGCGTCGATGAGGAACGTGAAGGCGGCGCGGTCCGCGCCGGCCGACGTCTCGACGATCCACGGCACGAAGTGCTCGCCGGTCGCCTGGTCGAAGTACTCGAGGTTCTCGCCGGTCGCCTCCTGATGCCGCCCGAGGTCCCAGTCGCCGCGGTTGTGGATCCCCTCGAGCTCCTTCCAGCCGAACGGGAACCGGTACTCGACGTCGACGGCCTTCTTCGCGTAGTGCGCGAGCTCGTCGGGGGCATGCTGCCGGAAGCGCAGGCGCGCCGGGTTGACCCCGTACTGCTCGTACCACGCACGCCGCCGCGGCATCCACGCCTCGAACTGCGCCGCCGCGTCGTCGGGCCTCACGAAGAACTGCATCTCCATCTGCTCGAACTCGCGCATCCGAAAGACGAAGTTGCCGGGGCTGATCTCGTTGCGGAAGGCCTTGCCGATCTGCGCGATCCCAAACGGAATCTTCTTCCGGCTGGTCTCGCGCACGTTCCGAAAGTTCACGTAGATGCCCTGCGCGGTCTCGGGGCGCAGGTACACCTGCGCCGCGTCCTCCTCGACGGGGCCCATGTACGTCTTGAACATGAGGTTGAAGCGTCGCGGCGCGCCGAGCTTCCCCTGGTCGACCGGGCAGCGCAGGCCGAGCCGCTCGACGATCGTGGGATCGCGCAGCTCGGTCTGCGTCAGGTTCTCCGCACCCGGCAGCTCGTCCAGCCGGTACCGGCGGTGGCACGTCTCGCACTCCACGAGCGGGTCGGAGAAGCTCGCGACGTGCCCCGACGTGACCCAGACCTGCGGCGCCATCAGGATGCCGGCGTCGAGCCCGACGATGTCGTCCCGATCCTGGACCATCGCGCGCCACCACGCGCGCTTCACGTTGTTCTTGAGCTCGACCCCGAGGGGTCCGTAATCCCACACGGCATTGATGCCGCCGTAGATCTCGGAGCTCGGGAACACGAACCCGCGCCGCTTCGACAGCGAGACGATCGTGTCGAGGGCGGCGACGGCGGGCCCGGGGTCGGCGGCGACTTCGGCACGCGGCATGGTGGCGGTCGGTTTGTCGGTCACGGTGAGGTGGCTCCTGGCGTCACCGGCGCGATCTGGCACGCGCGCTCCGGCGGAGCGTCATTGTCGCACGCCGCCCGGCCCTGCTTTCCACGGGCAGAAACCTGGACGGACATGGCCGCCTCCCCCGCGGGCCCGTGGCGGCATCCGGCCGCCGGCACCCACCGCCTCGAAAGTCGCCGGCGCCGCCCGGACGACGCGCCCACCGCGCCGCGCCCGCCTGGTCTGCCTCGCCTGCGGGGGCAGGTCGAGGGTCATCCGACCCGTCCCGCCGAGACCCGGCGAGTCCGTGCCGGGCCGGTCCACCGACCGTGGCCGCGCAGGCCGGCCGGCCATCGGTCAGCGCCCCGCGCGCACCTCGTCGAGGAACTCGAGCGAGCGGGCCTCGCGCTCGAGGACGTGCCGGACGAACAGCCGCATCGCGTGCTCGGCCTCCGCCTCCACTGCGGCCGGCAGCCGCAGCGCCGCAACCGTCTCGAGGCCCATGTGCCGGTACGCCTTGAGCAACCGGAGCCCGTCCACCGACAGCGCAGCCCGTTCCGCGTCCGGGCCGGGATGGGACGCGCAGAGCAGCCCGCCGAGCGCCGGCACCCACCGGAACGCCTCGTCGGCCTCCAGTCGCCGGTCGCACTCCACGCACCGGTCGACCTCCGGCCGCAGCCCCAGCTCGTCGGTGAGCCCGAACTCGAACCAGCGCGCAACGCGGCCCGGCGGCAATCCCGCGTCGAGGTGTCCGTACGCGGCCACGAGCAGGTCGTACAGCCGCGGAGCGGGGGCGCGCTCCTCGGTGGATCGCTCGGCGAGCTCGGACAGGTACCAGGCGGTCGCGGTCGACTCGAGACGATCGCGCAGCGTGAGCCAGGCGTGGCGGACGGTCGCCTGAGTGACGATGTCGAACGTGCGCCCGTGGGCGAGCACGAGGTGCAGCTCCGCGAACGGCTCGAGGCTTCCCCCGATCCGGCTCGAGGGCCGGCGTACACCCTTGGCGATGGCCTTGAGCTTCCCGTCGTGCGGCGTCAGGAGGGTCAGGACGCGGTCGGCCTCGCCCAGGTCGAAGCGCGAGAGGACGATCGCGCTCGTCTTGTAGATCCGGGGGACGGGCATGGCGGAAGCGTACCGCCTGTATCATCCGGGACGTGCTGACACAGACCGACCTGCAGGCGATGATCGCCGACACCGAGGCCGAGATCCTGCGGGTCGTCGACGAGGTCGACGCCCCGGCCACGCGCGAACTCTACGACATGGTCCGCTACCACATGGGCCTGGACGGTCCGGCGGGTGTGAGTGGCAAGCGGCTGCGCCCGCTGCTCGGGCTCCTCGCGTACGCGTCGATCGCCGGCGACCATGCCCGCGCGCTGCCCGGCGCCGCGGCGGTGGAGCTCGGCCACAACTTCAGCCTCGTGCACGACGACATCGAGGACCGCGACATCGAACGGCGCCATCGCGCCGCGCTGTGGACGATCTTCGGCGTCGGCCAGGCAATCAACGCGGGCGACACGCTGTTCGTGCTCTCGCGGCTGGCCCTCCACCGGCTGTCCGACCTCGGATTCAGCGACTCGAAGGTCCTCCGGTTGTTCCGGCTCTACGACCGGACGTGCCTGGCGCTGTGCGAGGGCCAGTTCCTGGACCTGTGGGGCGCCGAGCGCGGGGACCGGATGACGGTCGAGCGGTACTTCGACATGATCGGCCGGAAGACGGCCGCCCTCATCGCGGCCTCCATCGAGGCCGGAGCGATGCTGGCGACCGACGACCAGGCGGTTGTCGACGCGTACCGCCGCTTCGGGTGGGCCCTGGGGCTCGCGTTCCAGCTCAACGACGACCTGCTCGGGATCTGGGGCATCGAGCAGGAGACGGGCAAGGAGCCGTCGGACCTGGCAAAGCGGAAGCGGACGCTCCCGGTCCTGTACGCACTCGAGCACGCCTCCGCGGAGGATGCCGGTCGGCTCCGGGAGATCCTCGCTCGCGAGGACCCAACCACCGACGAGGTCGCCGAGGCGCGGGCGATCCTGGATCGGACGGGGGCCGGTGAGTACACGCGGCACGAGGCGCGGCGCTACCGGGACGAGGCGCTGGACGCGCTCGACTTGGCGGGGGTCGTCCAGGGGGCTGCGCGCGACCGGCTCCGGGATATCATCGTCGGCGCGATCAGCGCGTAGGAGAACGGGGTCCCGCCCGGGGAAGGATCGGCGCTTCCCCTTCGCCCGGCCGGTCCGACCCGCCCGCCGCGCGGCTCCGCGACACCGCGGATCGCGCGTCGCCCGCGACGCGACGGCCCTACTCCCCCGCCGCCTCCGCGTGCACCGGCTCCTCGGGCCGGCGGACCGCCAGAACCTTGCCGACCCGCCGTCCGTCGGTCGACTCCACGGTCAGCGTGACCCCGTCGACGTCGATGCTGTCGCCGACCTCGGGGACGCCCCCGACGCGGTGGTACACGAGACCGCCCACCGTGTCGTACTCCTCGCGGTCCTCGTCGGCCAGATCGACGTCGAACGCGTCGACGAAATCGTCGATGTTCGCGCGGCCGTCGAACCGGACCTCGCCCTCCGACACCCGCTCGACCATCGGCTCCTCGACGTCGTACTCGTCCTGGATCTCGCCGACGATCTCCTCCAGCAGGTCCTCGATGGTCACGAGGCCCGCGGTCCCGCCGTACTCGTCGAGCACGATCGCGATGTGGACCCTGCGCCGCTGCAGCTCGTGCAGGAGGTCGTCCACGCTCATCGACTCGGGCACGAACAGCGGCGTGCGGAGCAGCCGCCGCAGGTCTGGCGTGGGGGCGTTGCCTTTGAGGTACGGCAGCAGGTCCTTCGCGTACAGGATCCCGACGATGTTGTCGATCGACTCCTCGTACACCGGGATCCGCGAGTGACCTTCGCGCAGGATCGTGTCGACCGCCTCGCCGAAGGGCGTGTCGATCGGGATCGCCGTCACGTCGATCCGGGGGACCATGACCTCGTGCACGCGGCCCTCGCCGAGCTCGATGACCGCGGAGATCATCTGCTCCTCCTCCGCCTCGAGCACGCCCTGCTCGCCGCCGCGCTCGACGAGGATCTTGAATTCCTCCATCGAGATCTGGGTGCGGTCCTGCTGGACGACACCGAACGGGCGCGTCACGGCGTTCGTCACGAACTCGAGCAGCCGCACGAGCGGGCTCAGCACCTTCTCGAGGAACAGGAACAGGCCCGAGATGCCGAGCGCGAATCGCTCGGCGTTCGCGAGCGCAAACGCCTTCGGGACGAGCTCGCCGAAGACGATGGCGAACAGCGAGAGGAGCAACGTGACGATGAGCAGGCTCAGGGCGTCGGCGTAGTCACGCAGGGCGGGGATCTGGGCGAGCAGAGCGCGCAACCCCTCGTTGAGGCTGAGGGCGGCGAACGCGGCCGACAGGAAGCCGATGAACGTGATCCAGAGCTGCGTCACGGCGAGGAACCGGCCCGGCCGCTGGAGGAGGTGGTCCACGCGCCGCGCGGCCTGGTTGCCCTCCTCCATCAGCTGCTCGATGCGGCTGCGCCGCGTCGTGACGAGCGCGATCTCGGACGCGACGAAGAACGCGTTGAGCGCGATCAGGATCGCGATGATGATGAGGTCCTGGAGCGCGTTCATGCGCGGGGCGCGGCGTCCTCCGCTGCGGGTACCGGCCGCTGGGCCGCGGGATCGTCTGCTGCGCCGGCCATGACCGCGGAGGCCTCTCCGGCCTCCGCGGCGATCGTCCCGGGCTCGATCTCCCGCTCGCTTGCATCTCGCGGCCGGCGGAGGCGCGCGGGCACGCCCACGGCCAGCATCCCGTCCGGAACGTCGCGGGTCACGACCGAGCCGGCCCCCGTCCTCGCCCCGGCGCCGACGTCCACGGGAGCGACGAGCATCGTGTCGGATCCGATGAACGCACCGTCGCCGATCCGGGTCGGGTGCTTGCGGCGTCCGTCGTAGTTGCAGGTGACCGTGCCCGCGCCGATGTTCACGTGCGTGCCGATCGTCGCGTCGCCGAGATAGCTGAAGTGGTGCTGCTTCGAGCCGGGACCGAGGGTGCTCGCCTTGATCTCGGCGAAGTTGCCGACCTCGGCGCCGTCGCCGACGCGCGTTCCCGGGCGGAGGTGCGCCCAGGGCCCGATCCGGACGTCGTCCCCGATCTCGCTCGACTCGATCACGCTCGACCAGACACGGCACCGCTCGCCGACGACGCTGTCGACGACCCGGCTGCCGGCGCCGATCACGCTGTCGGCTCCGATCCGGGTGCGGCCCTGCAGGATCACGCCGGCCTCGAGCACGACATCGGGGGCGATCTCGACGCCCGACTCGACGGTGACGCTGCGCGGGTCGAGCATCGTGACCCCGGCCCGCATGTGCTCCTCGACGATGCGCCGGCGCAGCTCCCCCTCCGCCTCGGCGAGCTGCACCCGGTCGTTGATGCCCGCCAGCTCGCGCTCGTCCGCGACGTCGAGCGTCACGACCGTGCCGCCCTCGGCATGCGCCATCGCGACCAGCTCCGGGAGGTAATACTCCCCCGTGGTCGGCGACGGCGCGACGTCCGCGATCCGCGAGCGCACCCACGCCGCGTTGAAGGCGTAGAGGCCGGCGTTCGCCTCGCCGATCCGGCGCGTCGCCTCGTCGGCGTCCTTCTCCTCGATGATCCGTGCCACGCGCCCGTCGAGGTCGCGCACGACGCGGCCGTACCCGCGCGGGTCGGCCGGATGGGTCACGGCGAGGGCGATCGTCGCGTCCTCGGAGCGCCGCAGCAGCACCAGCTCGCGGACCGTGGCGGGCCGCAGCAGCGGGACATCGCCGCTGAGCACGATGATCTCGTCGACCCCGGGGGGGACCGCGTCCATCGCGGACCGCAGCGCGTCGGCCGTCCCGAGCGGCTCCGCCTGCAGCGCGTACGCGACCCCATCGGCCCCGATCTCCTGCCGCACGCGCTCGGTCGCGGGCGACACGACCACGAGCGGGTCGGGCCCACGGAGCGTGCGAGCGACGTCGAGCACGTGGGCCAGCATCGGGCGGCCGCAGACGGGGTGAAGGACCTTGGGCCGGCGCGACCGCATGCGGGTCCCGAGGCCCGCGGCGAGGATGACGGCGAGCGGGCCGGCAGTGGCGTCGTTCACGACGCCGGCCGCTCGTGGCGACCTGGAGGGTTGTTCGACACGTCGCGGTGATTCTCCGGTCCGGGCGCGGGAGTGTCAACGTCGCACCACCGGCCCCCCATCGCAGCGATGCGGCACCTCGGCCGCGAGGCGAGGGGAACCAGGGGCGCGGGCTCGACGCCCATCGTCGGCGCCGTCATGGCCGGTCCGGCAGCAGCGCCGTGACCTCGATCTCGACGCGGCCGCCTCGCGGCAGTGCGGCCACGGCGACGGTCGAGCGCGCCGGGAACGGAGCGCGGAAGTGGCGCGCATACACCTCGTTCACGCTCGCGAAGTCCGACATGTCGGCGAGGAAGATCGTGGTCCGGACCACGTCGTCCATTACGGCCCCGGCCGCGGCGAGGACGGCGCGAACGTTGGCAAGGGCACGCTCCGCCTGCGCAGCGGTGCCCGCCGCCAGTTCGCCCGACGCCGGGTCCATCCCGAGCTGCCCCGAACAGAACACGAACCGGCCTGCGCGCAGGGCCTGGCTGTACGGGCCGATCGCCGCGGGGGCCTCCGACGTCGAGATCGCGTCCATCATGCGACTCCTCCCCTGTGTGCATCCGCGCGCCTGCGTGCCGGTCGCTCCGGCCCCGTCATCGTGGCGATCACCTCGCCCGAACCACCCGGGACGTGCAGGGCTCCGCGGGCGATGGCGGCGGAGATGATGGCCGCGGCCTCGCGCGCGTACCCCGGCGAAGGATAGAGGACGGCCATCGACGGCCCCGATCCGCTGAGGTGGACTGGTCGTCCGAGGATCGTGCCGATGCCGGCCCGCGCCTCGGCGAGGCCGTCCAGCAGCGCGTCGGCGGCGGGAGCCAGGTCGTTGGCGGGTTCGATGGTGGCGATCTGAGCGGGCGACGCCGCGGCACGGAGGCGACGGGCGAGGGCGGTCGCGGGGCGGGGGACGGATCCGGCGCCGGCGCCACGCGCGCGGGACGGCGCGCGGCCGGGATCGCACGGCTTCGCCCGCTGCGCGTCGAACGCCGAGAACACGTCGCGGGTGGACAGGCGAGCGGCGGGGACGACGAGGAGGACGCCGAGCGGGCCGCCGGCCGGCGGCGGCAGGCGCTGCAGCCGCTCGCCCCGTCCGCCGACGAGGGCCCAGCCGCCGACGCAGAAGAACGGCACGTCCGATCCGAGCCGCTCGGCGAGGACGAGGCGCCGCCGCGCGGCGAGACGAATACCCCAGGCCGCAGCCGCGAGATCGAGGGCGGCCAGGGCGTCGCTGCTCCCCCCGCCGAGCCCCGCCGCGGCCGGGATCCGCTTCCGGAGCCGGAACTCGAGCGGCGGAAGCGCCCGGGCGACGTCGGCGCGCAGGAGCGCGGCGGCCCGGAGCACGAGGTTCCCCTCGACCGGCAGGTCCGACGCCCCCAGGATCGAGAGCGTATCGGGGCCGGCGCCGGCGTCGCGAGCGCCGTCGAGGTCCCCTGCCGCGGGGGCGACGACACCAGCGGCGGCGTCCGCGTCACTGCCAGCCATCACACGGACCGCGAGCGTGTCGGCGAGCGCCAGCGGCGCGAACACGGACCGCAGTTCGTGGAACCCGTCCGGACGGCGCTCGCCGACCTCGAGGACGAGGTTGACCTTCGCCGGGGCCGCCAGTGTCAGGACCGAGGGGCGCTCGCGGCGGCGTGCGGGGAGCGTGGGCCCACCGCTGTCCGCCGTCACCGGTGGCCGCCCGGGGCCGGCGTGCCGGCATGTCCCGTGCGCGCGTGCCCGGCGTCGGTGTCCGCGGGGTCGGTCTGCGCGCCGTTCGCCGCGCCCTTCCGCCAATCGTCGCCGATCATGGCCAGCGCCTCCGCGAGCGCCAGCCACTCCTCGACGGACACCGTCTGCGGCCGCCGATCGGGCGCGATCCCGGTGCCCTCGAGCGCCGCGTCGATGCGCTCCCGTCCGAGCGACGTCAGCTGCCGCGACAGCACGTTGCGGAGCATCTTGCGACGTTCCCGGAACCCGGCCTGGACGAGGCGCCACAGCGCATCCTCCTCGTCCGGCGGCAACCGCCGTGGCCTCGTGGTGCCCACCAGCACGGCCGAGTCGACGTCGGGCGACGGCTCGAACGACGAGGCCGGCACGATCCGCACGACCTCGACGCGGGCGTGGTACTGGACGAACACGCTGAGGTAGCTGAGCCCGCCCGGCGCCGCCGCGATCCGCTCGGCAACCTCGCGCTGGAGCATCAGCACGAACCGCTCCGGACGGGGCTCGTTGCCGAGGACGTGGTGGAGGATCGGGCTCGTGATGTGGTAGGGCAGGTTCGCGACGAGGTCGTACGGGGCCCCGACGAGGTCCGTGACGGGAACGTCGAGCGCGTCGGCCTCGACCAACCGCAGGCCGCCGGGGGCCTCCTCGTCTTCCGCGCGGCCGATCGCTTCCGCGAACCGGTCGCGGAGGTGCGCGGCCAGGCGCGCGTCGACCTCGACGGCGGTGACGGCCGCTCCCTGCGCGAGGAGGGCGCCGGTCAGGATGCCGATGCCCGGCCCGATCTCCAGCACTCGGCGTCCCGTCGGCGCGGCGGCCTGCACGATCGCCTCGAGCGTCTCACCGTCGGCGAGATGGTTCTGGCTCAGCGAGTGCCGCGCCTCGAGGCCGTGCCGGCGCAGGTGCCGGCGGACGGACTCGGGACCGAGGTGGACGCCGTCGAGAGGATCGCGCGGTGTGGTCATGGTCCGAGCGACTCCGGTCACTCGACGAGTGGCAGCGACGGGCGCGCGTCGAGGTCGAGCGAAGCGCGCGTCCCGGCGCGCGTCCGGAAGAAGCCGGCCGCCCCGATCATCGCCGCGTTGTCCGTGCAGAGCGCCGGCCGCGGCACGATCAGCGGGATGTGGAGCGCCGCCGCTCGCTCGGCGACGCGATCCCGCAGCACCGCGTTCGCCGCGACGCCGCCGCCGAGCACGATCGCCTGTGCCCCGCTGCGCGCGGCGGCCAGCCCCGTCTTCGTCGCGAGCACGTCGACGACCGACTCCTGGAACCCGTACGCGAGCTCGGCCACGACCTCCGACGCGAGCGACGCGGTCCCCCCGCGCGCCTCGATCGCCCGGCGCGCCGCCGTCTTGAGGCCACTGAAGCTGAAGTCGTAGGAGTCGCCCATCCAGGCCCGCGGGAACTCCACGTCGTGGTCGACCGCCCCGGCGGCCGCCTTCATGATCGCCGGGCCGCCGGGATACGGCAGGCCCAGCAGCCGGCCGACCTTGTCGAACGCCTCGCCCGCCGCATCGTCGACCGTCTGCCCGAGGAAGCGATAGTCGAGGTGGTCGCGCATCTCGACGAGGAACGTGTGCCCGCCGCTGACGACCAGCGCGATCAGCGGAAACGGCGGCGCGGGCCGCTCGGACTCGCCGGGGTCGAGCAGCCACGCGGCGTAGATGTGCCCCTCGAGGTGGTTGACCGGGACGAGCGGGCGACCGTGGACGTAGGCGAGCGTCTTCGCGAAGTTGATGCCGACGAGCAGTGAGCCTGCGAGCCCCGGTCCGTATGTCACGGCCACCGACTCGATCTCCGACCAGTCGTCGATCCCGGCCCCCGCGCGCGCCTCCTCGAACACCGGCACGATCCAGCGGAGGTGCGCGCGTGCCGCGACCTCGGGGACGATCCCGCCCGTCGCGGCGTGCATGGCGACCTGGCTCGCGACCACGCTGGCGCGGATCCGCCGCCCGTTCTCGACGACGGCGACGGCCGTCTCGTCACACGACGTCTCGACGGCGAGGACGATCCCGCTGCCACTCATCCGACCGCCTCCCCGCCGCGCGGGACACCGGGGCTCCGCTGATCGGCGCCGCCGCGCCGATCAGCGGCGGTGTCCGTCGCGCCGACCCCCGACCCGAACAGCTCGGCCGACAGCCGCGCGATGCGCCCGCGCATCTCCCTCGAGCTGAGCTCCCCCGTCGTCATGATCAGCGCGTCCTCGTTGTTGTCCGTGTAGTACCGGGGCCGCACGCCGACCGGCCGGAAGCCGTACTTCTCGTACAGCCGCCGCGCCGGCAGGTTCGACACGCGCACCTCGAGCGTGGCGACCGCCGCGCCCACCGACTCCGAGATCCGCAACAGCTCGAGCAGCATGCGTTCCCCGACACCCTGCCGCCGCGATGCGGGCGCCACGGCGAACGTCGTGATGTGGGCCTCGTCGACCATCAGCCAGAGCCCGCCGTAGCCCACCACGTGGTCCCCCTCCCGCGCGACGACGTACCGGGCGAGGCGATTCGACTCGAGTTCCTGCCGGAACGCGTAGGTCGGCCAGGGCGCGCTGAAGCTCGCGCGCTCGATGTCGTGGACGGCGGGGATGTCGTCCGCGCGCATCGGCTCGATGACGACGGTCACCGGAGGTCGCGCGACCACTCGATGGCTCCCGTCTGCACCGTGATGCCCCGCGGCAGCGTCACGTACGCCGGCACGAGGGCCGCGACGTCACCCGCCTCGCCGCGATCGAGCGCCTCGCGGCCCGCCGCCAGCAGCGCTTCCCCGAGCCCCTCCTGCGCCATGCGACCCCGCACGAGCGCATCGTCGTCCACGCCAGGGCGCCCGCCCAGGTCGACGGCGACCAGTGTCGCATCGCGGACGAGCGGCTCGATCGCCTCGCCGCCCGGGACGAGCACAGGACCGTCGACAGCTTCGAGATCGCCTTGCCCCGCGAGAGTGCGATATCGCGCGAGATATCGGTCATGGGGCCCGGCGGGCATCGCGACCGCGACGACCGCAGGGTGGGCAGATGCGGGGCCTGCGCCCGGCGGCCCGGCCCCGGCTGGCGGCCGTGGATTCGGGGATGCCAGTGCGGCGCGGGCGAGTGCGCGCGTCGAGGCAACGCCCACGATCGGCACGTGGAGCCCGTAGGCGAGGGCCTTCGCCGTCGCAAGCCCGACCCGCAGCCCCGTGAACGCGCCCGGTCCGATCCCGGTCACGATCCCGCCGACGTCCGACAGCCCGATCCCCGCCTCGCGCAGGAGTTCGTCGAGCACCGCCAGCAGCTCCTCGCCGTGCCGGTAGCCCGCCTCCCACGACCGTTGTGAGACCGGCGGCCCGTACCCGTCGCCGATCGCGATCGCGGCCCGGCGCGTCGCCGTGTCGATCCCGACGAGGGGGCCCTTCGCACGGTCGCCCGCACCACCGTCCATCACGGCCTCCCCCCGTCGCTGTTCGCAGCGTCACGCCACTCGTCCCGCCACGTCCGCGCCGCACCGACGTAGTGCCGGCCGCGGTCGGTCCGCGCCAGAAGCTCGATCCGGCGCACTTCGTCGCCGGAGCCCTCGAACCGCACCTCGACGTCCGATCCCCCGACCGGACCGTCCAGGCGCTCGGCCCACTCGATGAGCGTCACGCCCGATTGCTGCCGCTCGTCGAGGAGCCCTCCGGCCAGCGCGTCCGCGGCCCCCACGATGCGGTACAGGTCGAGGTGGAACAGGGGCAAGCGGCCTGCGTACTCGGCCATCAGCGTGAAACTCGGGCTGTTGACGACGGCATCGACGCCCAGACCCCGCGCAAACCCCTTGGCGAACTGCGTCTTCCCGGCGCCCAGCTCGCCGCGCAGCGCGACGACGTCTCCCGCCCCGGCCACCTCGGCGACCTGCGCGGCGAGCGCTCGCGTCGCCTCGGCCGACGCGCTCCGGACCACCACCGACGATCCCCCCGGCGTCCGCGGCTCAGCCATGACGCTCCAGCTCGGCGATCGGCAGCTCGACGATGTCGTGGGCGCCGGGCGGCACGACAGGGTCGAGCGCGACGCGGGCCAATTCCCGGTACACGCCGCCGGCGAGCCGGCGGAGGCCGATCATCTCGAGGACACGGCCTGTGCGGCCGAGGTACGGGCCGGACACGACCCGCACACGGGACCGGTCCGCGGCGTACGGCGCCGCGTCCGAAGGCAGCAGCACGAGCGGCGGCGTCGTGGCGAGACCGACGGTCTGCCCCGCCGCCTGCGTCAGCGCCTCCCAGGCGTCGGGCGGGATCGGCCGCTTCCCGTACCCGTCGAGGACGACCAGCGCGAAGGGTGGGCTCGCGTGGATCGATGCCTCCTGGCGTCCGATCGACGCGCGGAGCGCATGCACGTCGGTGCCGATGACGCCCCCGACGATCACGCCGCGCACGCCCATCGCCCGGGCGCGGGTCAGGCTCTCGACGTCGATGCGGGACCCGGCGACGAGGATGGCGCCCGCGTGCCGGACGTCGATCCGCTGTCCCCGGAGCTCCGCCGACGGCCCCTCGATGGCGACGACAAGCGGACCGCACGCGGGCTCGCCGACCGCGATCAGGGCGGTGACGCCCATCCCGTCGGCCCGAAGCGACAGCGCGGCGGCGTCGAGGCCGACCACGGTGCCGTCGACCGGCGACTCCACGGTCGCGAGGTGGCGTGAGACGACCGCCCGCACGTGGCCGCCGGGCAGGGCGCAGACGACCTCGCCCGCGCCATCGAACCGGAGTGTGCGGCGTCCGGACCCGGCCACGGCCGTGCCCCCTGCGAACGTCGTCCCCGGCGCCGGCATCGCATGGCCCCGGAGCCCGTGCTCGGCGACCTGCGCGTGGCGAAGGCGCTCGAGGACCGGCTGGCCCGGCTCGACCCTGTCGCCGGCCGCGACGAGCGGCCGATCACCCGGATGGAGTGCGATCCGCACGACGGGCTGCGACAGCATCATGACCCGCGGCGCGATGCGGTCGGGCGCGATCGAACCGATCATGGCTCCGCGTTCGTCCAGAGCGGTCGCTGCCACGCATCGAGATACGCACGCCGTCGCTCGGGGCGATCCGGCAGCCGCAGCGGGATCTCGCGGGTGTCGACGAGCAGGCCGCCCAGCCCGCCCGTGACCTCGAACGAGACGCGACGCGCCCGTGCGCCGACGAACAGGTCGTCCGGTGAGTCGAGCTCGGTGGTGGCGGACACGCCCGGCGGCAGATCGACGACCTGCACCGCGGCCGGGGTCAGCGGCAGACTCGTCGTCGCGCCGCCCACGGTCACCCTGACCGTGCCGCGTCGAGCGGCCCGCAGCCCCGGTGCGACGATCGCGCTGCCGAGCGGCAGCAGCGCCGTGTCGACGAGTTCCGCGAGCAGCCGCCTTCGCTCGTCCTCGTCCTGAAGGGTTCCGATCGGGCCGAGCACCCGCGCGTGGTCGTGCGCGAGGACCATGGCACCCGGGCGGCGCAGCGTGTCGACGAGTGCGAGCGCGGTCGCAGGGCCGGGCGGCGCGGCAAAGGCGCCACCGCTCGCGATGAGGAGGTCGGGCGCGGTCGCGGGAACGTGGCCGTGGCGGTCGGTCAACCGGTCCAGGCCGCTGCCATGCTGCCGCCCGTCGTCATGCCAGGCGTCCTCCAGCCGTTCGAGAGCGGCGCGCGCCGCCGCAAGCCGCAGCCTCGCCCCGTCCGACGTGGCGTCGCGCCACGGCGCGATGCGCAGGTTCCGGAGCCGATCCCGGATCACGTACGCGTCGTCGGGCAGGGGTGACCAGCGCGCGATCGCATCGAGCAGGCGCTGGTCGTCGAGCGCCGCGGCCGGCACGAGCGCACCCTCGGCGAGGACGATCCGGCGCAGGATGCCGTCGGCTCCGGCCATGGCCCGCGTCCCGGCCTCGTGGCCGACGTCCACGCCCTCGACGCGCAGGTCGAGGACCTGGGCGAGCGACGCGACCGACCGCACGAAGGCCTCGCGACCCGCGAGCCGGCCGGGGACGGCCTGCCGGGACACGGCGACGGTGTCGGCCGGGCCGTGACCGTGGAGGAGCCGCTCCGGCGCGACGCCCGGCACGCTCGTCGCACCGCCGCCCGAGACCACGACCGGCAGTTGCGGTCGGAGCGAGGCGACCGCGCCCACGACGGCAAGGAGCGCGGCGGCGCTGTCGTGCGCGCTGCCGTCCGGCACCGCGACGACGAGCAGGTCGAGGTCGGGATCGCGGATCGCGAGCGCGGTCTCGTATGCCTGGGCTCGCTCGCCCGTGACGGTCGCCGTCACAGCCCAGCCATCGCGCGTGAACTCGCGGGCGAGGGGCTCGAGAACACGCTCGGAGATCCCGGCCAGCACCGCGCGCGGCGGCGGGTCCGTGCGGCACTCGATCCGCGGCCAGTCCTCCCAGCGGCCCGCGTCGGGCAGGACCGCACGGTCGGCGGCCGACACTCGCCCCACGAGGTCGCGCAGCAGCGGCTCGGCGCCGACGGCCACCGGGGCCGCGGCCGACGCGAGCAGGCGCCGACGGCCGTCGAGCGGGGCGATCAGGGCGGCCGCGATCGAGGCCGATCCGACGTCGATGGTGAACGATGGGTGGGCGCCGGAGGTCACCCGATGATCCTACCCGGCCTGCCCGCGCCGCGTCGGACGGGACAGGGCCGTTTCGCGCTCGACCCCGCGTGCCCGCCCCGCGGTCACGAATCCCAGCGGGACTCCTCGTCGAGCTCCTCGAGTCGTTCGATGAGTCGCTCGATGCCGCTCTCGTCGGCCAGGACGCGCTCCACGCCGGCGATTCCGCCGGTCAGGATGCTGCGGAGGACGGGGTCGAAGAAGAGCATCGCGGGGCTCCCGAGGGGCCGGTACGGCCGGCTCGCCTCGAGAAACAGCACCATGCTCGTGGTCATCCCGCGCATCTGGACCTCGCGGGCAACGGCGTCCACGAGCTCGTCCTGGACCTCGTCGCGCCTCAGGAAGCGGGGCTCGCTCATCGCCCGGCGCCCGCGGTGTGGAGCGGGGTCGCGTCGGCTGCGGGTGCCTCGACGTCCGACGACGCGCAGGCTCGATCGTCGGCGCCGGCCTCGTCCGGGTCCGGCCCGGTCGGCTGGTCCGCCTCCGGCGCGACCGGGACCGGCATGAGGTCGGAGCCGGGCGTCACCGGCACGGCCCGGAGCACACGCTGGCGGCCGAGCTCGTCCCGGAACGCCTCGTAGGTGGGGGTCGAGCGCAGCGCGATCACGACGTCGCGCACCGAGGCGGAGGCCAGCGTCTCGTGGATCGCGCGGAGCATCGTCCGCGCGGATTCGGCGAGTGGGACGCCGCCGAGCGGCGAGCCGAGCGGCGCGAACGCGACGACACCTGCGCCCAGCGATTCCGCGAGCCGGAGCGCGGACCGGGTCGCGGCGTCGATCGCGGCCGCGGACGTCTTCCGATCGGGACCGACGGAGACCGCGTGGATGACGTGGCGCGCGCCGAGCGAGCCTGCCGCGGTCGCGACCGCCGCGCCGATGTCCTGGCGTCCGCGCGACACCGCCTCGAACTCGATGCCGTGCCCTCCGCGCTGCTTCACGGCCGCCGCGACGCCGTACGACATGAACAGGGTTGGCATCGCCGGCACGACGATCGCGTCGACCTGGAGGTCGCAGATGTCGCCGTTCCACAGCCTCACGCCAGTCATTGCCCTCTCGCCCGCGTCGCCCGCGACTCGCCCGAGAGCGTCCGGACGCTCAGCACGTCGCCGTCGGCATCGTACACGCGGGGCAGACGCCGTGCCATCGCCGTCACGATCTCGTACGGGATCGTGGCGCGTTCACGCGCCAGATCCACGGCGGCGATGCGCTCGCCCTGCTGCTCCCCGAGCAGCACGAACTCGTCGCCCAGGCCGACCCCCGGCACGTCCGTGACGTCGGCGGCGACGGCGTCCATCGCCACGCTCCCGACGAGCGGCACGCGCCGCCCGCGGACGAGCGCGCTCGTCCGCCCCGCCGACGCGTAGGCCCAACCGTCGCCGTACCCGACCGGCAGGGTCGCGACCGACGAAGGCCGGTCCGCACGCCACCGCGCGCCGTACCCGACGCCCTCCCCCGGCTGCACGTTCGCGACCCGAAGAGGCCGGGCGCGCAGGGACATCGCGGGACGCAGGCGCGCCGCTGCCGGTCGCGCCGCGGGCGCCGCGGGGAACGCGTCCGGCAGCAGGCCGTAGAGGGCGAGCCCGACGCGGACCATGTCGAGCTGGGGAGCCGTCGCCGCGAAGATGCCGCCCGTCGCGCAGACATGCCGCAGCACGCGCGCCCCGGACGCCTCCACCGAGCGGCACGCCTCACGGAACCGCGACGCCTGCTCGGCGCTGACGGCCGCGTCGTGTGCGCTCGCGAGGTGCGACCACGCCCCGACGAGCTCGACGCCCGGCGTCGCGAGCAGGGCGGACGCCACGCGGCCGGCACGCCCGGGCGCGACCCCGGCACGCTGCAGGCCCGTGTCGATCTCGACGTGCACGCGGAGCGGCCGATCCGCCCTGAGCCCCAGCCGGCCGATCTCCGGCACCGTCCCTTCCCCGGAGAGCGTCACCTCGATCCCGCGCGCGGCGGCCTCGCACATCCCGTCGACGGGCGGCTGGAACAGCGCGAGCACGGTCACGCCGGGCGCGGCGTCGGCGACCGCGAGCGCCTCGTCCAGCGTCGCGACGCACAGGCAGTCCACGCCGGCGGCGGCGAACGCGCGCGCAACCGGGACGAGCCCGTGGCCGTACGCGTCGGCCTTGACGACCGCGGCCAGGCGCACGCCTGGCCGCAGCAGGGAGCGGACCGTCGCGACGTTCGCGGCGAGGGCCGCGAGGTCGATCTCGAGCCAGGCGGAACGCGGCAGCGGCGGCAGTCCGGCCGCCTGCAGCCGGGCCTCGAGCGGCAGAGGTCCTCCGCCTTCGCCGGCCGCGCTCACGCCCCACCGCCCCGCATCGCGAAGCCGACCCTGTGTTCCGAACCGGACCGGCGGTCGCGGAGCTTCGAGAGCCGGTGTCGGGCGTGCGCGATCTCGCCGGGAAGGTCCGACGCAAGCAGCCCGCTGTCACCGAGCCGTTCGCGGACGACCTCGCCGGCGGCGCCGTGAAGGTACGCGCCGAGGCGCGCCGCGGCGTACGGCTCGAGTCGCTGCGCGAGGAGCGCACCGATGACGCCCGACAGGACATCGCCCGTCCCGCCAGTGCCGAGGGCGGGGTTCTCGAACGGCAGGCGTGCCGCCTGTCCGTCGGGGCTCGCGATGACGGTCCGCGCGCCCTTGAGCAGCACGACCTGCCCCCACTCCTCGGCCGCGTCGCGTGCCGCCCGCTCGCGCGCGTCATCGTCGCCGGACAGGTCGCCCTCGACGTCCGGCCGCAGGCGCCGGAACTCGCCGGGGTGCGGGGTCAACACGCAGCGCCGCCGCACCCGCTCGTGCCACCCGGGCGTCCGCGACAGCGCGTTGAGCGCCTCGGCATCCACGAGCACGGGCGCGGGGTCGTCGGCGGTCGCCGTGCCACCGCGCGACGCGGCGGCGCCACTCGACGGCGTGACGTCGCCCGCCTGGCCTCCATCGCCGGTCAGCACGGCGTTCACGAAGGCATCGTTCGCGTCGGAACGGCGCAGGCCCGGGCCGAGCACGAGCGCGTCGTGGGCGAGGCCGCGCACCTCGGCCGCCGCCGCCTCCGGGTCGACCTCGTACGGTTCCCGCTCCGGAAGCCCGTGGGTGATGACCTCGACGAAACGGCCCGCCACGACCGGCTGCAGCGACCGCGGGACCGCGAGCGTCACGAGGCCCGCGCCGGCACGCCCCGCCGCGTGGCTCGAGAGAAGCCCGGCCCCAGCGAAATCGAGCGAACCCGCGACCAGGAGGATCCGACCGTTGTCGCCCTTGTGCGCCCTCGGGTCGCGGACCGGGAGCAGCGCGGCGACCGCATCGTCATCGAGGACCTGGATGGGCCGCCGGGATGATGCGCTCATCGCTCGGGCTTCGCGGCGCGGCTCGTTTCGGCGTCCACGACATCGCGGCCGAGCGCCCGGATCCGTTCCAGGCGCGCGACGAGACGCCGCTCACGCTCGTCGAGCCGGTCCTCGATGTCGACCGGGAACAGGAACGCGCCCCCCGCCGCCCGCACACCCGACGCGACGGCCACGGCGTACTCGCGTTCGTGCGTGATCGAGAGCGCGATGCGCCCCATGCCGAGCTGGAGCGCGCGGGCGCCGGCGCGACCCGACAGCCGGACAGCGGGCTGCCCCGTCGGCAGCCGCACGACCTCGATGTCGCGCCACCCGACGCCCCGAACCCCGAGCCCGAGCACCTTGCTCACGGCCTCCTTTGCCGCCCACCGCCCGGCGAAGCGTTCGGGGTTCGAGCGAACGTAGGCCGCCTCCGCGGGCGTCAGGACGCGACGCCGGAACCGTTCGCCGTACCGCTCCAGGGCGGCACGAATCCGCTCGACGCGGACGATGTCGACTCCGAGCTCCGGGATCGGCGCCTCGCCACTCGCAGCGGCTCCGGCCTCGCCCGGTGTCGGCCGGATCCCGTTCCGGCCGCCGGCCACCGCCGACTCCGCGCGCGTCACGTCGCGCCCGTCCTCCGCCCCGCGTTCCATCGACGCGAACCTACTCGACCGTGACCGACTTCGCCAGGTTGCGCGGCTGGTCCACGTCCGTGCCGCGTGCGACGGCCATGTGGTACGCGAACAGCTGGAGGGGGATGACGGCCAGCACCGGGCTGAGCGCCTCGAGCGTGTCCGGCACCGCGAACACGTCGTCCGCGTGGCGCGACACCTGGTCGTCGCCCTCGGTCGAGACCGCGATCACGCGCGCGTCCCGGGCCCGGCCCTCCATGACGTTCGAGAGCAGCTTGTCCTGCACGCTCGAGCGGGTCGCGACGGCCACGAGCGGCACGTCGGCGGCGAGGAGCGAGATCGGGCCGTGCTTGAGCTCGCCCGCGGCGTACCCCTCGGCGTGCGTATAGCTGACCTCCTTGAGCTTCAGCGCGCCCTCCAGCGCCGGCGCGTACCCCAGGCCACGCCCGATGAACATGAAGCCCTGGCTGTTCACGTACCGCTGCGCGGCATCGCGGATCACGGGGTCGAGCCGGAGCGCCTGCTCGGCCTGCTCCGGCAGCGCGCGCAGGGCCCGGACGAGGTCGCGCTCGAACGCGGGGTCGAGCCGGCCGCGCGCCCGCGCGATGACGGCGGCAAGCATCGCGACGACGGTCACCTGTGTGACGAACGTCTTCGTCGCGGCGACCGCGATCTCGGGCCCGGCCTGCAGGAAGCACACCGCGTCGGTCTCGCGGGTGAGCGCGGAGCCGACGGTGTTCGTGATCGCGATGATCGGGCAGCCCCGCGAGCGCGCGAGGCGCGTGGCGGCGAGCGTGTCGGCCGTCTCGCCCGACTGGCTCACGGCCACGACGAGCGTCCGCTCGTCGAGCGGCGGTGGCGCGTACCGGAACTCCGACGCGACGGTCACCCGGGCCGGCAGTCCTGCCAGCGATTCGACGAGGCTCGCGCCGACCATGCTCGCGTAGGCCGCGGTTCCGCATGCGACGAACTCGACGCGGGTCGCGGTCGCCAGCGCTCCCCGCACCGGCTCGAGCTCGTCGAGCGAGAGGTGGTCGTGCACGATGCGGCCGGTGATGGCCGCCCGGATCGCCTCCGGCTGCTCGTGCATCTCCTTCAGCATGAAGTGCGGGTAGCCGCCCTTCTCCGCCGCCTCGATGGTCCAGTCGATCGTCTGGACGGGTCGCTCGCGGACGGTCCCGTCGAGGGCGGTGATCCGCACCGACGACCCGTCGATGTCGGCGACGTCGCCCTCCTCGAGGAACATGACGCGGTTCGTGTGGGCCAGGACCGCGGCGACGTCGGACGCGACGAAGCTCTCGCCGTCCCCGACGCCCACGATGAGCGGCACGTTCATCCGGGCCCCGACGAGCCGTCCGGGCTCGCAGCGGTGGAGCGCCACGAGCGCGTAGGCGCCGGACACCTGGGCGAGCGCTCGCCGGACGGCATCCGCGATGTCACCGGCGTACGCCTCCTCGACCAGGTGCGCGATCGCCTCCGTATCCGTCTCCGACGTCAGCCGGTGCCCACGCGCCTCGAGTCCGTCGCGCAGCTCCCGGAAGTTCTCGATGATCCCGTTGTGGATCACGACGATGTCGCCCGAGCAGTCGGCGTGGGGGTGGGCGTTGAGGTCGTTGGGACGGCCGTGGGTCGCCCAGCGCGTGTGCCCGAGCCCCGCGCTCGACGACGGCGGAGTTTCGCCGACGGCATTCCGCAGGTTCTCGAGCTTTCCGGCCTTCTTCTCGACGAACATCGCGCCGTCATCGCAGACGAGCGCGATCCCCGCCGAGTCGTAGCCGCGGTACTCGAGCCGTGCCAGGCCGTCGAGGAGGATGGGGGCGGCCTGCCGCGGACCGCTGTAACCGACGATGCCGCACATGCAGGTTTCCCCTACGCCGACTGGTTGAGACGCTCGGTCGCGAGCGCGGCGAGCCCGTCGGCGAGCGAGGCGACGCTCGACTCGTCCTCGCCCTCGACCATGATCCGCAGGACCGGCTCAGTGCCCGACGGCCGGACCAGCACGCGGCCACCCGGCATCAGCTCGGCCTCCGCCGCCCGCACGGCGGCGGTGAGCATCGGGTCGGCATCCCACTGGTCCTTGTGGCGCACGCGGACGCTGCGCTGCTGCTGGGGATACAGCGGGATCGGATCGACGAGCTCCGAGAGCGGGCGTCCGCGCCGCGCGAGGATGCCCAGCACCTCGAGTGCGGTGACGATCCCGTCGCCGGCGTTCGCGTGCTCCGCCACGATCACGTGCCCGCTCTTCTCGCCGCCGAGCCCGGCCCCGGAGACCAGCATGGCGTCGAGGATGTACTTGTCGCCGACGGGGGTGCGGACGATCCGGCCGCCGGCGCCCTGCACCACGGCCGCCAGGCCACCGTTCGAGAGGACGCTCACGACGACCGTGCACTCGGCGAGCGCCGCGCGACCGAGCCGGTCGAGCGCGATGAGCCCGATGAGCCGGTCGCCATCGACCACGCGACCCTTCTCGTCGACCGCGACGCAGCGGTCGGCGTCGCCGTCGAGCGCGAACCCGACATCGGCACCCGACTCGGCCACGGCCGCGGCCAGCGATTCGGGATGGGTCGCTCCGCAGTCACGGTTGATGTTCACGCCGTCCGGGTGATCGTGGATGGTCGTCACGCTCGCACCGCTCTCCGCGATGATCCGCCGGGCGACCGCATAGCCCGACCCGTTTGCGCAGTCGACCACGACGCGGAGGTCGTTCCGGCTCCGGCGGGCGAGGTCGACCCGGTGCGCGACGTACTCCTCGACGAGGTTGCGCGCGTCGAGGTCACGCCCGATCCCCTCGTTCGTGGGGCTCGCAAGCTCGTCGGCCCGCCAGATGAGCGTGTCGAGCTCGTCCTCCACGGTGTCGTCGAGCTTGATCCCGTGCCGGTCGAGCACCTTCAGACCGTTGTCGTCGGCGGGGTTGTGCGAGGCCGACACGACGATGCCGGCGGCGAACGCGCCCATCCCGGCGAGGTGCGCGAGTCCGGGGGTGGGAAGGACGCCGGCGCGGTGCACGTCCACGCCCATCGACGTCGCTCCGGCGACGATCGCGGCCGCCAGCATGTCGCCGGACCGGCGGGTGTCCTGGCCGAGCACGATCGGGCCGCGGCCGGCCGCCAGCAGGTGCGCCGTCGCGCGCCCGAGCGCGAAGGCGAGCGTGGGCTTGAGGTCGACGTTCGCGATCCCCCGGATCCCGTCGGTACCGAACAGTCGTGCCATGGATCAGAACCCCGGTGAGGCGAGCGCAGATGGCGATGGGCTGGGGGCGGGCGCGGTGACGGTCACCTGCACCGACGACGGGCTGATCGCCACCAGCGTCGTGCCGGCCGGCGTCAGGACCCGGGCGGGAAGCGTGAACGTGCCGTCGCTCAGTCCGGACACGTCGATGGACGCGGACAGTGTCGCAGGGTTGACCGCGTCGAGGGCCGCGCTCGACCCTCCGAGCGTCACGAGCACATCGGGGATGGAGAGGTGGTAGACGCGATCCGCGCGCGCGCCGGAGAGTGTCACTCCGGCCCCGAAGCTCCGGGACCCGGTCTCGAGGGTCACGCGGACGCGCACCTGCACCTTCGTCGGACCGACGACGGTGACGCCGTGCGGAGGCTGCAACGCCACGCTCGTCGTCAGGTCCGTGCTGCGCCCCGCGACGCTGATCGGGACGGTCTGGATGCCCGACAGGGCCGCGATGCTCGAGCCTGAGCCGCTGACCGTCGCGGTGAGCGGCGTCACCGTGACGTCGCGGATCGCGTAGCCCGTCGCCAGGTTGCCGGTGACGTCCGGGATGACGGGCACGGTGCGGTTCACCTGCCGCTCGCCGACGGAGATCGTGACGTGCACGGTCGTGGGCTGGATCGTCACGGGCGACACGATCTGGCCCCGCGCGTCGACCGCCACGAGGTCGACGTTCGTGTCGACGTTCGCGCCGCTCGCGTCGATGACGACGCGAGCGACCGCCGAGGATACCTGTGACACGAGCGAGCTGGCGCCGGTGACGATGACGGTCGTGGGGTTGACCACGGGCTGGCCCGCGGTGAGGCCGGTGGGTACCGTCCCGCGATCGACCTGGACGGGGACCTGCTGGCTGATCACGGGATCGAGGCGCGCAACCACGGTCGCGGGCTCCCAGCTGACGACCTGGATGCGCTGATCCCGTGCGACGACGTGGACGGGCACGGTGACGGGCGTCCCGGCGGGCTGCCCGCCCGCCGCGCCGAGGTCGGCGGTGGCCACGAACGACGCGCTCGTGACCTGCGCGGCGATGTCGAGCGGGGCGATGTACTGCACGCTCGTCACGTTCCCGAGGCTCGCGAGCAGGAACGTGTCCGCAGGCTGGTTCGCCGCGTCGATCGGGACGGGGCCGTTCCACGTTCGGGCGTTCTGCGAGATCACGAGCCCGAGGTACAGCAGGGTCGCGAGCGCGATCGCCCCGAGTCGCAGTGGCCAGTTCCGGACGAGGACGCGCAGGAGCCGGCGCGCCATCACGTGCGGTCGACCCGTCCCGCGGATACCGCGCCCGCGGCGGCACCCGGCGCTCCCCCGCGCGGCGGCCGGTGCGTCAGGTTCGGCCGGGGCAGATGGCGCGCGCGGCGCGGCGCCGGCAGGCTCGCGTGACGCTCGCCCGACGAGGAGCGGAGCGACGCGTCGAGACGGAGCAGCGTGACGAGCGCTACCCGGAGCTGCTCCTCGTCGAGGTCGCGCACGATCCGCCCACGTTCGACCAGCCCGATGGACCCGGTTTCCTCGCTCACGACGACGACCAGCGCGTCCGTCTCCTCCGTCACGCCGAATGCCGCCCGGTGCCGCGTCCCGAACCGCTCGTCGCCGGGGCCGCTCTCGGCGAGAGGCAGTACGGCGCCGGCGGCGAGGACACGGTCGCCGCGGATGATCGCGGCACCGTCGTGCAGCGGCGAGCGCGGCATGAAGATGGTGCGCAGGAGCTCGGCCGAGACGTCGGCGTGCATCATGACGCCGGTCTCGCCCAGGTCCTCGAGGCCCGTTTCGCGTTCGAGCACGATCAGCGCCCCGTGGCGATCCTTCGCGAAGCCCGCTGCCGCGCGGGCGACCTCGGCCGCGACGCGGTCGATGGCGCCCCCCTGCTGGCCGGGCGCCAGCATCCAGCCCAGGGACCCGACGTGCCCGAGCCGCTCGAGCGCGCGGCGCAGCTCGGGCTGGAAGACGACGACGAGGGCGAACAGCCCCACGTACGCGCCGGCCTGCAGGAGCTGGGAAAGAAGCTGGAGGCCGAGCAGCTGTGCGAGGACGTACAGCCCGTACAGCAGCACGACGCCGATGACGAGCCGGACCGCGCGGGTGTCCCGGATCAGGCTGAACAGGCCATAGATCAGGAGCGCCGTGAGTCCGATGTCGATGAACGTCGTCGGCTTCGGCTGAATGCCCGAGAGCAGGTCGACGAGCTGCATGGAACGACTAGTCTACCAGCCGTCCCCCGGCTGCAGACCTCACGGCGATGCCTCCGGGGTTGCTTTCAGATGCGGTTGCGAGGCCCGTCGAGGGTCGACATGAACGCCGCAACGGCCGCCAGGCCTCCGGTATCGCCGCGGAGGGTGAGGAGACGGGACAGGAGATCGGCTGCCTGGCGCGCACGCTCCTCGTGTCCGCTCGAGGCCTGCACCCGTGCGAGCGCCAGGTGGACGTCGAGATCGCCGGGTGTCCGGGCCAGCGCCCGAAGGCACGTGTCGACGGCCGTGCCCGCGGCGCCGACGGCAAGGTAGGCCGCGGCAGCCTCGAGGTAGAGGCGCGCGGCCCCGTGCGGGTCGCCCGCATCCGCCCGGTCTTCCGCGGCCAGGAACGCGAGGTCGCCGGCGAGCGGGGGCGAGGGTTCCGGGCCGTGCGGGGCGGGCACCGGTGCCGCTGGGTCGGCGGGCGCGGGCGCCGGACCGGGCGACGATGGCGCCACATCCCGATCGGCCTGCACGGCCTCGCGGGGAGCGGGCGTCGGTATGGCCGATCGCGGAGGCTCGAGCGCGGCCTCGGCCGGCGGCGGCTCGGTCCCGCGGGGTGCGATGGCTTCGGCGGCGGCAAGCGCCGCCCAGTCGGCTGCCGTCGCCGGACGCGCCACCTGAGCGGCACGATCACGTTCCGGCGACCGTGCGGGCACCGGGCCGGGCTCGGGGACCTCCCACTCGCGGCTCGCGAGCCTGGTCCGCGCGTCCTCGAGGGCCCCGCGCAGGGCGCGCACGCGCTCCGCGCGCTCCCCCGTGAAGTCGAGATCCTGCGCCCGCTCGGCCGCCTCCAGTGCAGGCTCGAGGCGGCCCTCCTCTCCGCGGAGCGAGGCGAGCCGGTCGAAGTGCGTCGCCGCTTTCGCGCGGTTCCCCGCCGCCTCCTCCGCCCGCGCCGCGACGTCCAGCACCCCGTCGTCCCCTGGGGCGAGCCGGAGCCCGGCCGCGGATGCCGCGAGCGCCGCGTCGCGCCGGCCGAGCCGAAGCAGGACCTCGGCCGCGCTGACGTGTGGCAGCGGCCGGTCGGGCGCCAGCGCCGCGGCCTCGCGGTACCGCTCCAGCGCGTCATCGGGCCTGCCGCGCAGCGCGGCCACGTGGCCCGCCCTCAGCGCCTCCTTGTACCGCTCGAAGATCGGGTCCGGCATGCCGTCAGCGTGGCATACGCCGGGCCGGCCTGCACGCCCTTCGGCCCGATTCCACCGGTTGACCCTCCCCTTCAGGCGACGAGCGAGGGAGTGGCGGTTGACCCTCCCCTTCGGCGCGACGAGGGAGGCAGGTGACGCGCGGGCCGCACCGGCCGAGCGGAGCGGAAAGGGCGGCCCACTCCGCGGCAGGACCCGCCCCTCTCCGCTAGCGCTTCGTGTACTGCGGCGCCTTCCGGGCGCGCTTCAGGCCGTACTTCTTGCGCTCCTTCATGCGCGGGTCGCGCGAGAGGAGGCCGGCCTGGCGCAGCGGCAGCCGCGTCGTCTCCGGGTCGGACTGGAGCAGGGCGCGCGCGATGCCGTGCCGGATGGCGCCGGCCTGGCCCTGATACCCGCCGCCTTCGACCTTCACCATCGCGTTGAAGTGCCCCTCCGTCCCGGTGACCCGAAACGGCATGAGGATCTCGGACTGGTTGATGGCATTGCCGAAGTGCTCGTCGAGCGAGCGCCCGTTGACCACGATCTCGCCCTCGCCCGGGATCAGCCGGACGCGGGCGATGCTGGTCTTGCGGCGACCGGTCCCGTAGTAGAAGGCGGCGTTCGTGCTCATCGTGCTGTCGTCTCCGTTCAGGGCAGCGGTTCCGGCCGCTGCGCCTGGTGCGGGTGCTCCGCGCCCGCATATACCTTCAGCTTGCGAAGCTGCTGCGTGCCGAGTCGATTCCGCGGCAGCATCCCCTTCACGGCCCGGCGGATGGCCTCCTCCGGGCGGCGGTCCAGCAGGTCGCCGAGCGTCTCCTGCCGCAGGCCGTGCGGGTACCCGCTGTGCCGCGTGTAGACCTTTGTCTCGCGCTTGTCGCGCGTCACCCCGATCCGGCTCGCGTTGACGATGATCACGTGATCGCCGGTGTCGATGTGCGTTGCGTACGTCGGCTTGTGCTTGCCCTCGAGGACGCGCGCCACGCGCGACGCCAGGCGGCCGAGCGTCTGGCCGGCGGCGTCGACCACGAACCAGCGGCGCTCGATCGCCTCCTCGCTAGGCGTATACGTCTTCGTCGTCATTCCTCTCCGTCCGTCGAGCCGGCCCGTCGTACACGACGCGCCGGAGGCACAGCCCCTGCGGCGGCGCCACCGCACCGTGGAAGGCCCGTCGCGACGACCCGAGTGCCGCCGCCACGTCGCCCGCGGCCATCTCCCCGCGCCCAACGCGGAGCAGTGCCGCCACGATGCTTCGCACCATCTGGCGCAGGAACGCGTCCGCGGCGACGTCGATCGTCACCTCGTGGCCCGTCCTGCGGACCCGGATCCAGTGAATGGTCCGGATCGGTTGTCGGTCTGCCGCGCCGAAGGCCGAGAAGTCGTGCCGGCCCACGAGGGCCGACGCCGCCTCGGACATCGCCGCGACGTCGAGCGGGACCCGCACCCCGAGCGCGAAGCGCTCACGGAGCGGGCTGCGCGGCCCGTTCCAGACGGTGTAGCGGTACTCCCGGTACCGCGCCGCGTAGCGTGGGTGGAAGCCCGGGCTCGTGCGGCGGAGGCCGCTGACCCCGATGTCGGCCGGCAGGATCGCGCCGAGCGCCCGTTCGAGCTCCCGGGCCGGGAGCCGTCCAGGATAGGTGAACGAGATCACCTGCCCCGACGCATGCACCCCGGCATCCGTCCGTCCGGCGGCGATCACGCGGACACCGACGCCGTCGGTGAGTCGCGAGAGTGCCGCTTCCAGTTCTCCCTGGACGGTGCGATGGCCAGGCTGGACCTGGAACCCGTCGAACGCCGTCCCGTCGTATTCGACCCGTGCCCGATACCGCACGGGGCCGCCCTCTCGGGCGGGCCTGCGACCGGTCTCGCGACCGGTCATCGTTGGCCGCCGCGCCAGCGCATCGCTGCGTCGGCGCTCCCGCCGCCTATCGAGCCGTCAAACGAGCTCGATCTGCACGATCGGCGCCGCATCGCCGGCCCGCTGCCCGAGCCGGACGATCCGTGTGAACCCCGACGTCCGATCGGCGTACTTCGGTGCGATCTCGTTGAACAGCTTGTCGATGACGAGCGGCTCGTCGGGCAGCTCCGCGATCGCCCGCCGGCGCGCGGTCAGCGACCCGTCGCGTGCGAGTGAGATGACGTGGTCGACGCGCCCCCGCACCTCCTTGGCCTTCGCCTCGGTGGTCCGGACCTGCTCGTATCGGAGCACCGACACGACGAGGTTCTTGTAGAGCGCGAGCCGCGGTCCCTGTTTGCGGCCGAGCTTCCGGCCGTCCACGCGGTGAGCCATCCGTCAGGCCTCCGTGTCGGACGGCGCGATCAGATCGCCGTCGCCTTCGTCGTCTCCGTCCTCGTCGGCCTCTTCGCCGTCGAGTTCGTCCAGCGCTTCCTCGTCCTCGGGAAGCTCCTCGTCCACGCCGGCCCCATCGCCGGACTCGTCATCCGGCAGCGTGAACCCGCGCATCCGGAGCCGCTCCTTCATCTCGTCGAGCGACTTCTTGCCGAAGTTCCGCATGCGGAGGAGGTCGTCGTCCGACAGCTGGAGCAGCTGGCCGACCTTCACGATGTTGTTCCGCTTCAGCGAGTTGTACGCCCGCATCGGCAGGTCGAGCTCCTCGATCGGCATCTCGAGCATGTTCGCCGGGAGTTGCGGCGTCGAAACGGCGCCCGCGGCCCCGGCCCCGACCTGCTTGCCCGCAGCCGTGAACAGGCTGAAGTGCCGGACCAGGATGTCCGCGGCGTTCGACAGCGCCTCCTCCGGCGAGATCGACCCGTCGGTCTCGACCTCGAGGGTGAGCTTGTCGTAGTTGGTCATCTGGCCGACGCGGACCGGTTCGACAGTGTAGTTGACGCGCCGGACCGGCGAGAACACCGCGTCGACCGGGATCACGCCGATCGGGAGCGGCTCGGGCCGCTCGGCGCCCAGGTATCCGATGCCGGACTCGACCGTCAGGTCCATCTCGACCGTCACGTCGCCCGAGTCGAGCGTCATGAGGTGCAGCTCTGGGTTGATGACCTCGACCTCGGCCGACGGTGTGATGTCCGCGGCCGTGACCTCGCCGGCACCCGTCTTGGTCAGCTTGAGCTGGACCGGGTGGTCCGGCGCGTACGTCTTGAGGCGAAGCTTCTTGACGTTGAGCACGATCTGGGTGACGTCCTCCTTGACGCCCGGGATCGTGCTGAACTCGTGGTAGACGTCGCGGATCTGGACGGCCGTGACCGCGGCGCCCTCGAGCGACGAGAGCAGCACGCGGCGCAGCGCGTTCCCGAGCGTGACGCCGTACCCGGCGGGCAGCGGACCTGCCTCGAACTTGGCGTAGGACGACCCCAGCTGCTCGAGCTGCTCGATCTGGGGTGTCTCCAGTTGCATCACCAACGCTCTACCTCGAGTAGTACTCGACCACGAGCTGCTCGTTGAGCTCGAGCGGCATCTGGTCGCGGCGCGGCAGGGCGGCGATGGTCGCGCTGAGGTGCTCCGGGTCGACGGCCAGCCACTCCGGCCGCGGGGCGGCCCCCATCTGGGATCGCGCGTTCTTGAACGGCTCCAGGGACCGGCTCGACTCGACGACCTCGACGCGGTCTCCGGCCCGGAGCTGATACGACGGGATGTCGGTGGGGACGCCGTTGACCGCGAAGTGGCCGTGCCCGACGAGCTGCCGCGCCATCGGCCGGCTCGTGGCGAAGCCCATCCGGTACACCGCGTTGTCGAGGCGCAGCTCGAGAAGGCGCAACAGATTCTCGCCCGTCACGCCGGGGCGCGACCGCGCGATCGCGAAGTAGTCCTTGAACTGGCGCTCCATGACGCTGTAGACCCTGCGGAACTTCTGCTTCTCCCGCAGGTGCGTGCCGAAGTCGGACATCTTCCGGCGGCGGACACCGTGCTGCCCAGGAGGGCTCGGGCGCCGCTCGACGGAGCATTTCTTGGTGTAGCAGCGGGTGCCCTTCAGGAAGAGCTTGGTGCCCTCCCGACGGCACAGACGGCAGACGGAATCGTGGTATCGGGCCATCGCTCGCTCCTGCTCAGACGCGGCGCCGCTTGGGCGGGCGGCAGCCGTTGTGCGGGATCGGCGTCACGTCGGTGATGGCCGTCACCTCGAGCCCGGCCGCCTGCAGCGAGCGGATCGCCTGCTCGCGTCCGGCGCCCGGTCCCTTCACGAACACCTCGACCTGGCGCATGCCGTGCTCCATCGCGCGTCTCGCGGCGCCATCGGCGCTCAACGCGGCGGCATAGGGCGTGCTCTTGCGAGAGCCCTTGAACCCCGCCAGGCCCGCGCTGCCCCACGCAACCGTCGCGCCCGAAGGATCGGTGATCGTGACGATCGTGTTGTTGAACGAGGCCTGGATGTGCACGTGCCCCACCGGCACGTTCTTTCGTTCGCGCCGCCGGGTCTTGGTGGCGCGCTTGCGTTCCGCCATGCGTCGGTACTACCTGCTGCTACGTCCCGGTTGGGCTACTTCTTGCGGCGCACGCCGACGGTCCGCTTCGGACCGCGCCGCTGCCGCGCATTGGTCTTCGTGCGCTGGCCGCGCACGGGCAGGTTGCGGCGGTGCCGCAGGCCCCGGTAGGAGCCGATCTCCTGCAGGCGCTTGATGTTGAGGGCGACCTCCCGGCGCAGGTCGCCCTCGACCTTGTAGCGCCGGTCGATGATGTCGCGGAGGCGTCCCACCTGCTCCTCGGTGAGGTCACGGACCCTCGTGTCCGGGTTCACGTTCGCCTGCGCGAGGATCACCTGGCTCGTGGGGAGGCCGATCCCGTAGATGTACGTCAGGGCCACCTCGACGCGCTTCTCGCGCGGGAGATCGATGCCGGAGATGCGTGCCATGCTGCTCCTAACCCTGACGCTGCTTGTGCTTTGGATTCGTGCACAGGACCATCACCGTGCCGTGCCGGCGGATGATCTTGCAGCGCTCACATCGCGTCTTGACCGACGCTCGGACCTTCACCTTTGCCTGCCCTGCCCTACTTGAGTCGATACGTGATTCGTCCGCGCGACAGGTCGTACGGCGACAACTCGACGCGGACCCGGTCGCCTGGGAGGATCCGGATGAAGTTCATCCGCAGCTTGCCGCTGATGTGGGCAAGGACGCGATGCCCGTTCTCGAGCTCGACAGCGAACATCGTGTTGGGCAACGGCTCGATGACCGTGCCCTCCACCTCGATGGCGTCCTTCTTAGCCACAGGCGACCGTCATACCCCTCTCTGCTGGTGATCCGCGGGCACCACGTCACGCGGACGCGGCACGCGAACGCTGAGTGTATCAGACATGCCTAATCTGCGACAAACTGACATCGCGCCCGTTGACGGTCAGGATCTCTGGACCATCCGGCATGATCGCGATCGTCTGCTCCCAGTGCGCGGCGATGCTGCCGTCGACCGTGGAGACCGTCCAGCCGTCGTCGCCGACACGCACCTCGTGGCCGCCCAGCGTGAACATCGGCTCGATCGCCAGGCACAACCCGACCTCGAGCTTCCGGCCTCGACCGGCGTCTCGGTGGTTCGGCACGAACGGCTCCTCGTGCATCTCGGTGCCGATGCCATGCCCGCCGTACTCGCGGAGGACGCCGTAGCCGTGCTCGAGCGCCACCCCCTCCACGGCGGCCGCGACGTCGCCGATCGACGCGCCCGGACGGGCCGCGGCGATCCCGGCATCCATCGCACGCCTCGTCTCGTCGACGAGCAGCCGGACCTCGGGAGGGACGTCGCCCACGACGAACGTCCGCGCCGCGTCGCCGTGCCAGCCGTCGATGATTGCGCCGGCGTCGATCGACACGACCTCGCCGGGCTCGATGCGCCGCTTGCCCGGGATTCCGTGGACGACCTCGTCGTCGATCGAGACGCAGATCGTGTGCCTGTACGGGGCGAGCGGGCCGGGAACGCCCACGAACGACGGGACACCACCCGCGCGACGGATCATCTCCGCCGAGATCCGGTCGAGGTCGCCGGTCGTCACGCCGGGCCGCACTTCCTCCGACAGCCTGTCGAGCACGTCCGCCACCAGCCGTCCTGCCGTCCGCATCTTCTCGACCTGGCTGCGGGACTTCAGGGTGACGCGCCGCTCCGACAGGATCATGCCGCCTCGCTCCGGCCCGCCGGCCGGGCGGGATGGGCGATCGCGCGGAGGAGTGCCTCGGTCACCGCCGCGATGGGCTGCGTGCCGTCGACGGCGACGAGGACACCGAGCTCGGTGTAGTGGTCGATGACGTCGTACATCGGCGCGAGCTGCTGCTCGAGGCGCGCCCGCACGGTCTCCGGCCGGTCGTCCTCGCGCTGGTACAGCTCGGAGCCGTCGATGTCGCAGATCCCCGTGACGAGTGGCGGCTTGCTCACGACGTGGTACGGGTGGCCCGACGCCCGGCACACCCAGCGACCCGAGAGCCGCCGAACGAGCTCGTCTTCCGGGACACCGACGTACAGGGCGGCGTCGACCTGCGCCTCGCGCCGCGCGAGCGCGACGGCGAGAGCCTCGGCCTGGGGACGGGTGCGGGGGAAGCCGTCGAGGATCACACCCGCGGCCGCATCCTGGCGGTCGAGGCGCTCCTCGATCATCGCGATGACGACGGGGTCCGGCACGAGCGCGCCGCGGTCCATGTACCGCTTCGCCTCGAGCCCCACCGGCGTGCCCTCGCGGACCGCCTCGCGGAACAGGTCGCCGGACGCGAGGTGCCGCATCCCGAGCTGTTCGGCGAGGATCGCCGCCTGCGTGCCCTTCCCGGCGCCCGGAGCGCCGACCATGACGTAGACCTTCACCGGATGAAGCCCTCGTAGTTGCGCATCATCAACTGCGCCTCCACCTGCTTCATCGTCTCGACGACCACCGACACCACGATCAGCAGTGCGGTGCCGCCGAGCGCGATCCCGCCGAGGCTGGGGAACGCCTGCGAGAGCACGAACGGCATGACCGCCACGAGGCCCAGGAAGAGCGCACCCGCGATCGTGATCCGGAACACCACGGCCTGGAGATAATCGCGGGTCGGGTTGCCTGGCCTGATGCCGGGGATGAACCCACCGTTCTTGCGGAGCTGGTCCGCCGTGTCGTCGGGCTTGAAGGTGAAGGCGGTGTAGAAGTACGTGAAGCCGACCGTCAGGACGAAGTAGAGCACGGCGTACAGCGGGCTCTGCGTCCCGAGCAGGGTCTCGATCCCGCGCGAGATGTCGGCCACGACCTTGACCTGCGACGACTGGAAGTACGCCGCGATCTGCGTCGGGAACAGGATGATGCTGACGGCGAAGATGATCGGGATGACGCCGGCCTGGTTCACCCGGAGCGGCAGGAACGTCGACCCGCCCTGGTAGAGACGACGACCTCGAACGCGGCTCGCGTACTGGACCGGGATCCGGCGCTGCCCCTCCTGGATGTACACGATGCCGGCGATCGCGATGAGGCCGACGACGGCAAGCGCGAAGCCGGCCGCCCAGTCCGGGGCCTCCAGGAACCGGCCGGCGGCCGACGGTATGCGTCCGACGATGCCGGCGAAGATGATGAAGCTGACACCGTTGCCGATGCCCTTCTCCGTGATGAGCTCGCCCATCCACATGAGGAGCACGGTGCCCGCGGTCAGCGAGATGATCTGGGTGACCGTGACGAGACTCGCCAGGTCGAAGCTCGTGAGGACGCCCTGACTGTTCAGGATCGCGAGGAAGCCGTAGCCCTGGATCAGCGCGAGCGGGACCGTCAGGTACCGCGTGTACTGGTTGATCTTCTGACGCCCGTACTCACCCTCGTGCGAGAGCGCCTGCAGGCTCGGGATCACGCCCTGCATCAGCGTCATGATGATCGACGCGTTGATGTAGGGGTTCACGCCCATGCCGATGACCGAGAACGACGACAGGCCGCCGCCGGAGAAGATGTCCAGCAGGCCGAGCAGCTGGTTGTTCTGGAACAGCGTGTTGAGCGCCGCCCGGTTGACGCCGGGCACCGGCACGTGAGCCAGGGCGCGCACCAGGATCAGCATCGCCAGCACGAACAGGATGCGGCGACGGATGTCGGGGGCGCGGAACGCGTTGATCAGGGCATCGAACACGGGTCTACTCCGCCTGCGGGGATGCCGGCCCCTGCTCCTGCTCAGACGACCCCGCGGGCTGCAGGGCGTCGCCGCCGGTCCCCTCAGCCGGTGCCACATCGGACACTGTCGCATCCGACTCCGCGGCCGCCGACGCGGCGGCCTCCGTCATGGTCTGCGACGGACCCTCGTCGGTCTCGACGCGGTCCACGCCGAGCGCCACGAGCTCCGTGTCCGGGATCTCGAGGATCTGGGCAGTGCCCCCGGCCGCCTCGATCTTCGCGCTCGCGCTCTTCGTGAACGCATCCGCGACGACGAACAGGCGCCGGTCGACGTCGCCCTGGCCGAGCACCTTGACCGGCTGACGGAGCGATCCGACGAGCCCGGCGGCGACCAGCAGCTCGGGGTTGACGGCGACCGGGGCGTTCGCCGCCGGCTCGCCGAACCCGCCCGCCGCGGCCACCTCGTTGATGCGCCCGACGTTGACGACGGCGTACTCGATCCGGAAACGGCGCTTGAACCCGCGGAGCTTCGGCACGCGCTGCGAGGCCGGCGTCTGGCCGCCCTCGAACCATGCCGGGATCGAGCTCCCCGTCCGGGCCTTCTGGCCCTTCGTGCCGCGGCCGGCGGTCTTGCCCTTCCCGGCCGCGATCCCGCGACCGACCCGCGTCCGGGTCGTGTGCGAGCCCTCGGCGGGCCGCAGATCGTGGAGCTTCATGCTCGCTCCTCCTCCGCGGTCGCCGCGGGGATCTCCGCGCCGCCCGGACCGGCACTGCCGGGCTCGAGCGGAGCGGACTGAGGCTGGACCTCGGGGGGCGCCGAGCCCGGGGCCTCGCTCGCTGCAGGCGAGGCTGCGCGGGCCGGTGCGGCGGCGCGGCGGTGCGCGGGCGCCGGGGCATGCTCGGGGACTGCCTCGACCTCGACGAGGAACCGGACGGCACGGACCATCCCGCGCGTCGCGGGGTTGTCCGGGACCTCGACGGTCTCGTGCAGGCGGTGCAGGCCGAGGGCTCTGACCGTGCCCCGCGCCTTGGCCGTGTAGCTGATCGGGCTCTTGCGCAGGCGGACGCGCAGCTTATCGGGCATCCGCTACCACCTCCGACGTCGGCTGACCGCTGATGATGCTCCGGAGGCGCACGCCGCGCTGGGCCGAGATCTCCTCGGCGCTCCGGAGGCTGCGCAGGGCCTCGAGTGTCGCCCGCGTCACGTTCACGGGGTTCGTCGAGCCGAGCGACTTCGACAGGATGTCGCGGATCCCGGCCGACTCCACGACTGCACGCACAGAGCCCCCGGCGATGACGCCGGTCCCCTGCGAGGCCGGGCGGAGCAGGACGTTGCTCGCCCCATACCGGACCGTGACCTCGTGCGGGATGGTGGTGCCGACGAGCGGCACGCGGATCAGGTGCTTCTTCGCGTCCTCGACGCCCTTGCGGATCGCCTCGGGCACCTCGCCGGCCTTGCCGAGCCCGACGCCCACGTGCCCTGCCCCGTCGCCGACGACGACGACCGCGCTGAAGCTGAAGCGGCGACCGCCCTTGACGACCTTGGCGACGCGATTGATCTGGACGACGCGTTCCTCGAGCGTCAGCCTGGCTGGGTCGATCCTCGCCAACGATGGCTCCTTTCAGTCCTAGAAGTCGAGGCCCGCCTCGCGGGCCGCGTCGGCGAGCGACTTGACGCGTCCGTGGTAGCGGAAGCCCGCGCGGTCGAAGACGACGCAGTCGACGCCGGCGGCCTTCGCGCGCTCGGCGATGAGTCGGCCGACGGTCTGCGCCCGTTCGGTCTTGGTCGCCTGCAGCGCGCGGATCTCGCGCTCGAGCGACGACGCGGCGGCAAGCGTACGGCCGGAAGTGTCGTCGATGACCTGAGCGTAGATCTGGTCGATGCTGCGGAACACGGCCAGGCGCGGCCGCGCCGCCGTCCCCCGCGTGGTGAGACGGATGCGCTCGTGGCGCTTCTGCCGGGCGGCGCTCCGAGAAGGTGCCTGGGCCATTGCTGTCGTCGTCTCCTGGGTCGCGGAACCGGTCCCGCTTCGCGCGGGCCGCGTCCGCCGTCGATTACTTCTTGCCGCCGATCTTTCCGGCCTTGCCGGCCTTGCGGCGGATCCGCTCCCCGGCGTACCGGACGCCCTTGCCCTTGTACGGCTCGGGCTTCCGCGTGGCGCGGACCGTCGCGGCCACCTGGCCCACCAGCTCCTTGTCGATCCCCACGACGGCGAGCCGCACGGGGTTGTCGACCTCGAACGAGATGCCGGCAGGTGGCTCGATCTCGATCGGATGGCTGTAGCCGAGCGTCAGCTGCAGCTTGTCGCCGACCTTCTGCGCGCGGTAGCCCACGCCGGTGATCTCGAGCGGCTTGCGGTAGCCCGCCGTCACGCCCGTCACCATGTTCGCGACCAGTGTCCGGGTCAGGCCGTGCAGCTCCCGCGAGCGCTTGTCGTCACGCGGCCGCTCGACGCGGAGCGTGCCGTCCTCGCGTACGAGCGTGACCTCGGGCGCGATCTCGCGCCGCAGCTCGCCGCGCGGGCCCTTGACCGTGACGGTCGAGCCGTCGAGCGTGACGTCGACGCCGGCCGGGATGGGAATGGGGAGTCGTCCGATGCGAGACATGGCGGCCTACCAGACGTAGGCCAGGACTTCGCCGCCGAGCTGGGCCTTGCGGGCCTGCGCGCCGGTCATGATGCCCTGGCTGGTGCTGACGATGACGATGCCGAGCCCGCCGAGGACGCGGGGAATGTCGGTCTTGCCGGCGTAGACGCGGAGGCCGGGCTTGCTGATGCGCTTGAGACCGGACACCACGGGCGCCTTGCCGCCGACGTACCGGAGCGAGAGGCGGAGCATCGTGCGCGGCCCGTCACGGAACTCGTCGAAGTCCGCGATGAATCCCTCGTCCTTCAGGATTCGCGCGATCTCGCGCTTCGTGCGGGAGGCGGGGACGAGCACATCGGGATGCCGGGCGCGGCTCGCGTTGCGGATCCGCGTCAGCATGTCGGCAATCGGGTCGGAAATGTTCATGCGGTCACCAGCTCGACTTCGTCACGCCGGGCAGCATCCCGAGGAGCGCGCGCTCCCGGAAGCAGATGCGGCAGAGCGCGAAGCGGCGCATGTACCCGCGCGGCCGGCCGCAGACGGAGCAGCGGTTCTTCTGCCGGACCTTGTACCGGTTCGGGCGGTTCGCCTTCGCGATCATGGACTTCTTGGCCATTCGTGATCCCTCCCGCGCCGCTAGCCGGCGAAGGGCATGCCGAGGAGTTCGAGCAGTTTCTTCGACTCCTCGTCGGACTTCGCCGTCGTCACGATGCTCACCTCGAGCCCGCGCAGGCGGTCCACCTTGTCGTAGTCGATCTCGGGGAACGCGAGCTGCTCCCGCAGTCCGAGCGAGTAGTTGCCGCGTCCGTCGAACGAGCGCGACGGCACGCCATGGAAGTCGCGGATGCGGGGCAGCGCGAGCTGGGTGAGCCGCTCGAGGAAGTCCCACATCCGGTCGCCACGGAGCGTCACCTTGGCGCCGATCGCATTGCCCGTCCGGAGGCGGAACTGCGCGATCGAGCGCTTGGCGCGCGTGACGATCGGCTTCTGACCGGTGATCGCGGTCAGGTCGCCGACCGCGGCATCCATCGCCTTCGCGTTCTGGAGCGCCTCGCCGAGCCCGATGTTCACCACGACCTTCTCGAGGCGCGGCACCTGCATCGGGTTCGCGTACGAGAACTCCTTCTGCATCGCCGGGACGACGTCGTCGTGATAGCGCCGCTTCAGGTCGCTCATCACTTCACCTCGCGCGCCAGCGGCTCGCCGCAGCGGGCACAGACGCGGACGCTCTTGCCGTTCGCCAGCGCCGTGTGGCGGACGCGGGTCGGCTGCCCGCACGACGGGCACACGACCATGACGTTGCTGATCGGCAGCGGCATCGTCTTGTCGAGGATCCCGCCCTGCTGGATCTGCGGCGCCGACTCGTTGCGGCCCTGGAGCGTGCGCGGCTTCGTGTGCCGCTTCGAGACGTTCACGCCGCCGACGATCACGTGATCCGGCCGGACCACGCGGTCCACGGTCCCGCGCTTGCCGGCGTCCTTGCCTGTCAGCACGAGGACCTGATCGCCCCTGCGGATCTCGGGCATCTTGGTCACGTGCTTCGCGACCTCGCCTGCCGGCATCTCAGAGCACCTCCGGCGCGAGGGAGACGATCTTCATGTAGTTCCGGTCCCGCAGCTCGCGCGCGACCGGACCGAAGATCCGGGTCCCGCGCGGGTTGCCCTGGTTGTTGATGAGGACGGCCGCGTTCTCGTCGAAGCGGATGTAGCTGCCGTCCGGCCGCCCGTATTCCTTCGCCGTGCGCACGACGACGGCCCGCACGACATCGCCCTTCTTGACGGCCGCGTTCGGGATCGCCTGCTTCACGCTGGCGATGATGACGTCGCCGACCTCCGCGGTCGTCTTCTGCGAGCGGCCCATGATCCGGATGCACTGGATGGTCCGTGCGCCGGTGTTATCGGCGACACGGAGCCGGCTGTACTGCTGGATCATGCCGTCGCCCCTCCGGACGGAGCCTCTTCGGCCCGCCCGTGGTGCGCCGCGTGATGGATCGCCTGGGACGTGGATTCCTCCTCGGGCACGAGCTGCTCGCCCGTCCCGTCGGAGGCCCGCTGGACGATCTCGACGAGCCGCCAGCGCTTCGTCGCGCTCATCGGCCGCGACTCCTCGATGCGCACCGTATCGCCGATGCGCGCCTCGTTGCGCTCGTCATGGGCCTTGAACTTCGTGGTCAGGCGGACGACGCGCTTGTACAGCGGGTGCCGCGACAGCCGCTCGACCGACACGACGATCGTCTTGTCCATCTTGTCGCTGACGACGCGCCCGACCTTGGTCTTCCGATGCGTCTCCACCTTCGCTCCGCTCATTGCCCGGCCTCCACGGCCGGCCGTCCCGCGCGGCGCTCGGTCTGCACCGTCAGAAGTCTGGCGATCCGCTTGCGCGTGGTCCGGATCTGGTTGTAGTCGCTCAGCTGGCGCGTGGCCAGCTGGAACCGCAGGTCGTACAGGTTGCGCCGCGCGGCGGCAAGCTCGGACTCGAGCTCACCGTCCGAGAGCGCGCGGACCTCATCGATGTCCATCGGTCACCACGCCTTCGCGGACAACGAACTTGACGTTCACCGGCAGCTTGTGGCCCGCCAGCCGCATCGCCTCCGCCGCCTCCTCGAGCGGCACGCCGGCCAGCTCGAAGAGGATCCGGCCGGGCTTGACGACGGCGACCCAGTGGTCCGGAGCGCCCTTGCCAGAACCCATGCGGGTCTCGGCCGGCTTCTTCGTGACCGGCTTGTCGGGGAAGATGCGGATCCAGACCTTGCCGCCGCGCTTGACCGAGCGGGTCATCGCGCGCCGGGCCGCCTCGATCTGACGGCTCGTGATCCACGCGGGCTCCTCGGTCATGAGGCCGTACTCGCCGAATGCGATCGTGCTGCCACCCTTGGCCACGCCGCTCATGCGGCCGCGCATGACCCGCCGATGCTTGACTCGCTTCGGGATCAGCATCGCTCAGGCCCCCGTCGCCGCCGGGGTCGCCTCGCGGGGCGCCTGGCGCTCGGGCATGATGTCGCCGCGGTAGACCCACACCTTGACGCCGATGCGTCCGTACGTGGTGTGCGCATGGACCTGGCCGTAGCTGATGTCGGCGCGGAGCGTGCCGAGCGGGATCCGCCCCTCGCGCTCCCACTCGCGGCGGGCCATCTCGGCCCCGCCCAGGCGGCCGGCGACCGCGATCCGGACGCCTTTCGCCCCGGCCTTCATCGTGCGCTGCACCGACTGCTTCATCGCCTTCTTGAAGGCGATTCGCCGGCTCAGCTGCTGCGCGATGTTGGCGGCGACAAGCTGCGCGTCGAGCTCCGGCTGACGGATCTCCTTGATCTCCAGCTTGACCTTCCGGCTCGACAGCCGGCCGATCTGCTGGCGCAGCGCCTCGACGTTGGCACCCCCCTTGCCGATCACGATCCCCGGCTTCGCCGTGTGGATCGTGACCGTCACGTGGTTGATGCCGCGCTCGATCTCGACATGGCTCACGCTCGCGTTCGCGAGGCGCCTGTCGATCAGGTCGCGGATCGCGAAGTCCTCCTTGAGGAGGTCGCTGTAGTTCTTGTCCGCGTACCAGTTCGCCGTCCAGCCCCGCGAGACGCCGATGCGGAAGCCGTACGGATGGACCTTGTGACCCAACCTACGCCTCCTTGCTCTCGACGACCACGGTGATATGGGTCATCGGTTTGTGAATGGGGAACGCGCGCCCCTGCGCGCGAGGGTGCCAGCGCTTGATCGTCGGGCCCTCGTCGGCCCGCGCCTCGGCGACGACCAGGTCGTCGGGCGCGAGATGATGGTTGTTCTCCGCGTTCGCGGCGGCGCTCTTCAGCACCTTCGCGACGTCCCTCGCCGCGCCCTGCGGCATGAACTGCAGCATGGCGCTTGCCTCGCCCACCGGGCGACCGACGATCGCCTGGGTGACGAGACGCGTCTTGCGCGTCGAGCGGCGGATGTACTTGGCGGTGGCGGCGACTCGCACGGCGTGCTCCTACTTCAGCGCCGTCGAGCGCTCGGTGTGCTTGCCGTGCCCGCGGAACGTCCGCGTCGGCGCGAACTCGCCCAGCCGGTGTCCGACCATGTTCTCGGTCACGTAGACCGGGATGTGACGGCGTCCGTTGTAGACGGCGACAGTGTGCCCCACGAAGTCCGGGAAGATGACGCTCGCACGGGACCAGGTCTTGAGGACCCGCTTCTCGTTGCGCTTGTTCATCTCCTGGACGCGGCCGAGGAGACGCGTCTCTACGAACGGCCCCTTCTTGACTGACCGCGACATCAGCGACCTCCTTTCGGCCTAGCTCTTGCGGTGGCGGGACCGCACGATCAGGCGGTCCGTCGTCTTGTTCCGCCGCGTCCGCAGGCCCATCGCGGGCTTGCCCCACGGCGTCTTGGGCGGCATGCCGGTCGGCGACTTGCCTTCGCCGCCGCCGTGCGGGTGCTCGCGCGGGTTCATGACCACGCCGCGCACCTCGGGTCGCTGGCCCATATGCCGGGCGCGGCCGGCCTTGCCGAGGCTCTGGTTCTCGTGGTCGAGGTTGCCGACCTGGCCGACCGTGGCCACGCACCGCAGCGGCACGCGTCGCATCTCGCCGGACGGGAGCCGGACCGTGCCGAACTCCCCTTCCTTCGCGAGGAGCTGCGCGGACGCGCCCGCGGAACGGACGATCTGGCCGCCCTTGCCGGGGACCAGCTCGATGTTGTGGATCGTCGTGCCGAGCGGGACGTCGGCCAGCGGCAGCGCGTTCCCCACGCGCGCCTCGACGCCCGGGCCGCTCACGACGACGTCGCCCACCCGCAGCCCGTTGGGCACCAGGATGTAGCGCTTCTCGCCATCGCGGTAGTGCAGGAGGCCGATGCGTGCCGACCGGTTCGGGTCGTACTCGATCGTCGCCAGGCGCGCCGGCACGCCCACCTTGTCGCGCTTGAAGTCGATACGGCGGTAGTGCTGCTTCTCGCCTCCGCCGCGGTGGCGGACACTGAGGCGGCCCTGGTTGTTCCGCCCGCTGCCCCGCTTCTGGGGCTCGAGGAGCGGCTTGTACGGCTCGTCGGTCGTGACCTCGGCGAATGTGGACCGGGTCATGAACCGCCGGCCGGCGGAGGTCGGCTTGTAGCTTCGCAGCGGCATCGCCTAGACCCCCTCGAAGAACTCGATCTTGTCGCCGGCGGAGACCGTCACGACGGCCTTCCGCCACGGGCTCCGCTCGCCCGTGACTCGCCCCCGCCGCGTGCCCCGCACCTTCTCCTTCGCCTTCGTCGTCGAGACGTTGACGGAAAGGACCTTGACCTTGAAGAGGTCCTCGACGGCACGCTTGATCTGGAGCTTGTTGGCGCCCTCCTGCACGCGGAACGTGTACTTGTTCCGCTGTGTGAGGTCCATGGACTTCTCGCTGATGACCGGGCGGACGATCACCTCTGCGCTCTGGAGCGTCACGCGTACACCTCCTCGAGCGTCGCGATCGCGGGCTGCTCGATCAGCAGGAGGTCGGCGTTCAGCACGTCGACCACGTTGAGCGAGTCGGCCAGGATGACGTCGACCTCGGGCAGGTTGCGGGCCGACAGGGAGAGCCGCTGGTCGCGCGAGGGCGCGACCACGAGCACGCGGCCCGCCGCGTTGAGCGCGCCGAGGTACCCGACGAGCTCGCGCGTCCGGATCGCCTCCATCGCGAGATCCTCGACGACGCGGACCGCGCCGTCTCCGTACTTCGCGGTGAGCGCGCCGCGGAGCGCGAGGCGCTTCATCCGGCGCGGCAGCCGCTGCTCGTAGCTGCGCGGGTGCGGTCCGAACACGATGCCGCCTCCGGCGAAGTGCGGGGCCCGGCGCGAGCCCTGGCGCGCGCGGCCCGTGCCCTTCTGGCGATACGGCTTCTTGCCGCCGCCGGCGACATCGCCCCGGGTCTTCGTGTCGTGCGTCCCGAGGCGCCGTCCGGCGAGCTGCGCGACGACGGCCTGGTGGAGCACGGCGGCGTTGACCGGCGCCGAGAACAGCGCATCGGGGAGGTCGACGGTGCCGGCCTCCTCGCCCGTCTTGCGAAAGAGGGTGGTCTGCGGCATCGCTACGCCTTCCTGACCATGACGAGAGCGTTCGGCGCGCCCGGAACCGACCCCTTGACGAGCAGCAGGTTGCGCTCTGGATCCGTCCGGACGACCGTCAGCTTCTTGATCGTGGCCCGCGCGTCGCCCATGTGGCCCGCCATGCCGAGGCCACGGTACACGCGGCCCGGCGTCGTGCCCGCACCGACCGATCCGACCTGCCGATGCGAGTCGGAGCCGTGCGTCTCGGGGCCGCGGCGGAAGTGGTGGCGCTTGATGGTGCCGGCAAAGCCCCGGCCCTTGCTGACGCCCGTGACGTCCACCTTGTCGCCGGCGGCGAACAGGCTCTCGAGTCGGACCTCCTGGCCCACCTGGTAGTCGTCGACGCTGTCGACGCGGAACTCGCGCTGGTGCTTGACGCGCGGCAGGTCGCGCAGCTGTCCCAGGCGCGGCCGGCTGAGGCGCTTCGCCGTCCCGGCGCCCATCTGGACGGCCGTGTAGCCGTCGCGCTCCGCCGTCCGAAGCCGGGTCACGGTGTTGGGTTCGACGATCAGCACCGAGACCGGGATCATCGTCCCGTCTTCGGCGAAGACCTGTGTCATGCCGGCCTTGCGGCCGATGATTCCGATGCTCATCTACATCTTTATCTCGATGTCGACGCCCGCTGCCAGCGAGAGTCGCATCAGGGCGTCGACGGTCTTCGACGACGGATCGAGGATGTCGATGAGCCGCTTGTGCGTGCGGATCTCGAACTGCTCCCGGCTGTCCTTGTCGATGAACGGCGATCGCAGGACGGTGAACTTCTCGATACGGGTCGGGAGCGGCACCGGGCCGACGACGTCGGCCCCCGTCCGCTGCGCGGTCTCCACGATCTGGAGCGCCGACTGATCGAGCAGTCGATGGTCGTAGGCCTTGAGGCGGATCCTGATCCGCTGCTTCGCCATGCCCTACTCCGTGATGCTGGTGATCGCGCCGGCGCCCACGGTGTGGCCGCCCTCGCGGATGGCGAAGCGCTGCCCGGTCTCGAGCGCGATGGGGGTGATGAGCTCGACCGCCATGTCG
>JAJYGH010000039.1 GCA_021785175.1 Chloroflexota bacterium | reverse complement strand
CGGTGACGAGCCAGGCCTACTCGCGGCTCAGCCGACGGAGCGCGGACTTCACCCGCTCTTCGAGCGAGGCGTCGGAGCCCGCGTCAGCGACACTCCCGCGGGCCGCCTCGCGCGCTTCGGACTGCGAGTAGCCGAGCGCCTGGAGCGCGGCCACGACCTCGGTCTCGCCCGCCCCGGCCGACGATCCGCGGCCCGGAACCGCGGCCGCCGCCGCCATCCCGGCCGCCGCCACCTTCTCTCGCAGCTCGAGCACGATCCGCGCCGCGAGCCGCTTTCCCACGCCCGACACGGACGTGAGCACGGCCTCGTCGCCCTGCATGACCGCGAGCTGGAGGTCGGCCACCGGCCGGGACGACAGGATCGCGAGGGCGACCTTCGGCCCGACCCCGGTGACGCTCAGCAGCAGCGTGAACAGCGCGACCTCCTCGGCCGTCCGGAAGCCGTAGAGCGCCTGGAGATCCTCGCGGACCAGGTGGTGCGTGTGGAGCTTGAGCGCCTCGCCGAGCCTGGCGGACGCCAGCGTGGACGGGCCCGCGAAGACGCGGTACCCGACCCCGCCGACGTCCAGCACGAGCGCGTCGTGCCCGATGACATCGACGGTCCCGTACAGCGAGGCGATCATCGCAACGCGGGCGCGCCGTCGCGGCGCCGGCGCGCGCGGCGGGACCGGCGAGTCTGGCGACCGGTCATCATCCCCATCATCGCGCCGCTGCCTCCGTCGCCGCCGGCCGGCTGTGCGCCAGGCAGATCGCGATCGCCAGCGCATCCGCGGCGTCATCCGGCCTGGGCAGATCGGGCAGCGCCAGCACCGCCTGCACCATTCGCTGCACCTGGTCCTTCGGCGCGCGCCCGTAGCCCGTCACCGCGATCTTCACCTCGTTCGGAGTGAACTCGAAGACCGGCAGCCCGTGCTCCGCGGCCGTCAGCAGCACGGCGCCGCGTGCCTGGCCCACGGCGAAGGCCGTCTGCACGTTCCGATTGAAGAAGAGCCGTTCGACCGCGACGAGCGCGGGCCGGTGGGTCGCGATGAGGTCCGAGATGGCCGCTCGGATCTCGAGGAGGCGCTCGGCGAGCGGCCGGTCGGAGGGCGTTTCGATCACGCCGTAGTCGAGTGCCGTGATGCGGGATCCGGAGCGCTCGACGACGCCGTAGCCGGTGATCGCGGTGCCGGGGTCGATCCCGAGGACGATCACGAGCGGGCGTCGTCGGGGCGGATCAACCCGCGGCCGCCTCCGCCAGCACCTCGTCCGGGATCTCGAAGTTCGCCGTGACGCGCTGCACGTCGTCGTGATCCTCGAGGTGCTCGATGAGCCGGAGGTTCGCGCGCGCCCTGGCGGCGTCCACCTCGATCATGTTCGTGGGCTGCATGACGAGCTCGGCGGAGTCGATCCGAACCCCCGCCGCTTCCAGCGAGCGCCGCACGCTCTCGAGCTCGGTCGGGGGCGTGTACACCTCGAGCGGGTCGCTGTCCGTGTCCACGTCCTCGGCCCCGGCGTCGATGGCCAGCAGCGCGAGGTCGTCTGCGTCCTGCGTCTCGAGCGGCAGCGTGATGGCCCCGCGTTGTTCGAACTGCCAGGCGACAGCGCCCGAACCCGCGAGCTGTCCGCCGTGCTTGGTGAAGATGGCTCGCACGTCCGCGGCCGTGCGGTTGCGGTTGTCGGTGGCGGCCTCGACGAGGATCGCCACGCCGCCGGGGCCATAGCCCTCGTACGTGATTTCCTCGAACTGCTCCGTTTCGCCGCCACCCGCGCCACGCTCGATCGCGCGCTTGATGTTGTCCGCCGGCATGTTCACGCCGCGCGCCTTCTCGATCGCGAGCCTGAGCTTGAAGTTGCCGTCCGGGTCCCCGCCTCCGGCACGCGCCGCGATCGTGATGTCGCGCGCGACCTTCGTGAAGACGGCGCCCCGCTTCGCGTCGTTCACGCCCTTCTGGCGCTTGATCTGCGACCACTTGGAGTGTCCGGACATCGCCGGCATTCTACTAGAATGACCGGGCCGCGCGCCCCCGGTCTCCGATTGACGTATCACCAGGAAGGGCCTGCCTCGAATGAAGCACGTCGAAGAGAACCGTCTCCGCAATGTCGTCCTTGCCGGCCATGCGGGCTCCGGCAAGACGACGCTCGCGGAGCACATGCTTCACCTGGCCGGCGCGATCGGCCGCCTCGGACGCGTCGACGAGGGAACGGCGAGCCTGGACTTCGAACCGGAGGAGCAGAAGCGCCACCTCTCGCTCTCGCTCTCCGTCGCGTCGCTCGACCACGGCGACCACCGCGTCACGCTCGTCGACACGCCCGGGTACGCCGATTTCGTGGGCGAGATGATCCAGGGGTTTGCGGCCGCCGACGCCGTCGTGATCTCGATGGACGCGTCGGGCGCCGTGGAGGCCGGGACCGAGAAGGCCGTCCGGCTCGGGCGCGAGACCGGGCTGCCGGCCCTGTTCGCCCTGACCCGGTGCGAACGCGAGAACGCCGACCCGGGCGCCGCCCTCGACCGCCTCCGCGCGAGCTTCGGCCAGAAGATCGCCCCGCTCCAGGTCGCCATCGGCGCAGCGGATTCGTTCCGCGGCTACGTCGATCTCGTTCACCGCGTCGCGTACACCTGGCAGGGCGAGACGATGTCCCGGGGAGAGGTTCCCGTGGACCTCGCCGACGAGGTCGCGAGCCGCCGCGAGCAGCTCATCGAAGCCGCGTCCGAGGCATCGGACGACGTCATGACGAAGTACCTCGAGGGCGAGGAGATCACCGACGACGAGCTCGAGGGGTGCGTCCGCGAGGCGGTCCGCCAGAGCCTGATCGCGCCGGTGCTCGTCACGTCGGCGACGCGCGGGATCGGCGTGTCGGGCCTGCTCGACGCGATCGTGCAGTATCTCCCCTCCCCGCTCGAACGCGGCGCGGTGACGGCGCTCGGCCCCGACGGCAAGCCCGTGCAGGTCGACCCCGATCCGTCCGCCCCGCTCCTCCTGCACGTCTTCCGGACGACGGCCGACCCGTTCGTGGGCCGGCTGACGTTCTTCCGGGTGCTTGCCGGCACGATCCGGAGCCACGACCACGTGTGGAACCCGGTGCGCGGCGAGGAGGAGCGCATCGGCCAGGTGCTGATGCTGCACGGCAAGGAGCAGGAGGCCGTCGGCGAGCTTGCGGCGGGCGAGATCGGCGCCGTCGCGAAGCTCACCGCGACGCTGACTGGCGACACCCTCACGAGCCGCGAACGACCGCTCACGATGCCGCCGCTGCCGTTCCCGGAGCCGACGCTGGCCGTCGCGATCGAGCCGCAGACCAAGGCCGACATGGACAAGATGGGCCAGGCCCTCGGCCGTCTCGTCGAGGAGTCGCCGACGGTTCGCGTCCAGCGGCAGGCCGAGACCGGCGAGCAGCTGCTCTGGGCCGTCGGCGAGAACCAGATCCAGGTGCTCGTCGAGGTACTCAAGCGCAAGTTCGGCGCGGCGGTCCTCACGAAGCCGCCGCGTGTCCCGTACCGGGAGACGATCCGCGGGAAGACCCAGGTCGAGGGGCGCCACAAGAAGCAGACCGGTGGCCACGGGCAGTTCGGGCACGTCTGGCTGGAGATCGAGCCGAACCCCGGCGCCGGCGTGGAGTTCAGCGAGAAGGTCGTCGGCGGCGTCGTGCCGAAGCAGTTCTTCCCGGGCGTCGAGAAGGGCGTCCGCGACGTGGCGTCGAAGGGCCCGATCGCCGGCTATCCGGTGGTGGACTTCAAGGCGACGCTCTACGACGGGTCGTTCCACCCGGTCGACTCGGACGAGCTGTCGTTCCGCCTCGCGTCCAGCATGGCGACGCGGAAGGGGCTGCAGGACGCTGGCCCCGTCCTCCTCGAGCCGATCATGGACGTCGTGATCCGCGTGCCCGAGGAGTTCATGGGCGACGTGAACCGCGACCTCAACACCCGGCGTGGCCGGGTGCTCGGCATGGACAGCGAGGGCGACGGGATCCAGGTGGTCCGCGCGCAGGTGCCGCAGTCGGAGCTCGCCACGTATGCGACGGAACTGCGCGCGTTCACCGCGGGCCGCGGCACCTTCTCGGCGACGCTGGATCACTACGAGGAAGTGCCGGCGCACATCGCGCAGAAGGTCATCGAGGCGCACAAGAAGGAGGAGGCCGCGGCCGCTCACTGAGCACGTCCACGGCGTCCCTGCACTCCGCTTCGCCCGGAGAGGGCGGCCGCGACCCCGGCGCTCAGGCGTCCAGCGCGGCCCTCGCGTCTCGCAGGGTGATCGCGCCCTCGTAGAGCGCCCGACCGAGGATCGCGCCGCCACATCCGGCGTCGCGGACCGCGAGCAGGTCGGCGACGCCGCGGATTCCCCCGGACGCGATGAGCGTGGCGCGGGGCGCGGCGTCGCGCAGGGCGGTCAGGAGACGCAGGTCCGGCCCGTCCATCGTCCCGTCGCGGGCGATCGCGGTCACCTCGAAGGTCGCGATCCCGGCCTCGGACAGCCGGGCGATCGCCTCGAGCGCCGGCACACCCGCGGCGCCCGGGCGCCATCCGTCACCCATCGCCACGCCGTCGCGTACGTCGATCGCGGCCACGATCGATTCCGGCCCATGCGCGGCGATCAGCCGCGGCGCGAGCAAAGGATCTGCGAGCAGCCCGGTCCCGAGGACGACGCGGAAGGCGCCCCGGCCGAGCCAGGCTCGCACCATCGCCTCGTCCCTGACGCCGCCGGCCACCTCGCAGCACGTCCGCCGTTGCCGCGCCGCGACGACCACGCGATGGACGTCCGTGTCGTTCGAGCCCAGGCCGAGCGCCGCATCGAGGTCGACGACGTGCAACACGTCCGCTCCCTCGCTGCTCCACCCCGCGGCCGCCGCCTCCGGGTCCGTGGCGTAGACGGTCGCGGTGTCCGGATCGCCGCCTCTCAGCCGGACGACGCGGCCACCGAGGAGGTCGAGCGAGGGCAGGAGGCGAAATCGGCGCCCCGCAGAACGCGGCCGCAAGTCGCACGCCTCGGGCGACCGGCCCCGGTCGCGTCCCGCCTGTCCGTCGTGCTCGCCGCGAACGTCCCCTCGGTCGCCCGGCCCGTGACCCCTGTCCGCCGGTCTGTGACGTTGTGCTACCATGCTACAACGATAGCAGGGGTCGGGCGGTTGGTGCCGCGGCGCGCGAACGCACGCCGCCGGCGTGAAGCCACGAAGGAGATGGCGGCGGCATGACGGGATCGCGCGAGGAGTGGCAGACGGCCGAGACGGACGAGCTGCTCGACGCGATCGTGGAGCTCGAGGATCGCGAGGAGGCGGCGCAGTTCCTGCGCGACCTCTGCACCCTCGGCGAGCTGCACGATCTCGCGCAGCGCTGGCAGGTGGTGCGCCTGCTCGATGAGGGCCGCCACTACGGCGAGGTCTCGCGTGCGACCGGCGCTTCGACGGCCACCGTCACGCGCATCGCCCAGTGGCTGCGCCACGGCACCGGCGGGTACGGGAGCGCGCTGGAACGGCGGCGCCGCCGGCTCGAGGCCGTGCTGGCGCCCGGTGCGGCCGTGCCGGCGCCCGGTGCGGCCGTGCCGCAGCCGCATGAGGCCGTGCCGCAGCCGCATGAGGTGGCGCCTCGTCCGGTCGCGACCGGCTCGACCCGCTGATGGGCGACCGGCTGCGTCTCGCCGTGCCGAACAAGGGCCGGCTGCTCGAACCCACGGTCTCGCTGCTCCACGACGCCGGCCTCGTCTTCGATTCCCGCGAGCGGTCGCTGGTCAGCAGCTGCGAGAACTTCCCGCTCGACATTCTGTTCGCACGGACCGAGGACATCGTCGAGTTCGTCCACGACGGCGTCGCCGACATGGGCATCACCGGCCGAAACCTGCTCGTCGAATCCGGGCGCGAGCTCGATGTGCGCGCACAGCTCCACTATGGTCGCTGCCGCCTCGAGGCCGCCGTCCCGACGGACGCGCCGGCGCAGACCATTGCCGACCTCGATGGCTGCCGCGTCGCCACCTCCCACCGCGCGACCTCCGAGCGCTTCTTCCAGGACCGCGGGATTCGCGTCGAGATCGTGCCGCTCAGCGGCGCGGTCGAGGTCGCACCACGCATGGGCCTGGCCGATGCGATCGTCGACCTGGTCTCGACCGGATCGACGATGCTGGTCAACGGGCTGCGCTCGATCGGGACGCTGCTCGCGAGCGAGGCCGTGCTCGTTGCTCCTCCGGGCGCCGACGGCCACGCCACCGACGTCGTGACGATGCTGCAGGCCGTCGTCGATGGGCGCGAACGGCGCTACGTGATGATGAACGCCCCCCTCGCACGGCTTGCCGAGATCGAGGCGCTGCTCCCCGGCCTGGGCTCGCCGAGCATCGTGCCACTGGCTCGCGGCGACATGGTCGCCGTGCACGCCGTCGTGAACGGCGACGAGCTGTGGGGACTGCTCGGTAGCCTGAAGGCCGCGGGCGCCTCGGGGATCCTCGTGCTCCCCATCGAACTCCTCATCCAGTGAACGCACGACAGGCGGCCGGTCCGGGCCCCCGCGCGGGCTGGCGTGTCCGACGCGTGTGGCTCGAGGATCTCTCGGGGGTCGAGCGGCGGGCGCTCGTCGCCCGGAGCGCCGGCACCGGCGCGGACGTTCGCCGAGCGGCACGCGAGATCGTGGACGCGGTGCGCGCGGGCGGCGACGCCGCGCTTCGCGAACTGTCATCCAGGTTCGGCGGTGCGTGGACCGACGGACGCGAACGCGGAGAGGGCGGCGCTCCCGCGGACGGCGCCGACACAGGCACCTCCACCGACACGGATGCCTCCGCCGCCACGGATGCGTCTGCCGCTGCTCCGATCCGAGTCCCGCCAGAGCGCCTCCGTTCCGCCGCGGACCGGCTGGCGCCCGACCTGCGGGACGCGCTGCTGCTCATGATCCGCAACATCGAGGCCTTCCACCGCGCCCAGGTTCCTCCGGCGGAGCAGTGGGTCGACGTGTCGCCCGGCGTACGAGTCGGTCGCGTGTGGCGGCACGTCGACCGTGTGGGCATCTACGTGCCCGGGGGCGAGGCGGCGTATCCGAGCTCGCTGCTCATGGGCATCGTCCCGGCGCACCTGGCCGGCGTCACGTCGATCGCCGTCGCCAGTCCCGCCGCGCGCAGCGGTCGGTTGTCGCCGGCTCTGCTCGGGGCTGCCGGGCTCGCGGGCGTGGACGAGTTCTACGCGATGGGCGGCGCGCAGGCGATCGCCGCGCTGGCCTACGGGACCGAGACCGTGCGGCGCGTCGACACGATCGTGGGTCCCGGCAATACCTGGGTCACCGCGGCGAAGCTCGAGGTGCTCGGGGACGTCGGGATCGACATGCCGGCCGGACCGTCGGAGGTGATGGTCGTGGCGGATCGGACTGCCGACCCGGAGCATGTCGCGGCGGACCTGCTGAGCCAGGCCGAGCACGGTCCGGACTCCGCCGCCGTCCTCGTGACGCCGGACGACGGGTTCGCCGACCTCGTGGAGGCCGAGATCAGCCGGCGGCTGCCAGCCGAGCCGCGCGCCCGGTTCCTCGAGGCGTCGCTCGCCTCCGCCGGGCTCATCGTCGTCGCACGCGACCGCGAGGACGCGCTGGACTTCGTGAACGAGTACGCGCCGGAGCACCTGTCGGTGGCGCTCGCGGACGCCGAGACGCTCCTGCCCCGCATCCGGCACGCCGGGTCCGTGTTCCTCGGGACGTACGCGCCCGAGTCGGCCGGCGACTACGCGACGGGGTCGAACCACGTGCTCCCGACGGGGCGAATGGCCCGCGCGCGGGGGCCGCTCGGCGTCGAGGACTTCGGGCACTGGATGCAGGTCCAGGTCGTGGACCGCGATGGCCTCGCGTCGATCGCGCCGGCCGTCGCGGCGGTGGCCGAGGCCGAGGGCCTGGTCGCGCACCGGCACGCGGTCGAGGCGAGGTTCGAGCGGTGACCGCCTGCCCCGTCCGGCACGGGCCGGCGCATCCTGCGGCCGACCCGCCAGGTGTGGGAGAGCGTGCGCCGTTCTCCGAGGCGGCACCGTCGGGATACCAGTGGGAGGACAGCGACGCGCAGGTCGCTACCGCCCACGGGATCGACCCCGCGTCGATCGTCCGGTTCGACACGAACACGTCGCCTCGCGTCCCGCCCGGGCTCGATGCGCTCGTGGCGACCGAGGCAGCGCGCCTCGCGCTCAACGAGTACCCGGACGCCACATACGCCGGGCTGACGGACGCGATCGCCGGGCTCATGGGCGTACCAGCGGAACACATCGTCGTGGGCGCGGGCGCGGATGAGGTCCTCGACCTCATCGCCAAGTCGTGCCTGCCCGCCGGGGGGCGCGCGGTCCAATCGTCGCCGACGTACGCGATGTACCGCGTCCTGACGCTCCAGCGGGCCGCGTGCCTCGTGGAGGTGCCGAGAGGTCCCGACGGGGCGGGCTTTCCGCTCGACCTCGACGCGCTCGTGCGCGAGTCGTCCGACGCCGATCTGTTGTGGCTCTGCGATCCCGACAACCCGACGGCGACCGTGCAGCCGCCCGGCGTGCTGACCGACCTGCTCGCGCGGCTGTCCGACCTGCCTGGGGGCGGCCCCGTCGTCGTCGTCGACGAGGCGTACCGGGAGTTCGCCGGGCAGACCCTGGCAGGCGACGTGGCGCGCTTCCCGCGACTGATCGTGGTGCGGACGGCGTCGAAGGCGTACGGGCTCGCGGGGATGCGCGTGGGATGGGCGATCGCGTCGGAGCCGATGATCGAGCGCCTGTCCGCGGTCCGGCCGCCCGGCAGCATCTCGTCGCTGTCGGCCGCCGTGGCCGCGAGCGTGCTGTCGCAGCCGGGGTTCGCCGCGGTGAACGTCGCCGCCCTGGTCCACGAACGGGAACGACTCCGGGCCGGCCTGGCATCGCACGGCTGGCGCGTCCCGACGAGCGTCACGAACTTCGTGCTGCTCGACGGCGGGACGGCCGAAGGGGTGGACGCGGCGGCGGCACGGCTGCTCCGGCGCGGGCTGGTCCCGCGCCGCTTCCAGGACGGGCGCCTGCGCGCCTACCTCCGGCTGACGGTTCGAACGCCCGAGCAGGACGACCGGCTCGTCGCCGCGCTGGGGGACCGGCCATGACCCGGGATCGGCGCGGGGACGTCCGACGAACGACGCGTGAAACCGACGTCCACGTGACGCTCGATCTGGACGGGTCAGGGACGGCGCGGGTCGCGACGGGGGTCGGCTTCTACGATCACGTGCTGTCGTCACTCGCGCATCACGCACTGTTCGACCTCGAGATCGAGGCCCGCGGCGATCTCGAGGTGGACGAGCACCACACGATCGAGGACGTCGCGCTGGCGCTCGGGCGGGCGTTCCGGGAGGCGCTCGGGGACGCCGCCGGCATCCAGCGGTTCGGCGATGCGCGCGTTCCGATGGACGAGGCGCTCGCCGAAGCGGCGGTCGACTGTTCGGGGCGGCCGTACACGGCCCTGTCCCTCGCCTTCAGGGGCGAACGGATCGGGTCGCTGCCCACGCAACTGGTCCCCCACGCGCTCGACTCCTTCGCCCGGGAGGCCGGTCTGACGCTGCACCTCACGGCCGCGGGCGCGAACGATCATCACGTCGCGGAGGCGGCCTTCAAGGCGCTCGCGCGGGCGCTGCGTGCGGCCGTGTCGCCGGACCCACGGCGGGACGGCGTTCCATCGACGAAGGGCCGGCTGGGAGAGGGCGCGTGAACGGAGGCAGCTCGCCGGCGGCAGACCGCCCCGCTCGGGGTCGCGAGTCTGACGGTGGCGAACGCGGCGCCTCGTCCGGCGGCAGCGAGCGTCCGGTCGCCGTCGTCGTCGACTACGGCGCGGGCAACCTTCCCAGCATCGTCCGGGCCCTGGAGGTCGCGGGCGCGGACGTCGTGCTCGCGGCGTCACCGGAACGCGTCGGCCATCCGGACGTCGTGGTCGTGCCGGGCGTCGGGGCGCAGGCGCCGGCGATGCGGCGGCTGCACCGGACCGGGCTCGCCGGCGCGATCGAGCGGGCGGTCGACGACGGTGGCTGGTATCTCGGGATCTGCCTGGGGCTGCAGGTGCTCTTCGAACGCTCGGAGGAGGACGGGTCGCGAGGGCTGGGCTGGCTGCGCGGCGACACGCGGCGGCTCCGGTCGGCCACGACGCTCCCGCACATCGGGTGGAACGGCGTCGACCCGGTCACGCGACACCCGCTGCTCGACGGTCTGCCCGCAGGAGTCCCGATGTACTTCGTCCACTCGTATGCGCCGGACCCGGAGGATCGGTCGATCGTCGTGGCCGAGACGGAGCACGGTGGACGGTTCGCGAGTGTCATCGCGGCAGGCAGGCTGCTGGGCGTGCAGTTCCACCCGGAGAAGTCGGGACGGGACGGGATCCGGCTGCTGCGGAACGCCCTTGCGATCGCTGCCGGGCGGACCCCGGGAGCCGAGCTGCTCGCGGCAGAGACGACCGGCCCCATCGGCTCGCCGCGTGATCCTGACGGGCGGCTCTCGCCGTGCTGTTGAAGCGCGTGATCCCGTGCCTGGACGTCGACGCGGGGCGCGTCGTCAAGGGAACGCGGTTCGTGGGGCTGGTCGACGAGGGCGACCCGGCGGAGCTTGCGGAGCGCTACGCGCAGGCGGGCGCGGACGAGATCGTGTTCCTCGACATCTCCGCGGCGCCTGATGGGCGCGGTCCTCTGCTCGACGTCGTCGAGCGGACCGCGCGCCGCGTCTTCGTGCCCCTGACGGTCGGCGGGGGCGTCCGATCCGTGACCGACATGCGGGCGGTGCTGCGAGCGGGCGCGGACCGTGTGGCGCTGAACAGCGCGGCGGTCGCCGATCCGTCGCTCATCGGCCGCGCGGCACGGCGGTTCGGCAGCCAGTGCGTGGTCGTCTCGATCGACGGCCGGCGGTCACCCGACGGGGACGCGGACGGCGGGGGCGCGGTGCCGGAGGGGCCCCACTGGGAGGTCGTGGTCCGGGGTGGCCGGGAGGGCACCGGCCGCGATGTCGTTGCGTGGGCGGTGGAGGCCGCGGAGCGTGGTGCCGGCGAGATCCTGCTGACCTCGATCGACCGGGACGGGACGCGCGCCGGGTACGACATCGAACTGCTGCGCGCGGTGTCATCCGCCGTGTCGGTCCCCGTCGTGGCGTCGGGTGGCGCCGGGCGGCCCGCGGACTTCGTGGCTGCGATCGTCGACGGCGGTGCGGACGCCGTGCTGGCGGCCTCGATCTTCCACCGCGACATCCACGGCATCGCCGAGGTGAAGCGCGCGATGGCGGAGGCGGGCGTGCCCGTGCGGCCGGTCGATCCGCTCGCGCTCGAGGGGGACGCGTGACCTCGCATGCCCCCTTCGCCGGGGGCCGGGGCCGCGCCACGCTGCGGCGGCCCGACCCGGGCACGGTCGCGTGGGGTCCGGACGGTCTCGTGCCGGCGATCGTGCAGGATGGGCGCGACGGCACGGTCCTGATGCTCGCCTGGATGGACCGCGAGGCGCTCGACGCGACCATTGCGACGGGCCTCGTCCACTTCCATTCGCGGAGCCGCGGTCGGCTGTGGCGGAAGGGCGAGACGAGCGGCAACGTGCTCCGGGTGCGGGACATGGCGCTGGACTGCGACCGGGACGCGATCCTCGTCACGGCCGATCCCGCGGGACCGGCGTGTCACACGGGGGCCCGATCGTGCTTCGAGCCCGCCGGGCATATCGCCGAGGGCCAGCCGAGCCGGGACAGCGCGGCTGTCGACGCAGCGGGTCGAGAAGACGAAGGGTTCGCGTGGCTCGAGGAGCTGTGGTCGACGATCGAGGAGCGCCGCGCTGCGGCCGATCCTGGCCGGTCGTACACCGCGCGGCTGCTTGCGGGCGGTGTCGACGCGTGTGCGCGGAAGGTGACCGAAGAGGCGACCGAGGTCCTGCTGGCGGCCCGTGACGACGCGGAGGCCGAACGGCACGGCGCGGCGCAGGGCGACGAGACGCGCGCGCCGCTCCGCGTCGCGCTCGCCGGCGAGATCGCCGACCTCGTCTACCACGTGCTCGTGCTGTCCGCCGAACGCGACCTCCGCCCGGGGGATGTCATCGAGGTCCTGCGCGCACGCCACCGGGCCTGAGTGGTGTGCGGCCGCGATCCACGCCGGCGGTCCGGCAGCGGCGGGCCCCGGGCCGCGGTCCCTCAGCCCCGAAGCTCGCCGACCGCCAGGTGCCGCCGACCGTGGCGCACGACGTGGTAGCGCCCCGCGATCGGCTCGCCGAGCGGCGCGTCCAGGTCCGTGACGCGCTCGCCGTCGACCGTGAGCCCGCCCTGAGCGATCGTCCGGCGCACGTCCCCCCTGGAGGAGAACAGCCCGCTCGCGACCGCCAGGTCGAACGCCGACGCGACGTCCGCGCCGATGTCGAATCCCCCGGCGTCGTCGTGCAGCACGCGGAGCACGCCGGGGTCGGTGAGCGGAGCGGCCGCGAACGCGGCCTCGCTCACGCGCGCCTGCAGTTCGGCCTCCGGCACACCGTGGACGCGGGCGGTGATGTCGAACGCGAGCCCGCGCTGGCCCGGCCGTCGTTCCGGATGCGCCTGCTGTTCGGCCTCGAGCGCCTCGATCTCCGCGCGCGGGAGCATCGTCAGACGGCGAAGGTAGATCGGGACGTCGCGGTCATCCGCGTTGAGCCAGTACTGGTAGAAATCGTACGGCGACGTCCGGTCGCGAGACAGGAAGATGGTGTCCTCGGCGGTCTTGCCGAACTTCCGCCCGCTGGGTGACACGAGGAGCGGAAACGAGAGCCCGAACGCGCGCGGCGACCCGTCCGGCGCCTGCCCGAGGACGCGGCGGATGAGCTCGAGCCCGGCGGTGATGTTCCCGAACTGGTCGGCGCCGCCGATCTGCATCTCCACGCCGTGGTCGCGGTACAGCCGGAAGAAATCGGTCGCCTGCAGCGTCATGTAGCTGAACTCGGTGAACGAGATCCCGCTCCCCATGCGCAGCTGGACCGACTCCTTGTCGAGCATGTAGGCGAGCGTGAAGTGCTTCCCGATGTCGCGCAGGTACTCGATCAGGCCGTAGCGGGCCAGCCACTCGCGGTTGTCGACGATGACCGGCGGTTCGCCCGCTCCGGGCCCCGCGAAGAACCGCTCGACCTGCGCTCGGATCGCCGCGACGTTGTGCTCGAGCGTGTCGGGATCCAGCAGGTTCCGCTCCGTGCTGCGCCCGGACGGATCCCCGATCATCCCGGTTCCGCCGCCGATCACGACCACCGGCGTCCCGCCGGCGCGCTGGAAGTGGAGCAGCCAGAACAGCCCGATGAGGTGCCCGGGGTGCAGCGAATCGGCCGTCGGGTCGATCCCGAGATACGCCGAGATCGGGCCCCGCTCGAGGCGCGCGTCCAGGCCCTCGGTCATCTCGTGGAGCATCCCCCGCCAGCGGATCTCGGCGAGGAAATCGGTCATCACGGGCACGGCGATAGGCACCTGCAAGGGAATGGGGTGGCCATGAGTGCGTCGGCGCCTATGCTAGAGTGCCGGCGAGATGCACACCAGCGCCACGCGTCGCCAGGCTCGGCGGCTGAACGGCGGCAGACGTGGACGTCGCGGCAGCGGCTCGACGAGCGTTGCCGTCGCCCTCCCCCTCCTCCTCTTCGGCTCCCTCCTCATCGTCGGGCTCGTCGGGTTCCTCGGCGCCGTCGCAGCCTACGGCTACTTCAGCCAGGGCCTCGTCGATCCGCACACCCTCGACAACATCCAGTTCGCGCAGGAGTCGGTCGTCTACGACCGCAACGGCGTGCAGCTCGCGACGTTCGGCACGAAGCAGCGCCAGGTGGTCAAGTACGCCCAGATCCCACCGATCGTCGTCGACGCGACGACCACGATCGAGGACAGCACGTTCTGGACGAACACAGGGTTCGACCCGGTCGGGATCCTCCGCGCCGTCAAGGACACGCTGTCCGGCAACACGCAGGGCGCGTCCACGATCACGCAGCAGCTCGTCCGCGCGCGTCTCCTCGATCCCGCGCTGGTCGCCGACCCGAGCAAGAGGGTCGAACGGAAGATCAAGGAGATCATCCAGTCGATCCGGCTGACCCAGGCCTTCCCCGGACAGGCGGGGAAGCAGCAGATCATGCAGGACTACCTCAACCAGAACTTCTACGGGAACAACAGCTACGGCATCGCCGCGGCCGCGCGGGGCTATTTCGGGGTTGCGGACCTCCGCAACCTCACCCTCGCGCAGGCGGTCATCCTCGCCTCGATCCCCCAGTCGCCGACGACGTACGACCTGGTCCGCAACGCGGTCGTGCAGCCCGACGGCTCGCTCGTGGTCCCGGCCGACTCGCTCATCGTCCAGCGGCGCAACTACTGGCTGAAGATGATGGAGGACAGCCTTCCGCTCCCGCTCACCGGGACGCAGTACACGACGGCCGACTTCGAGGCGGCGATCAAGGAGCCGGTCGTGCTCGTCTCGCAGCGGGCGCCGTCGTGGAAGGCGCCGCAGTTCGTGTGGCAGGTCCGACAGGAGCTGTCGGACAAGCTCTGCGGGGTGGGCGTTGCGACGTGTCCCGTCCTCGAGCAGGGTGGCCTGAAGATCTACACGACGCTCGACTACAAGGTCCAGAAGATCGCCGAGAAGTGGGTGGAGGCCGCGGCGGTGGTCCCGCAGTCCAAGGACCCCGCCGCCACGGCCAGGAAGCTCGGGCTGGCCTACCAGCCCTGGATGCAGAACCTGGTCGGCCGGAACGTCCACAACGGGGCGCTCGCCGCCGTCGACTACCAGACCGGCGAGGTCATCGCGTACGTCGGAAGCGGCAACTACTACGCGACGAACGCGAGCCCGCAGTTCCAGCCCCAGTTCGACGTCCTCTCCGACGGGTGGCGGCAGGTCGGGTCGTCGTTCAAGCCGTTCAACTACGTCACGGGCATCAACGACGGCACGATGACGGCCGCGACGATGTTCATGGACGTCGTCACGGACTTCGGGGGCGGCTACGAGCCGACCGACGCCGACCTGCTCGAGCGCGGACCCGTCCGCATGCGCCAGGCCCTGCAGTTCTCACTGAACATCCCCGCGGTGAAGGCGCTGGCGATGAACGGCGTCGACCACGTCTTCAACAACGCCGAGAAGATGGGCCTGGTGTTCCAGTCGAACACGCCGACGGCAGGCCTGTCGCTCACGCTGGGCACCGAGGTCATCCATCCGATCGACCTGGCGACCGGGTACGCCACGCTCGCCGATGGCGGACGCTATCTCGGACGGACGACGATCCTGCGCGTGATCGGGCCGAACGGGCAGAACGTCATCTCGCCATACGTCGCGCCGGCCGGCCAGCAGGTCGTGTCGCCGCAGTCCGCGTACATCATCACGGACATCCTGAAGGGCAACACCAACCCCGCGATCAACCCGTACTGGGGCGTGTTCAAGATCACCGACGCGTCCGGCAGGCTCCGCCCCGCCACGCTCAAGACGGGCACGAACAACGACACGAACGACCTGATCGCGGCAGGCTACACGGCGCCGCCGGACGCCAGCGGGAGGGCCGCCGGCGAATACGCCCTCGCGGTCGTGGCGTGGAACGGGAACAGCGACAACAGCCCCGTGAGCACGGTGCAGCATCCGCTCGCCTCGCTCGACGTCCCGACGTACGTCTGGCAGGGCTTCCTCGACGACGTGACCCGAACCTGGCCGATCCAGGACTTCGTCAAGCCGACCGGCATCACGACCATGTCGGTGGACGCGTACAGCGGCCTCCGGCCCGGACCGTTCACGACTCGCACGGTGTCCGAGCTGTTCGTCACCGGGACGCAGCCCACGCAGGTCGACAACCTGCGGCAGCCGCTGCAGGTCGTGCCCAGCCCGGCGGGCAAGGGCTACGAGCTGTGGCAGGCGAGCTGCGGCGACAACCCGAAGCCTCAGACGATGGGCTTCCTCGACTTCTCGAACGTGGAGACCGACCACCCAGCCTGGCATGCGGCGGACCTCGCATGGGCCGCCCGCGCCGCGCGTGGCGCGGGCGTCGTCGGCGGGCCGCAGCACACACGTACGACGTTCTTCTACAACCTCGTCTACGAGCCCTTCGGCCAGACCTGGGGCGCGCCGTTCCCGCCCAGCGTGACCTGCACCGCCGCGCCGCCCTCGCCGACTCCTGGCGCATCCCTGCCGCCCGGCGCGAGCGGAGCGCCGCCATCCGCGGCGCCCACGCCGACGCCGACGCCCATGGCGACCGTGCCCAACGTCGTGGGGATGCGGGTCCAGGTCGCCGAACAGCGCCTCCAGGCGGCCGGCCTTGCGCCGGTCGTGTCCGGGAAGGGCAGGACGGTGGTCGCGCAGCAGCCGGCCGCGGAGACGCAGGTGCCTCTCGGGACGCCGGTCATCCTGCAGACGTAGTCCTGTCAGGCCACGGACTCCCCCGGTCCGGTGTCAGCACGCGCGCCCGCGCCGACGGTCAGACCGTGACGACCGTCGCCCCGTCCCCGCCTTCGCCCCGCTCGCCCGGACGCCACGACTCCACGAGCGGGTGGCCGGACAGCGTCGCGCGAACGGCGTCGCGCAGCGCGCCCGACCCGTGCCCATGGACGATCGTCACCTGGCCTGCCCCGGCCATCGCGGCGTCGTCGAGGTAGCGCTCGAGCAGCTCGAGCGCCTCTTCGACACGCGCCCCGCGCAGGTCGAGCGTCGACGGCACGCCGCGAGGACCCGTTGCCCCGGTCCCCTGCCCTGCCGCGCCCCGGGCGGCGCGCGACCCCGCTCCCGACCCTGGGCCGCGACCGCGTGCCCCATCTCCGGAGGCGCCGACGCGCACCGGCGACTCCGCGCCGAACGCTCCGCGGCGCCCGGTGCTCGGACGTGCCGCCGACGACGGGCTGCCTGCCGCGACGTCCGGCTCGGCGGCGACCACGCTGCCGGGCAGGACGAGGTCTGATACGTCGGCCTCGACCCGCAGCGCGCCGGTCTCCAGCGTTGCCCGGCCTCGCGACTCGTCGAGCGCGGCGATCCGCCCGGTCCAGGCGCCACGCGCGTGCTGCGCCTCCATGCCGACCCGCCACCGCACGCGCGGCGGCGGCGCACCCTCGGGCCGCTCGACGGCGGGGATCCGGGCGAGGCGATCCCCGAGCGAGGCCTCCATCGCGTCGAGGCGCTGCTGCGTGAGCGTCTCGCGCTCCAGCGAGCGCCGGATCGCGCGCAGGTCCCCCTGCAGTTCCTCCACGAGCCGCTCGGCCTCGGCACGCGTCTGTGCCGCCCGGTCCGCCTCCTCGCGCCGCACGCGGGTGCGCTCCTGCTCCGCCGCGCGCTGCGCGTCCCGTGCGCGCGCCTCCGCGGCGCGCGCACGCTCGAGCGCATCGGCCGTCTCCGCCCGCTGCCGCCGGATCGCCGCGAGCGTTTCCTCGAACTCGACCTGCGCGCGGCTCAGCCGCGCGCGCGCGTCGGCGACGAGCGCCGGGCGTAGCCCGAGCCGCTCGGCGATCGCGAAAGCCTGACTCGTGCCGGGCAGCCCGACCGTCACGTGGTACGTGGGGCTCAGCGTCTCGAGGTCGAAGTCGACCGACGCGTTCATCGCCTCGGGCGTGTTGTGCGCGTACGTCTTGAGCTCGGCGTAGTGGGTCGTGGCCGCCACGAGGGCGCCCGAACGGATGAAGTGGTCGAGGAGCGCCTGCGCGAGGGCCGAGCCCTCGGTGGGGTCCGTGCCGGCCCCCAGCTCGTCGAGGAGGACGAGCATGCCGGGTCCGGCGGCATCGACGATCCGCACGATCGAGCGGAGGTGGCCGCTGAACGTCGAGAGCGACTGGGCAACGGACTGCTCGTCGCCGATGTCGGCAAAGACGTCCCGGAAGATCGGCAGGCGGCTGCCCGGCTGGGCGGGCACGTGCAGCCCGGCCTGGTGCATGAGCGCGAGCAAACCGAGCGTCCGCAGCGTGACCGTCTTGCCGCCCGTGTTCGGGCCGGTCACGACGAGCGCGGTGAACTCGCCGCCGAGGCGCACGTCGATGGGCACGACGCGGCCGGTCAGGCCGGGGTGGCGCGCGCCGAGCAGCTCGACCAGCGGCTCGCCCGAGGTCTCGACGCGGATCGCGTCCATCGTCGCGGCCAGACGGCCCTTCGCGGCCCAGAAGTCGAACCGCGCAAGCGCGTCGAGCGTCGAGCGAAGGGCGTTCGCCTGCTGGCCGACGAGGGTCGACAGGTGATCGAGGACCCGCTCGATCTCCGCCTGCTCCGCCAGCTGCGCCTCACGCCAGGCGTTGCCGAGCTCGACCGCGATCATCGGCTCGATGAAGACGGTCTGCCCGCTCCCCGACTGGTCGTGGATGATCCCGCGGACCCGGGCCCGCGCGTCGGTTCGCACCGGCACCACGTACCGGCCGTTCCGGAGCGTCACGATCGGCTCCTGGAGCGCCCCCGACAGCTCTCCGCCGTGGACGAGCTCGTCGAGCCGCGAGCGGAGGCGGTCGTACGCGATCCGGACGGCGCGGCGCAGGCCGCCGAGTGCCGGCGAGGCCCCGTCGAGGATCTCGCCGGATGGGTCGATGCTCCGCTCGAGCGTGACGCGGAGCGACGGGAGTGGCTGGAGCGCCCGCCCGAGCTCCCGGAGCAGCGGCCGTCGCTCGTCCGCGAGCGCGTCCGAGAGCCGGTCCGCCGCCTCGAGCGTGTCGCGGATCTCGAGCAGCTGCCCGGTGTCGAGCCGTCCTGCACGCGCCGCGCGTTCGACGGCGTCGTGGATGTCGTGCGACCCGCCGATCCCCGCGCCGGGGTGCTCCGACCCGAAGGCCCGCGCCTCGTCGGTCTCCTGCAGCGCGCGGGCGACGACGACGGGGTCGTCGGAGGGCAGCAGCGCCTCGGCGAGCCGCCGCGATGGCGGGAAGTTCGTCTGGTCGGCGAGGCGCGCGCGGATCGCCGGAAACTCGAGGACGGCGAGCGACTTGGGATCCATCAGCGCCGATGATGCCGGGCGGGCCTCGAGTCTGCACGGCCATCCGGCGACGGCGTGACGAACGGGCGCGACAGGGCCGGGCTTCCGGCAAGCCCGAGGCGGTACGGGCGGTCCGCCCACTCCCCCGCGTACGCCACGTTGACGCGCGGCCCGACCAGGACCTCGCGCGACTCGTCATCGTCCCGAGCGAATGGCGGCGGGGCGATCCACAGCGGCGCGCCTGCCGTCAGATCCCGGCCCGAATCGTCGCCGGTGATCCCGAGCGCCTGGCAGACACGGCCCGGACCCGCGCCGAGACGCTCGACGCGGTCGTGCGGCCGCGCCCGCCTCAGGCGCTGCGCCTCCACGCCTGCCACCGGCAGCACGGCCCGCACCAGCACCGCCCCGGCGTCCTCCCCGGGCTCGTGGGCGACGACGTTGAACGCCCAGTGGACGCCGTACAGCCGGTACACGTACGCGTGCCCGGGAGGCCCGAACATGGGCCGCGTCCGCGCGGTCCGTCCCGCCCGCGCGTGCGACGCCAGGTCCGCCGGCCCGAAGTACGCCTCCACCTCCTCGATCGTCGCGGTCAGCAGGCCGTCGCCGGAGAGTCGGTGACACACGAGCGTACCGAGCAGCGCCTCGGCGACGACGATCGGTGAGCGCGCGAAGAACGCGCGCGACAGTGGATCCGGAGCCTGTACGTGCCGCAATCAGGGGTGCAGCGTGCGGACGGCCTCGGGAAGGAACGGGCCGAGGATCGCGAGCAGGCCCGGGATGAGGCCGGCCCGGGCGGCATGCACGATCGCCGACCCATCGAGCGCGTCGTACGCGCTGCGCATCCAGCCCACGTCGCCTGCCGGGGCCTGCAGGCCGGCCCCGTGGTAGTAGTTGTCCCCGGCGATGACGAGCGCCGCGAGGACGAGCGCCGCGATCAGGACGCCGAGGACCCCCCCGGCGATCTCGTCGACGACCGCGAGGCGGGCTGTCAGGAGCACTCGCCTGTAGTACGCCTGCACGGCGAGCGTCATGGCCCCGAGCAGCACGAGGAAGCTTGCAGCGAACGCGACCATCGCGGAGAAGTCCACGGGCAACCAGGTCCAGTTCGACGCCAGCCACGCGCCGACGGGCGAGCGCAGGTACGCGGCGACGATGAAGGCGACCGCGAACACGCCAACGCCGAGCAGTTGCCGAAGGACGCCCTGGGTGTAGCCGAGGAAGAACGCGAGCGCGAAGAACGCGACGAGGACACCGTCGGCCAGGGTGAGGCTGCCGATGAACCCGGCCAGATCCACGTGGCCCTCCTGCGCTGTCCGCCCCCTGCGGGCGCTAGGGTAGCAGCGGGCCATCGGCGACGCCACCCTTCTCCGGAGTGTGCAGGCTCCGGGGTGGCGGCCGATCCGGCGCGCGGCAGCACCGGTCAGGACCGGATCCGCGCCCCCAGCCGGGCCGCGAGCGCGTCGACCACGCGCGCCACCGTCGCGTCGATCTCCTCGTCGGTCAACGTCCGTTCCGCCGCCTGGAGCGTGAGGCGGAACGCGAGGCTCCGCTCGCCGGGCGCGAGCGGAGCGCCGGCGTACACGTCGAAGAGGCGGAGGCCGCGCAGCAGCGGCGCCGTGGACTCCCGGATGACCCGATCGACATCCCCGGCGAGCGTCCCGTCCCCGACGACGATCGCAAGGTCGCGCTCGACGGCCGGGACGCGCGGGAACGGGACGTAGCGCCGAACGGCCGGGATCGCCGATTGCAGCACGTCCAGATCGAGCAGCGCGACCGCGACGTGCCCCGAGCGGGCCTCGACGGCCTCGAGGTACGAGGGGTGGAGCTCGAACGCGCGCCCGAGCTCGCACGCCCCGCCATCCACCTCCACGTGCAGCACCGCCGTCCGCCCCGGGTGCTCGAACGGGCCGAACGAGTCGGGCCGGGCGGCGGACGGGGGGGCGGCTCCGACCCGGGCGCACAGGGCCATCACGAGCCCGCGGACCTCCCACAGGTCGGCGGGTCGCGCGGCCTGGTTCCACGCCGCCCCTGACTGGTCCCCGCCGAGCAGGACGCCGAGCATCGGGCGCTCGGCCGGGACGCCGTCGACGAGGCGGTGGACGTGCCCGACCTCGAACAGCGAGACGTCGGAGCGCCGCTGTCGCTCGTTCTCGACGAGGACGCGGACGAGGCCGGGCAGCAGCGAGCGCCGGACCTGCGAGTGGTCGATCGAGAGCGGGTTCGTCACGCGGATCGTGGCCGGGTCGTCGGCGGGCATCCCGAGCCGCTCGTGGTCGACGGGACCGACGAGCGCGTGGGTCACGACCTCGTCGAGGCCCCGGCCGGCCAGCGCGTCGCGGGCGGCGTCGACGGTCCGGCGCGGATCAGGGCGGTACTCGGGCATCGGCGTCTCGGGCAGCCGTCCAGGCACCCGGTCGTAGCCCATCACCCGCGCGACCTCCTCGGTCACGTCGGCCTCGATCTCGAGGTCGCGGCGGTGCGGTGGCACGATCGCGACGAGGGCTCGTGCCGCGTCGGCTGCGCCCAGGACCACGCCCGGGAACCCGGCGGCGACCGGCACGACATCGCCCCGGCCGGCGGGCTCGGTCTGCACCTCGACGCGCTGGAGGAGCGCGCGCATCTCAGCGACGGGCACGTCCGCGCCGAGCAGGCTCGACACGCGCCACGGCCGGAACGGCAGGCGTGACGGCTCGGGCTCGACGGGATTGGTGTCGGCGCACCCGGCGGCAATCTGCCCTCCAGCCCACGCCTGGATCAATTGCGCGACCCGGTTCGCACCGATGCGGGCGAGGCGCGATTCCTGGCCCTTCTCGAACCGCAGACTGGCCTCGCTCCGGAGCGCGTGGTGGTGCGCGGCGCGGCGGATCGTGACGGGGTCGAACACGGCCGACTCGATGACGACGGCGGTCGTCGCGGCACCGACTTCGCTCGACGCCCCGCCCATCACGCCCGCGATGCTCAGCGGGCCGGCCGAGTCGGCGATCAGCAGCGTCTCGGGTGTCAGGTCGCGCAGGACATGGTCGAGCGTCTCCAGACGCTCGCCGGGCCGGGCGAGCCGGACGACGATGCGGCCATCGGTGATGCGGTCCGCGTCGAACGTGTGCGTGGGCTTGCCGAGCTCCAGCATGACGTAGTTCGACGCGTCGACGACGTTCGACACCGGGCGCACGCCAGCGGCGGTCAGGCGCGCCTGGACACGCAACGACGACGGACCCACGCGGACGCCACCCACGTACCGCGCGACGAACCGCGGGCACAGGACCGCGTCCTCGACCTCGACCGAGACGTGCGACTCGGTCGGCGGTTCCGATTCCCCCAGGACGATCTCGGGCCAGCGGACCCGCGCGCCGGTCGCCGCCGCCACCTCGCGCGCGAGCCCGATCAGCGAGAGGGCGTCGCCACGGTTGGGCTTCACGTCGATGTCGAGGACGACGTCGCCGAACAGGTCGGTCATCGCGACACCCACCGGCGCGTCGGCCGGCAGGATCAGGATCCCGTCGGCGTCGGTCGTCAGCCCGAGCTCGTCGCCGGAGCACAGCATGCCCTGGCTCTCGCGCCCGGCCATCCGCGTCACCTCGATGCGGCGTCCGCCGGGGAGAACCGCGCCGGGCACGGCCACGGGGACGTGCTGACCCGCCGCGACGTTCGACGCCCCGGTGAGGACGGTCAGGACGGGCTCCTGCGGCGACGTGCGGACCGTCGTCACGAGCAGGTGGTCGGACCCGGGATGGGGCTCGACCGTCAGCAGTTCGCCAACGACGATGCGCTGCCAGTCCGCGCCACGGTGCTCGATGCCCTGGACTTCCATCCCGAGGAGCGTCAGCCGCTCGGCGAGCGCCTCGGGCGACACGTCGACGTCGACGTAGTCGCGCAGCCACGACAGCGGGACGCGCATCAGGCGCCTCCCACGGCGGCCGGGCGCACGGCCGTGTCGGCGGCCGGCTCTCCGGCCCGCCCGCGCGTCACGAGAACTGCTCCAGGAAGCGCAGGTCGTTCTCGAGGAACATCCGGATGTCGTCGATCCCGTAGCGCAGGATCGCGATCCGGTCCGTCCCGAGCCCGAACGCGAAGCCCTGGTAGCGCTCCGGGTCGAGGCCGCCGTTCCGAAGCACGACCGGGTGCACCATGCCGGCGCCGAGGATCGTCATCCAGCCGGTGCGCTTGCAGGACGGGCAGCCCACGCCGTTGCACACGACGCACTGCACGTCGAACGCGACCGACGGCTCGGTGAACGGGTAGTAGCCGGGCCGGAAGCGCGTCGGACGGCCGCGCCCGAACATCGCCTGCGCGAACGCATCGAGCAGGCCGCGCAGGTCGGCCATCGTCGTCCCCTCGTCGACCATCAGGCCCTCGACCTGGAAGAACTCGAACCCGTGGCTTGCGTCGACCGCCTCGTACCGGAAGCAGCGGCCGGGCAGCAGGGCCCGGATCGGCGGCGCGGTCTGCTGCATGACGTGGATCTGGCCGGGCGACGTGTGCGTCCGCAGCAGGTACCCGGGAACGTCGACATACAGCGTGTCCCACAGGTCACGCGCCGGGTGGTCCGGCGGGATGTTCAGCGCCTGGAAGTTGCGCGCGTCGGACTCGACCTCGGGCCCCTCGTACACGACGAACCCGAACTGCCCGAAGATCCGCGCGATCTCGCGGTTCGTCTCGATCAGCGGGTGGAGTGAGCCGCTGCGGAACGGCCGACCGGGCAGCGTGACGTCGACGGTTTCGCGAGCCAGACGCGCGTCGAGGGCGGCGGTCTGCAGCTCGCGGCGCCGGATCTCCAGCGCGGCCTCGAGCGCTTCGCGCACCGCGTTGCCGATCGCGCCGACCTGCGGCCTGTCCGGTGCCGGGAGCGCGCCGATCCCGCCGAGCACGGTCTTGAGCTCGCCGCGGCGGCCCAGGTACGCGACCTGCACGGCCTCGAGCGCCTCGGGGCTCGAGGCGGCGCGGATCGCGTCGAGACCGGCCTGCTCGAGCGTGGACAGGCGCGCGGAGAGGGTGTCGAGGTCCACGTATGGGGGATCGCAGCTACTGGCCGCGAGCGACCTCGGCGATGCGAGCGAAGGTCGCGGCGTCGCGGACAGCGATGTCCGCGAGGACCTTGCGATCGAGCGCCACGCCTGCCGCCTTGAGTCCGGCGACGAACCGGCCGTACGTGAGGCCGTTCTGCCGCGCCGCGGCGTTGAGGCGCACGATCCAGAGGGCACGCATCTGGCGCTTGCGCTGCTTGCGACCGACGTAGGAGTACGCCATCGCGTGCAGGAGCGCCTCGTGCGCGGGCCGGATCAGTCGGGACCGTGTCCCCCGCCGGCCCTCTGCCGCGTCGAGCAGTCGCTTGTGTCGCTGATGTGCGGTGACGCCCCGCTTGACGCGTGCCATCGGTCCGTGCTCCTACAGGTACGGGAGGAGGCGACGAACCTGCGCGGCGATCCCGCCGCCGACGATCGCCTTGCCCGCATAACGCCGCGTGCGGCGCGATGACTTGATCTCCAGGTGGTGGCCGCGCCAGGCCTTGACGCGGACGACCTGGCCGTTGCCGCTCACGCCGAAGCGCTTCTGCGTGGCCTTGTGGCTCTTCAGCTTGGGCACGTGCTCATTCTCCTGGCTCGGACGCCGGCGCAGTCTCCGCGCCGTCTCCGGTGGCTGTTCGTGTCGCACCGCGGGCTGCGGCCCGTTCGGCGTCGGTGGGACGCCCACCTTCCGCCCCGGCCCGTGCCGCCACGGGCCGCGGGATGGGAGCGGCCGCCGCCTGCCCCTCGACGGGCTGCTGTCCCTCGACCGCCTGCGGCGGTCGTCCCTCGGCCGGCTGCGCCTTGGGCTTGTGCGTCGACGCGATGACGATCGACATCGACTTGCCTTCCAGCAGCGGCTGCCGCTCGACGGCCCCGTGGTCCTTGACCAGCTCGGCGAACTTCGCGAGCAGGTCGCGCCCCAGGTTCGCGTGCGAGAGCTCGCGCCCGCGGAACTGGCAGGCCACCTTGACGCGGTCACCGTCCTCCAGGAACTGGATGGCGCGGCGGACCTTCGTGTCGAAGTCGCCCTGCCCGATCTTGGGCTTGAGCCGGATCTCCTTGAATTCGACCGACCGCTGGTGGCGGCGGGCCTCCTTCTCCTTCTTCGCGGCGTCGTACTTGTACTGGCCGTAGTCGAGCAGCCTCACCACCGGCGGAACCGCCATCGGTGCGACCTCGACGAGGTCGTAGCCCCGTTCCTGCGCGAGCCGGATGGCCTCCATGGTCGGGAGCACGCCCAGCTGGGCACCCTCCTCGTCCACGACCCTCACCGTGGGCACGCGGATCATCTGGTTGACGCGCAGGTCTCGAGCCAGTCTCTGTTCCCCTCGTTGGCGTGGGCACGAACGCCCGATACGAATGAACGGCGGCCGACGATGGAACGCCAAAGCGTCCGACCGACCCGGTCGCCCGCAGGACTATAGCACGCAGGATCGCCCGCGCGCCACACCCGGCCGCCCCTGCGCGCTCCGCCTCGGGGCCCCGCCAGCAGGGCGCTCCGCGACCCGCGCGGTCAGGTCGGGGCCGGTCCCGGCCAGGTGCGCCGCCGACGGGGGAGATCCCGCGACGGGGGAGATCCCGCCGGGCCCGTCAGGGTCGCCGCGCCGCGGCCTCGGCCGCCAGACGCTCGGCCAGAGCCTCCCACCCGATCGGCGGTTCCTGCGCGCCCGCGCGGGTCCGGACCGCCACGCTCCGTGCCTGGATCTCGCGATCGCCGAGCACGAGCATGTACGGCACCTTCTGCTCCTGGGCGAGCCGGATCTTGTTCTGCATCCGGCTGTCCGAATCGTCCACCTCGACGCGGACGCCGCGCGCCCGGAGCAGCGCGGCAAGCTCAGCGGCCGAGTCGTTGTGCCGCGACGCGATGGGGACCACAACGGCCTGCACGGGCGCGCACCAGAACGGGAACGCCCCGGCGAAGTGCTCCGTCAGGACGCCGATGAACCGCTCGAGCGAGCCGTAGATCGCGCGGTGGATCGCGATCGGGCGCTGGAGGTGGCCCTCTTCGTCGACGTAGGTCAGGTCGAAGCGCTCGGGCAGCATGACGAGGTCGACCTGGATCGTCGCCGTCTGCCACTCCCGACCCAGCGCGTCCTCGATCTGGATATCGATCTTCGGCGCGTAGAAGGCGCCGTCGCCGGGCTTGATCCTGTACTGCACGCCCGAGCGCTCGAGCGCCTCGCGGATCAGGGTCTCCGCGCGGTCCCACAGCGCGGGATCGCCGAGCGCCTTCTCCGGCCTCGTCCCGAACGTGAAATGCGGCTCGAGGCCGAACCACGAGTACGACTCCGTGACCTCACCCAGCAACGCCTCGATCTCCGAGCCGATCTGGTCCGGGCGGACGAAGATGTGCGCGTCGTCCTGGACGAAGTGGCGGACGCGGGTCAGGCCGTGGAGCACGCCCGACCGCTCGTTGCGGTGCAGCCGCCCGTACTCCGCGAGCCGCAGCGGGAGGTCGCGGTACGAGCGGACGCGACTCCGGTAGATGAACGTGCTCTCGGGGCAGTTCATGGGCTTGAGGCTGAACGTCTGTCCCTCGGCCTCGAGCTTGAACATGTCGTCGGCGTAGTGGCTCCAGTGCCCCGACTGCTCCCAGAGCTTCTTCGAGACGAGGATCGGCGTCGAGACCTCCTGGTAGCCCCGGCGCTCCTGCAGCTCGCGCATCGCCGTCTCGAGCGTGCGCCAGAGCCGCTGGCCCTTGGGGTGCCAGAAGGCGGATCCCGGGCTCACGTCGTGGAAGCTGAACAGGTCGAGCTGGAGGCCGAGGCGACGGTGGTCGCGCCGCTTCGCCTCTTCGCGCCGCCAGATGAACCGGTCGAGGTCCTCCTGGTTCGCCCAGACGGTGCCGTAGATGCGCTGCAGCATCGGGCGCTTCTCGTCGCCCCGCCAGTACGCGCCGGCCACCGAGAGCAGCCTGAACGGCCCGATACGGCCGGTCGACTCCACGTGCGGACCGCGACACAGGTCGATGAAGTCCCCGTGCTGGTAGGTCGAGACCACAGGCTCGGGCTCGCCCGCGCTGGCCGCGGCGGCGCGCAGGTCGTCGAGGATCTCGACCTTGTACGGCTGTCCACGGTCGACGAAGAACTGCCGCCCCGCGTCGGGCTCGAGCTCTTCGCGCACGAATGGCTGGTTCGCCGCCACCGAGGCCCGCATGCGCTCCTCGATCGCCGACAGGTCGTCGGGCGTCAGCGGCCGGGGCAGCTCGAAGTCGTAGTAGAAGCCGTCCCTGATCGCCGGGCCGATGCCGAGCCGTGCGTCCGGGAACAGCTCCAGCACCGCCTGCGCCATGACGTGGGCGGCGGAATGCCGCATGGGATCGAGCGGATCGCCCGCGTGCGCGTCGAGCATCTCCTCCGCGGATCCTCGCCGCGGCGCGATGAACGACAGCTCCTCCTCGGACTCCATCGCGGGCGCCGCCGCGGCCGACGCCGACGGCGCAGTCGCCGCGCCCGACCGGGCCGCCGGATCTGCCTGCCCGGCGGCCGGCGCTGCATGCTGTTCGCTCATCTCCGCCTCCAGAATCGAAAGACCTCCCGTCCGGACAGGACGAGAGGTCATGCCTCCCGCGGTTCCACCCGCCTTCGCGGGGCCCGCCGCCTCCGGCGCCCTCGCGCTCTCGTGGCCGCGTTAACGGGCGGCGCCCGGGCCGGTTCGCCGGTCGCTCTCGGGTGGTGCGGTCGGGTGGGTGTGCGCCCCGGCTTCCAGCCTCGGCCCGGGCTCTCTGGGCTCCCTGCCCGCTCGTGGGCTCCGATCAACGCGTTCGGATGTGGTGGGCGGTACAGGAATCGAACCTGTGACCTCGTGCATGTCAAGCACGCGCTCTAACCGACTGAGCCAACCGCCCGATCGCAGGCGCATGGTACCGCATCCCACCCGCCCCGGTCACCCGGC
>JAJYGH010000059.1 GCA_021785175.1 Chloroflexota bacterium | reverse complement strand
TCTCCGGGTGCCGCGGACAGGCCTGGTCCGAGCCGGCCGTCGCCAGGAGCGCGGGACGTCCCCGATCGACGGAGGGTGCACGGCAATTCAACCCAACCCTTTCGGTCCGGCCTGTCGGACCGGCTCATGAGCGTGTCGGACGCGGCCCGTGACGCGTTCGAGGTGCCGCCGTTCCGGCCGAGAGCCGCTCGCGCGAGGGCGCGCGAGGCTCAGGGCCTGCGAATGAAAACAAGGCCCGGGGCAATCGTGGACGGTCAGATCTTCGCGACCGTCTCGAGCGCGGAAAGCGCCACTGCCACCTGGCTCTGTTCCGCTCGGTCGATGTCGATCGCGGTCGCGACTCGGCGCCATTCTCCAACGGCCGTGGCAACCTCCTCGATAGCGGTCCGGGCTTCGCGATCGGTCAGGCCGAAGAATGACCGAACGTCGAGCACGTCGCTCGCGCTCGGGGCAGTGACGACACCGTTCACCGCGGTGGCGTGCTCGCGCATCTCGCGGGCGGGGTTGAGGTCGAATGCGGGAGCCAGACGCCAGCCGTCGGCGTGGCGGAGAAACCCGTGGTTGCGGAGATGGTCGTCACGGTTGCCGGCCAGTACGTTGAACGCCATTCGTCGATAGAGTTGGGCGAGATCGTGGCGCACGTTCCTGGGCGCGACGTGGTCGGTGATCGCCTGGACGATGTCGATGTAGTCGGCGTCGTGCGCGTCGGGTCGCCCTGTCAGGGTCAGTGCCGACGCATACAGGCGGCGTCCGTCCGACGAACGGTCAAAGCGTCGCGTCGCGAACGTCCTCGCGCCCCCGCCGATGGTCAGCAGCTCGGTCTCGGGCACCTCGATGCCTGCGCCGTGAGCGAGGCGCGCATACACGTGCTCCCACGCAGAGACGTCGCGACGGTCGGTCTTCGACGGGAACTTCGCGATCCACAGGCTGCCGTCGGGGGCGAGGAAGTTCGCCTTGGGCCGCACCCCGCCGAGCGACGAGCCGGGGGCTACGAGCAAGCCGATCTGGCTCGTGCTGACCCCATCGGGATTGTCCTCAAACCGACGGGCCAGCTCCTGCAGCTCTGGGAGCCGGTGGACCGGAGGCACGGCCGGCTCGCGGTCCGCGAGGAATGGGCCATCGACGCCGCTCCGCAACCGCAGGGCTCCCATTCGCGTTTCGTCAGCGACCCCTACCATGAAGTCCCAGGCATCGAGTGCGCGGCCGCCCGCTCGCCGGATCATGAGCGCCTCGCCCCACTTGTCAGGGGCCGTGTCGTCGAAGATCCCTGGTATCCGGCGGCCGGGGACGGTGTACCGCGCCTCGCTGAGAGGCAGTGTGGGGTCGATCGCGAAGTTGCGACTACTGTCCTCGAGCCACGAGCGGGCGTAGGCAAACGCGACGGACAGGATCGGGCCGGGCCAGCGCGTGATGACCCCGACCGGGCGAGCCGGTCCGAGCTCGGGCGCATCGAGCATGACGACGAGGTCGACCCGACTAGAGCTCATCGGCCAGGCCCCTTGAGCGCGCGCGGCGCGGTCGCCCGAGCCGCTCGTCGGCGATCGCGGCGCCGGCATCGTCGTGCTCGGCCAGCCGGTTGATGTCAGTCTCGAGGCCGAGGACCTCGAGGTAGCGGACGAGCACCGCCCCGCTCACGGAGAGATCGCCGCGCTCGAGGCGCGCGATCGTGGGCGGCGAGACTACGACGCGCGCTGCCAGTTCGGAGATGCTCAGGCCTCGCCGGCGACGGGCCAGGCGGAGGCGAGCACCGAGCTCGGTGGCCAGGCGCTGCGTGTTCGGGAAGAGCGACCGCTTGGTTCTGCCCATAGCACATACTATTGCGCGTAGGGTACCCTATCGTCAATAGTATGTTCGTTCTGGTCCGTGTTCCAGGGCGTCGTGCGACGCGGCGCCATGATCGAACCGGCCGGATCGTCGCTCGCCGCGACCCCTCGCGGCTCAGGGTGACTCGATAGCCCCGACCAGGGTCACGCCGGCTCGATCCGCCACCGCGCGAACAGGTAGGCGACGCAGGCGACCTCGAGCCACGCCTTCGCGCTCGCCTCGGTCCCCTCGTAGCCGCGCGACAGCCGCCGCCAGCGTCCCAGGCGCGCGAAGGCATGCTCCACCTTGTAGAGCGGCGCGAGGGGCACGAAGCCCGTGCTGCCCTTCAGCGGGGCCTTGATGTTGAGCGTGACCTGGCGGCGTGCGGCGAGGGCCGCCAGGCCGCGGTAGCCGCGGTCGGCGATGACGTCGCGCACGAGCGGAAGGTCCTTGAGCCCGGACGCCAGAAGCTCGCGCCCCACCTTCACGTCGTGCGGCCTCGCGGGATCCACGCGCAGCGCGAGCGGCAGGCCGAGGTACTCGATGAGGATGCTGCGCTTCGCGCCGATGGTGCGGCCACCTCGACCTCCGGCGTTGTGGAACGTGGGGCCTGCTCGCCCGCCGCGCACGGTCTGGGCATCGATCATCACCATCGTCGGCTCGACGTGCTTGCGCTTGGCGCGCCGCCGGATGAGCCGCGCGAGGCGGGCCATCGCGCGCTCCCAGACCCCGTTCGCACGCCAGCGTCGCCACTGCTGCCACACCGCCGACCAAGGCGGGTAGCGCTCGGGGAGGTAGCATCGGCACCCGGTGCGGGCGAGGAACAGGATGGCCTCGACCATCCGGCGGCGGGGATAGCGGGCGGGGACGCCGCGCCGGCCCCGCGGATCGAACAGGTCACGCACGAGCCACCACTCCTGGTCCGCCAGCTCGATCATCGCGTTCATCGGCGCGATCGTGACGGGCCGCCGTGACAGGTTCTATGGCGCGATCAGGCCAACCGATCGTGGCCTTTCATTCACAGGCTCTCAGATCCGGCCCAGCGTCCCGAACTCCGGCCCGGCGTCCCGGCCTCGGAGGGCCGCTCGCCCGGCACCTCGCCGGCCCGTATGATGGTCCGACGACGCCCCCGCCGACCGCCTCCCCGGTCCAGGCAAGGCGCGCAGCCAGGAACCGATGACGGCCGACACGCTCCCCAGCACCCAGACTCCCGTGCCGCACACGGCCATCTCCCGCCGGTGGCGCGCGCAGACCTTCTCGCAGATCGTCGGCCAGACGGCGGCGGTCGAGACGCTGCGGAACGCCGTCCGCCTCGGGCGGGTCGGTCACGCGTACCTCTTCGTCGGTCCGCGGGGCACCGGCAAGACGTCGATGGCGCGGATCCTGGCCAAGGCCGTCAACTGCGCGACGCCCACGGACGGCGAGCCCTGCGACGCGTGCCAGAGCTGCGTCGCGATCCGGGAGGGAGCGGCACTCGACGTCGCCGAGTTCGACGCCGCGTCGAACAACACCGTCAACGACATGCGGGAACTGCTGCCGCGCGTCCACACGGCCCCGGCCGACCTCCGTCGCAAGGTGTTCATCGTCGACGAGGTCCAGCGGATCAAGGAGGGCTGGGACGTTCTCCTCAAGACGCTCGAGGAGCCACCGCCGCACGTGCTGTTCGTGTTCTGCACCACGGACCAGAGCCAGATCCGGCCCGCCGTGGTGTCGCGCGTGCAGCGGTTCACGTTTCGGCCGCTGACCGTCCCGGAGATCACGGGCAAGCTCGAGCGCATCCTGGCCGCGGACTCACGCATCGTCGAGCCCGACGCGATCCGGCTTGTCGCGGAGCTCGCCGCAGGCGGGATGCGCGACGCGGAGTCGATGCTCGACCAGCTCCTCAGCTCGTCGCCCGAGCGCCTGACGGCCGACGACGTCCGGGCCCAGCTCGGCCTCGCGACCTCCATGGACGTCGACGCGCTGCTCGGCGCGCTGCTCTCCGGCGACGCGCTCGCGGGCGTCCGCGTGCTCGACCGGCTCGAGTCGGAGGGACGCGACCTCAGGCTGGCGGTCGACCAGGCGGTCGAGCGGTTGCGCCACGTGTTGCTCCGCCGGCTGGCGGGCGATCCGGTGCCCGAGGCCTTCGCCGCGCTTCAGCTCCGCGAGATCGTGACCGCGGCCAGGGGGCTGGCGTCGATCGACCCTGCGCGCGCGGGCGGCGGTGGCGTCCGCCTGCAGATCGAACTGCTGCTGCTGGCCCCCGTCACGACCGACATCGCGACCCGCGTGCCCGCCGACGACCACCGATCCGCTCCGACCGGCGCTTTCCATGCAGCGCCGCGCCCCTTGCCACGGCCCGACGAGCCCCGGCCCGTGCGGTCCGAACCGTCGTCGCGGGCCGGGGAGCAGGGATCGCGCGGCACGCCCGGGGAGGTCCCGGCTCCGCCGGCTTCGGCGCCCCACCGGCAGCGTCCGCCGACCGCGCCGCCGGAGTCCGAGGCGAGAGCGGCTCGGACTGCGCGCCGCGACGACGTGGAGGAGGGCCCTCGTTCCGGGCGTGCCCCGGACGATCTCATCGAGAAGGTGCGGTCCGGCTGGCCGGCGATCGTCGCGGGGCTGTCGAAGCCTTCGCTGAAGCCGCTCGTGGAGGCCTGCCGGCCCGTGCGGACCGACGGCCGAACCGTCGTGCTCGGGTTCCCGGAGGACAAGGCATTCCTCCGCGAGAAGGCGGAGCAGCGCCACGCTGAGTTCGAGGCGGCGATCGCGGGCGTCGTGGGGATGGAGGTCGGCGTGCGCTGCGTGGCGACCAACCTCGAGGCGCTGCCTCCGCTGCCGCACGAGGCGATCGGACGTGAGAACCTCGCGGCCGCGCGCCGAGTGTTCGCGGGCGACCTCGCGGATGCGAGCGACGTGGACTGAAGGGCGCCCATCCGAAGGAGGGATCGATGAGCTTCGGGAACCTGGCGAAGATGGCCCAGCAGATGCAGGCGGGCATGGCGCGTGTGCAGGCGGAGCTGGAGACGCTGCAGGTCGAGGGCAGTGCGGGCGGCGGGGCGGTGAGGGCGGTCGTCACCGGAAAGCAGGACATCGTCTCGGTGACGATCGACCCCGCCGTGGTCGACCCGGACGACGTCGAGATGCTGCAGGACCTCGTCGTCGCGGCGCTGAACGAGGCGATGGCCGCCGCGCGCCGCACGGCCGAGGAAAAGATGGCCGCCGTGACGGGCGGCCTGCGGCTGCCGGGCATGTGATGCCGTGACCGTCGTCGTCGAACCCGTCGCCCGCCTCATCGAGGCCTTCGCGCGGCTGCCCGGCATCGGGCCCAAGACCGCCCAGCGGCTCACGTACCACCTGCTCCGCAGCCCGGAGGGGGAGGCGCGCTCGCTCGCGGCGGCGCTGCTCGCGGTCAAGGAACAGGTCGGCTTCTGCGAGACATGCTTCAACATCAGCACCGGGCCCCAGTGCCCGATCTGTCTCGACTCCGGACGCGACGAGGCGCGGCTGTGCGTCGTGGAGGATGCGCTCGACGTGCTCGCGCTCGAGCGGACGGCGGCGTTCCGCGGCAGGTACCACGTCCTCCACGGCGCGATCTCGCCCATGGACGGGATCGGACCGGAGCGGCTGCGGATCAGGGAGCTGCTGGAGCGAGTCGCGGAGGCGGACGCGTCCGGACATCGGCTCGTCGAGGTCGTCCTCGCCACGAACCCTACCCTGGAGGGTGAGGCGACGGCGCTGTACATCGCCGAGCGGCTGGACGGTCACGTCGAAGCGGTGACCCGGATCGCCCGGGGGATCCCTGTAGGCGGCGACCTCGAGTACGCCGACGAGGTCACGCTGGTGCGCGCGTTGCAGGGGCGCAGAGCGGTCGAGGAGACGCCGCGGGCATGAGCAACCTCATCAACGAGTTCGCGATCCGGCTCGTGAAGCCGCTCGTGGCGCTGCTGCTCGGGGCCGCGCTCGACTGGGCGCTCGTCTCCTTCGCCGGCGCGCGCTCGTCCGTCGAGCTGGCGGTGCTCTGCTGGCTGGGCGCGACGGCGTTCATCCTCCTCGTCCAGGAAAGCCCGCTCTAGGAATCGCCGCGCTCCCGCCCCGCGTCGCCGCGCGCCCGCCCCCGGTCCACGTCCGCGGAGCGTGCCTCCGCCGGCCATCCTTCCGTCCCGCCCTGATGACCCCGCCGCCCGTCGCGTGCAGTCCGGGGGGAACAGGGCCGCTCGGGCGGATCACGGCCGCGGGCAATCCTGCCCGGGGCAGCGCGTCCGGGAGGGCCACGCAGCCGCCGTCATCGATTTGACAGCCGCAGCCCGAACCGGTAATGTCCCTCCTCGCGCCCAGCCGATCGCGGCAGGCGCTCCGGTTCGAGGACCGGGAGGGGCGGGCCCGACGGCCCGGACCCGACGTGGCACAATCCGCAAGCCGTTCGGCCCCACGGGGACCGGCATCGATCCGCCGGCCAGGGGGGCACTTCTGAAGTCCCGACACCGGACCTCCGGTCGAGACTGCAGCGCGGTTGACATCCAGGCTCGGGACCCTCAATATATGGGGGTTGCGCCCCGGAGCCTCCGCGGCACGGACGCTGCACCTTAACAAGTGAAGAGTGGCAGGAAATCCGGTAAGCGTGAGCGGGTAGACGAACCCCCGAGATCAAAGCCGGCCGCAAGGTCGGTTTCCTATCGGAGAGTTTGATCCTGGCTCAGGATAAACGCTGGCGGCGTGCATGAGACATGTAAGTCGTACGAGTCTCCGGGCTTGCTCGGAGGCTAGTGGCGGACGGCTGAGTAACGCGTAGGTGACCTGCCC
>JAJYGH010000022.1:23873-29281 GCA_021785175.1 Chloroflexota bacterium | reverse complement strand
GCCGCCCTACCGGAGGTCGATGTCGACTCGTTCCGCCTCGCCGCGCACAGTCCCCTTCGGGGTCCGGATTCCAGCGTGCCCCCGCACACGAGTCCGCTCGGCCGCCCCGAACCACACCCAGTACAGCATCGTCCCGACGGTGTACAGCGCGATGATCGTGAGGAAGTTCACGGTGTAGCCGCCGGTGAACCCGAGCGTGGCCTGGAGCAGGCTGTACCACGGAGCGGCGATCACCCAGCCCAGGCTCCACAGCAGCGAGCTCGCCGCCGAGAACACCGCGCGCTCCTCGGGCCGCACCCGCTCCATCGCGAACGCGCCGAAGATCGGATTGCCCGCGTTCATCAGCGAGTTGCGGATCGCCATCGCGACCGCGACCGTCCAGAAGATCGGCGAGAAGCCGAGCACGACGATGAACGGGATGCTCATCCCCTGCACGATCACGACCGACGCGATCTTGCCCCACCGCCGTGCGAGCGCCGGCTGGATCAGCGTTGCGACGAGCGTGCCGAGGCTCGTGAGCGCGAACAGCGCGTTGAGCGACGCGAGCTCGAGGTGGAACTTGCCCTCGACGAACACGTTGAGGAACGGGATGACCTGCCCGGCGCCGAGCGCGATGAGGAAGCCGGGGAGCAGCAGCCGGGCGAAGTCGACCGGGTCGGACACGTGGAAACCTCGGCGGACGGCGGTCGCGAGGCTGGCCCGCCGGGTCGGTTGGTCGGTTGGGAAGGTCGATCGGGTCGCCTGGACCGCCGGGACCGATCGCGCCGTCCGGACGGCCGGGACGAGTCGGGCGTGGATCGCGGGGCCGGCCGATCGGTCGTCCCGCAGGCGCGTCACCAGCAGCACCGTCAGCACGCCGAGGCAGCCCATCAGCGCGATCAGCACGCGATAGGCCTCCGGCCCCTGCGGGTCGAACCCTGCCACGGAGGCGACCTGCTGCGCGAGGAACCCGCCCGCCAGCGCGGCGACGGCGTTGGTTCCGCTGCCGATCGCGAACTGCACGGCGAACAGCTCGCTCCGGTCCTCCGGCCTCGAGTGCTCGGCGAGGAACGGCTGCGAGACCACCTGCATCGACCCGTTGCCGGCCGAGAACGCGGCGGACATCAGCATCAGCGCAGGCACGGCGGTCAGCGCGAGGAGGCCGACGAACGCGAGCGTCATGAGCGCCGCTCCGCCGAGAAGGATCGCGCGCCGCCCGACCCGGTCCGACAGCATGCTCGCGGGGAACGCGACCAGGAGCGACGCGGCCGACCCGGCCATCGCGATGATCCCGATGAGCGCAGGGTCGATGCCGAGGCTGCCCAGATACAGGTTGAAGTCGATCCACCACAGGCTCACGGCCGCGCTCGAGGCGAGCGTGACGAGCAGGAACAGCCGGGCGTCGCGCTCGAACCCGGTCAGCGAGCGCAGATAGCGGAGGAGCACCCCGGAATCATGCCGCCTCGCGACGAGCGGCGGGCGGCCGTTGGCGACGAACCTGCGTGGCAGGGGCGTTCACCTGGCAGGGGCGTTCACCGTGGGGCGTGCGGGCGTGCGGGCGTGCGGGCGTGCGGGCGTGCGGGCGTGGGGCGTGCGGGCGTACGGACGTGCGGGCGTGCGGGCGTGCGGGCGTGCGGGCGTGGAGAGGCGGCAGGCCGTCCGGGCGAAGGCAGGAGGCGGCGTCGGCCGGCTGCACGTGCTACGGCAACTGCCGGAACGGGAAGTACGCGACGAACGCGACCACGAACGCGGCGAGATAGACCCACGTCACCGCGCGCGGCAGGCGGGACCGCTGGAGCAGCAGCGCCACCCCCACGGCGAGCGCCGGGACCACCGGCAGCATGTAGTACAGGTACGTGATCCGGTGGCTGACGAGCGCGAGCGGGTAGTACACGAGGTAGTTCGCGGCACCCCAGCAGAACGCCCACAGGGCGAGACGGCTGCCGCGTCGCCACGCGAGCCACGCGAGGAACAGGGCCGCCGGGACGAAGCCCGCGAGCAGAACGGGGTTCAGGGCCCCGATGAAGTTGATCGACGGGTGGCTCGCCACGACCTGCCCATTGACCATCGAGTTCACGTCCACGCGCAGGTACGTGATCGGCACCTGGTTCAGGAGCCATTGCCAGGGGTAGCTCTCGATCCCCGAGGGTGCCCCCGCCGTCTGCAGCTTGGCACCGTACTGGAGCATGTGGAGGACGTGGTCGACGGGGTTGTGGTACGGGCTGAATCGCATGTCCAGCGGCCAGAGGCCCCCGACGAACGCGAGCACGAAGCCGCCGAGCAACGGAACCAGCGGCGCCAGGTCGCGGAGACGGATGCGGCGTTCGTTCCACCAGCCGGCCACCGCCCCGAGCCCGATGAACAGCACCATGCCCCCGAGGCTGAACGCCGCCGTCAGCTTCGCGAGCGTCCCGATGCCGAACGCCACCCCTGCCCACGCCCAGTGGCCCTTCAGCCCGAGCCACGCCCCCACGAGCGCGGGCGCGAGGAACAGGATGTCGAGCGTGGCGATCCGGCCGTGGACCAGCGACAGGTTGTCGAAGGCGAACAGGAACGTCGCGAGCACGCCGAGCCACTGCCGCTCCCCGGCCGCCCGCACGATCCCGTACAGCGCGACCAGTGACACCATGCCGGCGATCAGGCTCGGCAGCCGCCACCCGATCCCGTTGTCGCCGAAGACCAGCATGGACGCCGCGATCGCGAGCTTCCCGAGCAGCGGGTGTTCGGTGTTGGGGTCGAGTCCGAGGGGCGCCTGGGCGTAGGCTGCGCCGGCCGGAGGGTGGATGCCGATGATCACGCGCGCCGCGTTGACGTAGTACGCCTCGTCGAAGATCAGCGAGTGCGCGGGCAGCCACAGCCAGATGGCGCGCGCGATGAGTGCGAGCAGGAGCACCACGGCCAGCATCTGCCCGGGGTCCTGGACGAACGACACGATCGCGGTGCGCAGGGTTCCCGGCCGCCGCGAGGAGGCATCTTCGGCCGCGGACGCCTCCGCCTCGGCCGTCTCGATCGCGAGACCCCCGCCCATCTCCTCGGTCGTCACCGCGCCCTCCGGCCTTCACCGTTGTCAATCGGCCCACGACGGTCGCCGGACGGCGCCGGTGCCCCGACCTGGGGATGATCGCAACTTTGCGAGGGCACTGCGCGCCCGGATCGCGCTTCGGCACCCCGATCCGCTCCCGTGCGCCGCGTCCGGCCGGCGCCGGGTCGTCCGAACGCCGCGCGAACGTGTGTGGCGGGCATCCATACTGCGCCGGGGGCACGAGGTAAGGGGATGATCCAGTCGGGCGCTGCACCTGAACCCGGTCCTGGGGCGTCGTCTCCGACGCGCCTGCGCGCCCGCCACGCCATCGGCAGGGTCCCGGAACGTGTCTCTGCCGCCCGCCCGTCCGTGGCGGCACTGGCGTTCTTCACGCTCGTCGCCGTCGTGCTGACGTGGCAGGTCTGGAGCGCGCCGGGGTCATCCTGGGTCGGCAGCTGCTGCGACCAGGAGCAGCAGATGTGGTTCCTCCGCTGGATCCCGTACGCGCTCCAGCACGGTGCCAACCCGTTCTTCACGACCCAGCTGAACTGGCCCGACGGCGTGAACCTCATGTGGAACACGTCGATCGCGTTCCTGTCGCTCGCATTCGCGCCGGTCACGCTGGCCGTCGGACCCGTCGTCGCCTACAACGTCGCGATCGTCGTGGCGCTCGCGTTGAGCGGCTGGCTCGCCTTCGTGGCAATCAGGCGATACGCCTCGGTCCCCGGCGCGGTGGTGGGCGGGGCGGTCTTCGAGCTGTCGCCCTACCTCGTGTCGCACGCCTCGCTGCATCTCAACCTGACCGCCGCCTGGAGCGTGCCGCTGTTCCTGATCCTGCTCGACGAGATCGTCGTCCGGCAGGCTCGATCGCCCGCGAAGCTCGGGGTGGCGCTCGGCCTGCTCGCCGCCTGCCAGCTGCTGACCTCCGAGGAGATCCTCGCGACGAGCGCGATCGCATCGGCTGTCCTGCTCGGCATCCTCGCCGCGCACGCGGGCCCGCGACTGCGATCGGGTGTCCGGCGGCTCCTCATCGCGGCCGCGACGGCGCTGCCCGTGTTCCTGCTGCTGGCCGCGTGGCCGCTGGCGGTGCAGTTCTTCGGCGCCCAGCGAATCTCGGGCGCCGTCCAGGACCAGAACGTCTTCTCGACCGACCTGCTCAACCTGATCGTGCCCACGCGCTACCAGCTGCTCGCGCCGGATGCCGCGACCCGCCTGTCGAACCAGTTCAGCGGCCTGGCGCACGAGGCCGACGCCTACCTGGGCCTTCCGCTGCTCCTGCTGCTGGCCGTGACGGTCGGGCGCCTCTGGGACGATCTTCGCGTGAGGGTCGCGTCGCTGGCAGGCGGCATCATGCTCGCCCTCTCGCTCGGGCCGCACCTCGTGATCGGGTCGGTTTCGACGGGCATTCCGATGCCGTGGATCGTGCTCGGCCAGCTCCCGCTGCTCCAGCACGTCGTGCCGGCCCGTCTGGTGCTGTTCGCGTGGCTCGCGGTCGGCTTCGCCGTCGCGATCGTCGTCGACCGCGCGCTTGCCGCACCGCCGATCCGCGGCGTGAGCGTCCTGGCCGCGCTGGCGTTCGGCCTCGCCTGCATCGTGCCGGCGCCGCTCGCGGCATGGTCCGCCACGTCGATCCCGACGTTCTTCGTGCGCTGGGCGCAGGAAGGCATCCCCTCGGGATCGACCGTGCTCATCGCCCCGTTCTTCCGCGACGGTGCCGGGGCCGATCCGATGCTGTGGGCGGCCGTGGCCGGCGACGAGGTGCGCATGCCGGAGGCGTACGCCTTCGTGCCGCTCGCCGGCGGGATTCCGAACTATGGGCCCGTGCCGAACGCGCTGTCCGCCACGATGGAGACGATCCAGGACAAGGGAGGCCGGCTGGTCGTGCGTGGCACCCTCCGCGACCAGATCGCCGCCGACCTGCGCGCGGAGCGCGTCGCGGACGTCATCGTGGGGCCGATGCGGTACCAGCAGCAGATGCTGATCTTCTTCGAGGACCTCTTCGGGCGGCCGGCCACGTACACCGACGGCGTCTACATCTGGCGCGGCGTCGACCGCTCGGGGGTGGTCGCGCCGAGCTGACCGTCCGGGAGGCGGCGGGGTCGACTCTCTCGCTCCTGCGCCATCCGTCCGGTCATGGGCCCCGTACGTTCGGTCGAGTACGGTCGTGGCCCGGTTTGTTGCGGACGGTCACCGGAATCTCGTCGCCAGGGCTCGCGAGGGGCAGATTCCACCCCCAAACGGCCCAGTACGTTGCACTTCCGTACTAGACGCGTAGCAGGACTCATTGCAGACTACTGGTGCGCGAGTTCAGGGCCTCGCGTCCGCCCGGTATCGGCGGTACATCAGCTCGGAAGGATGCACTCATGGACACGACACTCCCCCAGGGGGGGACCAAGGGTCGGACCAC
>JAJYGH010000022.1:19503-23090 GCA_021785175.1 Chloroflexota bacterium | reverse complement strand
GACCGTGACCCAGCCCGTGACCGTCACGGTCACCGGTGAGGTCGCCGGCATCACCGGTTCCAAGACGAGCGGGTCGGTGTCCGGCGCGACCGCGACGCTTCCGCCCACGAACACGGGCGGCGGCACCGGATCGGGCACCGGGACGGCGACGTCGCTGGTCCTGCTCATCCTTGCCGCAGCGGCCCTGACCGCGACGGCATTCGGACGGCTGGCGGCACGGGTCCGCGAGTAGAGACGCACTCACCGCGGAGGGGCACTGAACTCCTCCGGTCACCGAGAGAGACGGGCGCGGGACCCTGACCCGCGCCCGTCTTCTCTTTGTCCGGCGTGCGCTCGGTCCGGCGTGCGCTCGACTGTCCTCCGGTCAGCAGGGCCTGCGACGAGTCGCGGTGACGGCGCCGCGAGAGCAGGAACGGGTCCCGCAAGCAGCGCGACGGACGTGACAGCGTCGAGGCGCTGGCGCCGCCGGCCGCCGGAGGCGAGCGGTCAGAACTCGACGCGCAGTCCCGGTTCCGCGAGCAGCGCCTCGCCCGGGAACACCCGCCGGGCCGCCTCGAGCGCAGCCCCCCGGTCGTGGCCGTCAAGGATGTGCGTCAGGATCAGGCGGGCCGCACGTCCCTCGGCCGCCGCGCGCGCCGCCTCCTGGGCGTTCAGATGGTTCGGGCCTTCCTCGATCGGTCCGTCCGCGAACGACGCTTCGATCAGCAGCGTGTCGCCGGGTCGGATCAGCGGCAGCACATCCTCCGCGCGTCCGACGTCGCCCGAGTAGACCAGCCCCGGCCCGTCCACATCGGTCGTCGGCGTCACGCGGAACGCGAAGCTCGGTCCGACGTGCAGCACGGGCGCGACCGCGACGTGGAATCCCGCGACGTCGAAATCGCCGGCCTCGAGTGGCTCGCCGACCGCGTCGCCCAGGAAGTCGGGCTGCCCCGTGAGCGCGTCGATGCGCGCGGGCAGCTCCGCGGGCGCGTGCAGCATGATCGAGCGAGCGGGCGTGCACCCGAACCGCAGGTAGTGTCGGAGCGGCACCAGGTCGATGCAGTGGTCGGGATGCAGGTGCGTGATGAGCACGGCGTCGATGCGCGCGGGATCGCGGAACGCCGACAGCGCCGAGAAGCTGCCCTGGCCCATGTCGAGCACGATCGCGTGCCCCCCGAGCTCGAGCAGGTACGACGACGAGGCCCGTGCGGGTTCCCGGCTCCAGGCGGCCGCCGAACCCGCCACCGTCAGCCGCATCCTTGGCGCGTTCGGGGGCACGGGAATCCGCCTCCCACGCTCACGACGTCCCCCAGGCTCACGCTTCCTCTCCCACGAGGTCGGCGACCAGCTCGCGCGACAGCTCGATCGCGACCCGGTCGGCCGATCGACCCGCCCCGCCCCGGCCCCCTCGCCGGAACGTCACCTCGCGGAATCCCGCCTCGCCGATCGCACGGTACACGTCCGGCAGGCCGAACGCGAACTGCTCGATCCGGTGGGCATCGCTGCCGGCGACGACGTGCCGGCCGCCGAGCTCGCGGAAGCGGTCGACGACGACGGGTGCGGGGTACGGCTCGCCCGGCGCCTGCCGCAGTCCCGATGCGTTGACCTCGAGCGCGGTGCCGGTCTCGACGAGCGCGCGCAGCAGCCGGTCGTAGATGTCGGCGTGCGGCTCGTACGCGAACGGCCCGAGGTACGGCTGGACGTAGCGCTTCACGAAGTCGAGGTGGCCGATCGTGTCGAAGAGGCCGCTCCGGATCGCCTGCTCGACCTCGTCGAAGTAGAACCCCGTGGCCTCGCGTGGCGTCCTGCCTGCACACCAGGCGGCCGCGGCCTCCTCGTCGCGGAACGGTCCGCGCCGGCTCATGTGCACCGACCCGATGACGTAGTCGTACGCGTGGTCGCGCAGGTACTCGGCGATCTCACCCTCGACCGCCTGCTCGTAGGTCACCTCGAGTCCGAGCCGGATGGCCGGCTCGCCCGCCCACCGTTCGGCCGCGTCACGCACCATCCGCAGCCGCCGGTCGTAGTCGGCATATCCGCAGGCCGGCTCGCCGGTCACGAAGTCGATGTGGTCGGTGATCGCGATCTCGGCGATCCCCCGGTCGCGGGCGAGCGCCGCGTACGCGTCGATCGGGACCGCGGCGTCGGGCGAGAGGTCGGTGTGGAGGTGCGCGTCGAGAGGGAGGGCGAGTGGCATCGCGCGGAGCGTACCGGGAGCGTACGGGATGCGCATGCGCGTCGTGTGCGGGCGGGATCGCCGCCGCGCGACGCTACAATCCGGCCGACATGACGACCGACGAGAGCGTGGGCGCGACCGTGGACGGCCCCGCCAACCGCGCGCCCGCGCACGAGATCCCGCGTTACGACGACCTGCGGTACCGCGACGTCTTCTGGGCGGCGCGCGAGTACGAGGACCGCTGCGACCGCGCGGCGATCCGGGCCCTGCTGCCGCTCGTCGGGGAGCGGCTCATCGAGGTCGGAGCGGGGTACGGACGCCTGGCGGACGAGTACCGCGGGTTCCGCGAGATCGTGCTGTTCGACGCGTCAGCGGTCCACGTGGATGCCGCTCGAGAGGAATTCCGGAACGATCCGCAGGTCCGGGTCGAGCACGGCGATGCGTACGCGCTGCCGTTCGCCGACGGCACGTTCGACGCCGTCGTCTGCGTGCGCGTGGTGCACCACCTCGAGCACCCCGAGGCGGTGTTCGCGGAGTTCGCGCGGGTCCTGCGCCCCGGCGGTGTCCTCGTGCTCGAGTTCGCGAACAAGCGGAACCTCAAGGCGATCCTCAAGCGGGCGCTGCGCCGCCAGGCCTGGTCGCCGTTCACGACCGAGCCGCACGAGTACCTGCCGCTGCACTTCGACCGGCATCCGCTCGATGTGCGACGGATGCTCCGCCGGGTCGGGTTGCGGGTCGAGGCGACGCGCACCGTCTCGCTGTTCCGGCTGCCGATGCTGCGCGGCCGGGTGCCGGCTCGCTGGCTGGCGGCGCTCGAGCGGCCGCTGCAGGGACCACTCGGGGCGGTGACGCCCGGCCCGAGCGTGTTTGTCCGCGCGCGAAAGGGCGGGTAGCCGGCGCGGCCGCTCGAACCCCGAAGCGTGGTGCGGCCCAGCCGGGTGCCGCAGGGGCGCCGCATGCCGCAGGGGCGCCGCATGCCGCAGGGGCGGTGAGTGCCCCGGATCGCGGCTCGTGCCGCAGAGCGCCGCATGGTTGCGGACGCGGCTCATGCCGCAGAAGCGCCGCATGCCGCAGGGGCGCCATCGCTCGCCGGTGCGACGGCGCCCGCGCGAGGATCCACCGGAAGCCCGGGCAAATCCACAGTGAAGTGCCTGTGAAGACGGCAGTTGCAGGATCGCGCCGTGGACGACCAGCGAGCGGGCGCCGCGCTCCGGATGCTCAGGTTGCGGCGAGGGTGGCGACAGCAGGACGTGGCGCAACGAGCGGACTGCTCGCGGGCGACGGTCTCGCGAGTGGAGCGCGGTCACCTGTCCGAGATGCCCGTGGATCTCATCCGTCGGGTGGCGCTCGCGCTCGACGCCCGTGTGTCGGTCGATGTCCGATGGCGCGGCGCCGATCTCGCCCGTCTGCTCGATCAGCGGCATGCGGCGCT
>JAJYGH010000022.1:0-19104 GCA_021785175.1 Chloroflexota bacterium | reverse complement strand
CGCCGCCCTCTCGTTCGTGACCGTTGCTCGCCCGGGGAACGCGAGACGGTCGCTCGGCCCCATCAGACGAGTGCCGACGACACCCGCGCGAGTCGGCCGCCTCGCCGGTGCCCCAGCCGAGCGCAGCCGACCCGCAAGCGGCAACGCCGATCGCTGAATCGTGTCCGAGTGCAGGCGCGGGTGGCCGCCGCCAGTCGTGGCCGCCCGTCCGGCGTTCCCTTGGCGAGCATCGGTCAAGCCCCTCACCGGAAGAGCGGGTGAACGCGGTCCACCCGGCGACCAGGGCGTGCCAACCCCGCGGCACGCCGGGAGTGCGGCCCAACCCCGCGGCACGCCGGGAGTGCGGCTCGAACGGGATCGCGACACGCCGGGAACGCGGTCCAACCCCGCGACACGCCGGGAGCGCGGCGCCAACCCCGCGGCACGCCGGGAGCGCGGCTCGAGTCTGGCCGGCATGCGCGTGCAGGGCGGCCGCGGCGATCGGGCCCGTTCGGGCGCCCGGCCCGGTCGCGTCAGATCACGTCGAGTTCGCGGCCCACCGTCGCGAAGGCGTCGAGGCACTGCTGCAGCTGGTCGCGCGTGTGCTCGCTGGTCACGATCGTGCGGATGCGCGCCTTGTCGATCGCGACCGTCGGATACACGACGGCCTGCGCGAACACGCCAAGGTCCATGAGCCGGTCGCTCATCCGTCCGGCCTTCTCCGAGTCGCGCACGATGACCGGCGTGATGGGTGTCTCGCTGACGCCCGTGTCGAAACCCAGCTCCTGCAGCCCGGCCTTGAAGAAGCGCGTGTTGTCCCAGAGCCGATCGATCCGGTCGGGCTCCTGTTCGAGCACGTCGATCGCGGCGAGGCAGGCCGCGACGACGGCCGGCGGGTGCGACGTCGAGAACAGGAACGGCCGCGAGCGCTGGATCAGATAGTCGCGCAGGTGTTGCCGGCCGGCCACGTAGCCGCCGAGGACGCCGACCGCCTTCGACAGCGTGCCGACCTGGACGTCAACCCGGCCGTGGAGCCCGAAGTGATCGACCGTGCCGCGGCCGTTCCGCCCGAGCACGCCCGACGCGTGGGCGTCGTCGACCATGACCGCCGCGCCGTAGCGCTCGGCGACGTCGCAGATCCCCCGCAGCGGGGCGACGTCGCCGTCCATCGAGAACACGCCGTCCGTGATGACGAGGATGTGCTCGTACGTGCCGTTCGGGCCGCCCTTCGCGCGCGCCTCGCGCAGCACGGTCTCAAGCCCGTCGACGTCCCGGTGCGGGAACACCGCGCGTGCCGCCTTCGACAGCCGCACGCCGTCGATGATCGAGGCGTGGTTCAGCTCGTCGCTGACGATCAGGTCGCGCTCGCCGGTCAGCGTCGGGATGACCCCGCTGTTCGCGGTGAATCCCGACTGGAACGTCAGCACGGCTTCCGTGTGCTTGAACGCCGCGAGGCGCCGCTCCAACTCCTCGTGGAGCTCCATGGTGCCGGCGATCGTGCGGACGGCGCCGCTGCCCACGCCGAGGTCGCGCACGGCGTCGAGTGCGGCACGGACCAGGTGTGGATGCGTGGCGAGGCCGAGGTAGTTGTTCGACGAGAGGCTGATGACGGGCCGGCCGTCCATCACGGTGCTTGCCGCCTGCGCCCCCGTCATCACGCGCAGCGGGCGATACAAGTGCTTCGCCTGGAGGTCCGCGATCTCGTCGGCCAGGTAGGCGAGGGGGTCCGGGCGCGATTCCGGGGCGCTGGCGATCGACGACGGTCCCGCCGCGCCCGCGCTGGCGATCGACGACGGGCTCCGCGTGTCCGCGCTGGCGATCGACGACGGTCCCGCCGCGCCCGCGCTGGCGATCGACGACGGGCTCCGCGTGTCCGCGCCGGCGACCGACGAAGCGCCCGTCGCGCCCGCGTCGTCCGTGTTCCGGCCAGCCGTCAAGTCGGCCATGTCAGTCCTCCTGCGGCAGCAGCACCACCTTGCCTGCGTGCCCTGCGGCGACCAGGTCGAACGCCTGCCGGTACTCGGACAGCGGGAAGCGGTGCGTGATGATCGGGGAGAGGTCGAGGCCCTCCTCCAGCAGCGCGCGGGTCTGGTACCAGGTCTCGAACAGGCGCCGGCCCGTGATCCCGTAGACGCGCAGCGCCTTGAAGATGATCTCGGACGAAACGTCGAGCGTGACCGGGTGCGCGTGCGTCCCGAGCAGCGAGACCCTCCCTCCGTTCGTCACGGCAGCGAAGCCCTGGTGCAGCGCCGACTCCGAGCCCGACATCTCGAGCACGACGTCTGCGCCGTCGCCGTCGGTCTCCGCGCGGATCCGCTCGACGACATCGACCGCCCCGGCGTCGAGCACGACGTCGGCGCCCATCCGCTCCGCGAGTTCGAGCCGCTCCGAGCGGATGTCCGTGGCGATCACGCGCCGTGCCCCGGCCCGCTTCGCGATCGCGATCGACATGAGGCCGATCGGGCCGCACCCGAGCACCGCCACGCTCTGCCCGGCCACCTCCTCGACGAAGACCGAGAAGACGGCGTTGCCCATCGGTTCCTGCAGCGCGGCGACCTCGGCGGGGAGCGTGTCGCTGATCCAGACGTTCGACTCGGGCAGCACGATGTACTGCGCGAAGGCACCGTCGGCGTGCACCCCGAGGATGCGGTAGTGCTGGCAGACATGCTGCCGGCCGGTGCGGCACTGGTAGCACGTCCAATCCACGAGGTGCGTCTCCGCCGCGACGCGCTGTCCGAGCGCGACCCGCGTGACGTCCTCGCCCAGCCGGACGACCCGGCCCGCCATCTCGTGGCCGAAGATCCGCGGCGTCACGACGTTCGCCGCGGCCCACGCGTCCCACTGCTCGATGTGGATGTCGGTGCCGCAGACGCTGACGGCCTCGAGCCGGATCAGCACCTCACCGGGACCGGGGTCGGGAACGGGGACGTCCGTGAGGACGGCTCCCGGGCCCGGGACGGGCTTGACCAGGGCGCGCATCCGCGTCGGGATCTCCCGCGTCTGCTCCGGCCCGACCTCGTCTCGCTCCCTCGTCACCGGCTCGACCATCCGATCAGCGGCTCCTTTCCGGGACGCGCGTCGATGCCAGCTGTCATCCGCGCTCCCGTCACCGGGGCGCGATCATCAGCACACTGTCAGACCCGCACCACGAGGTCGGTCGCCGGCGACCCCTCGGGGACCGTCTCGTCGTACGCGACGATGGGATTGTCCACCCTTCCGATCCCGGACACCTCGACGCTCACGACGTCCCCGGGCTGCAGGAACACGGGCGGATCGCGGAACACGCCCACGCCAGACGGGGTGCCGGTCGCGATGATGTCCCCGGGCTCGAGCGTGATGTTCGCGCTGATGAACTCGATGAGCTCCGCGACGCCGAAGATGAGGTCCCGCGGCGACCCTTCCTGCATCTGCACGCGGTTCCCCTGCACGTCGGTCCGCCAGGAGCGGATCGTGAGTGTCGACACGTCCGGGACCTCGTCGATCGTGACGACGCCGGGGCCCATCGGCAGGAACGTGTCGGACGACTTCGCGCGCGCCCACTGCCCGTCGCCGTGCTCGTCCGGCCCGAGCGCCACCTTCTGGCCCTGGAGGTCGCGCGCCGTGACGTCGTTCAGCGCGGTCCAGCCGGCGACGTGGGCGAGCGCGAGGCCGGCCGGCACGCGACGGCACCGCGTCCCGATCACCACCCCCAGCTCGCCCTCGAGGTCGAGGGCGTGGGTCGCGTTCGGCGTGATGACGGCGTCGCCGTCCCCGACGATCGCGTTCGCCCACTTCGCGAACAGCGCCGGCCGATCCGGGGTCGCGCGCTGCTGCTCGTTCACGTGCGACCGGTAGTTGTACCCGATGCACACGATCTTCTGCGGGCGGTGGACCGGCGCGAGGAAGCGGACGCTCGAGGCATCGATCACGAGGCCCGACCGATCGGGAAGCCGCTCGAGCCCGGCCCTCGCGGCCACCAGCTCGACGTCCGCGGCCAGGTACGCGGCGAGGTCCGCGTCGTCCAGGGCGCGCGCCCGGTCGGAGTCGTCCGGGATGCCGGGCAACGCGTCGAGCGGCAGGATGGTGCCGCCGTGGCCGTCGGGACCCGCGTCGAACTGGATCCCGAGTCGTGGCCGGAACGGCAGGGCGAGCCCGGTGCCCTCGGCGTCCTCGGAGGAGTGGGACTCGCGGAAACGGACGAAGCGCATGCAGCGCACCTCGGTTGGGACGCCGCCTCGCCGGGCGGCAGGATCGACGACTCCGCGATTGTGCCACGGCAGGCCTGGGTCGCCGGCCGGCGGCGCGGGAACGCCGGTGCGCAGCGGCGACCGGTGCGCAGGCGGCAATCGGTGCGCCGGCGGCAGCCGGTGCGCCGGCGGCAATCGGTGCGCCGGCGGCAACCGGTGCGCAGGCGGCAGCCGTCCGGCGGCGACGCCCGGGACCACAGCGGTGGAACGCGAACGCCGGGGCATCGGGGCGCATCGGTCGGGCAGGAGCAGCCGCTCCCGGCGCAGTTCCATCGGGCAGGTACGGGATCCGGAAGGGGACCGCAACCGCCGCGAGAGGTGAAGATCGGTTCACGAATCGGTATTGACACCTTCGCCGGCGCCGCTAGACTCGGGTCCTAAACCGGTTCAGTAAACGCGTCCAACAGCGCGCAACCGGGTCCAGCAGCCGCAGGGACGAGCGGCTCCAAGCCGAGGGGACTGTGCAGCAGACGCGTGTCCGTCGCCCCCGCATCGCGGATGTCGCGGAGGCGGCCGGCGTCAGCAAGGCGGCCGTTTCCTTCGCGTTCAACAACCCGGAGCGGCTGAAGCCCGAGACCGCCGATCGGATCCGGGTCGTCGCGTCCGAGCTCGGCTACCGGCCGCATCCCGTCGCCCGGATGCTCTCCGCGCAGCGGACCATGACCATCGGCGTCCTCACGCCCCAGCCGCTCAGCCAGGTCTTCGCGAACCCCTTCTTCGCGTACTTCGCGGAGGGCGTCTCGTCGGTGACCGAGGAGCACGGCTTCGGCCTCCTCCTGATCTCCCCGCTCCGCGGGTCGCTCACCCGCGCGCTCGACCGTGCCACCGTCGACGGTGTCGTCGCGCTCGGGCTCGACGAGAACCACCCCGAGATCGAGGCGATCCGGCGGGCGAGCGTCCCGATGGTGCTGGTCGACGCGCCCGGGTGGGTCGAGCACAGCTCGGTCCAGGTGGACGACGAGGCGGGGGCGCGCGCCGCCGCCGAGCACGTCGTCGGCCTCGGGCACCGCGACGTCCTGATCATCGCGGTCGAGGGACCCGTCGCCAACCCGTCGCCGGACGAGGGACCCAACGGGGGCCAGGAGATCGGCGAGAGCGTGACGGCGCGGCGGTTGCGCGGATATCTCTCGGCGCTCGAGCCCGCCGGGCTCGAGGTCGGCCCGGGGTCGATCGTCGTCGCGCCCGCGACCTTCGAGGGCGGCGAGGCGGCGTTCCTCCGCGCCTGGGAGGACGGGTTCCGGCCGACCGCCGTGCTCGCGATGAGCGACGCGCTCGCGATCGGCGCGCTGCAGGCGAGCCGGCATCTCCGCCTCCGCGTGCCGCGCGACCTCAGCGTGGTCGGTTTCGACGACCTGCCGATCGGCCGCTTCTCCGATCCGCCCCTCACCACGGTCCACCAGCCAGTGCGGCGGAAAGGCGAGGAGGCGGCGCGGCTGCTGCTCGACGGGCTGGGCGCCAGGGCCGGGAGCCCGGCCCAGCATCGCATGCTGAAGACGCGACTCGTCGTCCGACGGTCGACTGGAGCGCCTCCGGCCGGCGCCGGCCGGGAGGAGGTGGGCCTCGGCGAGTGAGGCACCGCATGTCAGGGGGATCGGCGGACACGGCCGCACGTGACGGCCGGCCGTCCGAAGAGGCAGGAACGGCTCGCGCGGTGCGGGCCGCAGGAACGAGGAGGATACCGACTCGATGAAGTCCAGCTACAAGCTGACGAGCGTCGTCGCGACGCTCGTCATGGTCGTCTCCGCCTGCTCGTCGGCAGGCGCGACGACCGCCCCGGCGTCGCAGCCCGCCGCCACGTCGGCGGCCGCAGGGTCGAGCGCCCCGCTCACCGGCTCTCTCACGGTGTGGGAGGCCTACGGCGCGAGCGGCACGTCCGAGAAGGACGCGTTCGACAAGATGGTCGCGAACGTCAAGGCCGCGAACCCCGGCCTGACCGTGACCGTGACCGACGTCCCGTTCAACAACCTGTTCACGAATTTCGAGACCCAGGCCGGCGCCGGCGCGGGCCCCGACCTCTACATCGCCCCGAACGACAGCCTCCCGAAGGAGGCGCGTGCCGGCCTGCTCAAGGACGTCAGCAACCTGGTGCCGGTCCTCAAGGCCGCGCCCTACAACGACTCCGGCGTGTCGCTCAGCGCGGCCACCGTCGACGGGAAGCTCTACGAGATCCCGGAGTCGATGAAGGCCGTGGAGCTCTTCTACAACACCTCCATGCTGCCGACGGCCCCCGTCACGACCGCTGACTGGAAGGCCAACGCCAGCAAGCTCGGCTGGGTCTACGGCGCGAACGGCGGCGGCTCCTACTACCTGTGGGGCCTCTTCTCGTCGTTCGGCGGCAAGATCATGGACGCCAGCGGCAAGTGCATCGCCGATCAGGGCGGCGTCGCGGATGCCCTCAAGTGGCTCCAGGACATGAAGGCCGCGGGGATGCATTTCTACCAGAACGACAACGACGCCAAGGCTGACCTGGTCTCCGGCAAGATCGCGGGCTTCATCGACGGCCCGTGGCAGTCAGGCGATCTCTCGAAGGCACTCCCCGGCAAGCTCGCCGTCGTCGCCGGCCCGTCGGGCCCCGGCGGCGCGTGGGCCCCGCTCACCGCTCCTGACGGCTTCTACATCAACGCGGCGTCGCCGAACGGCGACCTCGCGGTCAAGTTCGCGCTGCAGATGCTCCAGCCCCAGAACGAGCAGATCTTCGCCAACGTCGGCCACCTGCCGGCGAACACGACGATCCAGCCGTCCGACCCGATCGCGAAGTCCTTCGCCGCGCTGATGGCCAAGGGCGACCCGCGCCCGACGCTCAAGCAGCTGGACAACTACTGGAGCAACTTCGGCAACGCGCTCGTTGCGGTCATCGACAAGGGCACCGACCCCGTCTCCGCGGTCAAGACCGCGTGCGACGCGATGAACAAGGCGAACGGGCTCTAGCCCGCACGACGGCAGTCCCCGGGACTGCGTGACGAGAGAGAGACGGCCTTCGGGCCGTCTCTCTCCATCATCGACGAGGGAGCGAAGGCGATGGACGCGTGGAGGCGGCCGACATGACCGCTCTGGCCGTGACCGCCGGCACCAACCGGCGCTCGCTCTGGCGACGCACCCGGAACGCGCGGACGGCGTACCTGTTCCTGCTGCCCGCGCTCCTCGTGATGGTCGTCATCACGTTCTACCCGCTCGTCTTCCAGGTCTGGATGTCGTTCACCGACTACGGCCTGCGCAACCTGCGCGCCAACGCGCCGGCGCCGCCGTACGTCGGTTTCAACAACTACCTGCGGATCCTCGACAACAACATCGTCATCCCGAACTTCGATTTCGTCCGCGTCCTGGTCTTCAACCTGTGGTGGGCGCTGTCGAACGTCGTGATCCACGTCGTGCTGGGCGTGGTGATCGCGATGGTCATGAACGTGAGGGGACTGCGGTTCACGCGTCTGTACCGGGCGATCTTCATCCTGCCCGTCGTGATCCCGCAGATCATCGTCGCGACCGTCTGGCGGAACATGTTCGACCCCACCCACGGCGCGATCAACTACCTGATCTCCGGCATCGCGGGCCTGCTGATCAAGATGCCGCCGGGCGGGTTCCAGCTCGACTGGCTGAACTACCCGAACCCGATCCTCGCCGCGGGCCCGTTCATCCTGCCGGTCGCGTACTTCGCGCTGCTGACCGCCAACGTCTGGATCGGCTGGCCGCTGAACATGGTCGTCGCCACGGGAGCGCTCCAGAGCGTCCCGAACGAGCTGTACGAAGCGGCCGAGATGGACGGCGCGGGCGGCTGGGAGAAGTTCCGGAACGTCACGCTGCCCTACCTGCGCCCGGCGATGCTGCCCTACGCGATCTACGGGTTCGTGTTCACGTTCAACCTCTTCTACCTCTCGTACTTCATGTCCGGCGGCGGGCCGTTCGGCCAGACCGAGCTGCTCGTGACCACCGCGTACCGGCTCGTGAACGAGCAGCAGCTGTACGGCGTAGCGGCGGCGTTCGCCGTCTTCCAGTTCTTCATCCTGCTGGCGATCACGCTCGTCACGAACCGTCTGGCGAAAGCGACGGCACAGTTCGATGCCTGAGCACGCAGTCGGGCCGCGCGTCGCCCGTCTGGCGCGCCGCGGCCGTCCCGTCCCATCGTCCCCTCGCGCGCCGAGGTGCCTCCCATGAGCAGCGACGCCGTGGCCGCCACCACCACCGTCCCGCGCGTCGCGGCGATTCCGCGTCGCCGCACCCGCGGCCAGCTGTCGCTGCGCCGTCAGGTCGTGCTCCAGCTGGTCTGCCTCTTCATCGCGGCGACCATGCTCTTCCCGATCCTGTGGATCGTGAGCATGGCGATCGATCCGCGGAACATCGCGCGGCCCACCGGCCTCGACCTGATCCCGCCGGGCGCGACGCTCGCGGCGTTCGCGAAGGTCATCGCGCAGCCGACGCTCAACCCGGTGTCGTTCCCGCAGCTCGCGCTGAACAGCCTGATCATCTCGGTACTGGTCTCGGCGGCCAGCGTCAGCGTCGGGATCCTCGCCGCCTATGCGTTCTCCCGCCTTCAGTTCCGCGGCCGCGAGGTGCTGATGATCGCGGTGCTGGCCGTGCTGATGCTGCCGGCGGTCGCGACCATCGCCCCGCTGTTCGTGCTGCTCAACAAGATCCAGATCGGGCCGTTCGACCTGCTCGGTCTCCACCTCGACAAGTTCAACCTGCGTGCCTCACTGCTCGGCGTGGCGCTCGCGGTCACGTCGGGCCAGCTGCCGTTCGCGATCTGGAACATGAAGGGCTACCTGGACACGATCCCGCGCGATCTCGAGGAGGCCGCGCAGGTGGACGGCGCGGGCCGCCTGCAGGTGTTCCTGTACGTGATCCTGCCGCTCTCCACCCCGGTCATCGCGGTGACGGCCTTCTTCGGGTTCATCGCCGGCTGGACCGAGTTCTACTTCTCGTGGATGTTCCTGACCGGGAATGTGCAGAGCTGGACCCTGGCGATGACGCTCAACGGGATGGTGGGCCAGTATTCGGGCACCACGCCCTGGTCCCAGTTCGCGGCGTACTCGATCCTCGTGGCGCTGCCGGTGTCGGTCGTGTACCTGTACCTCCAGAAGTACATCGTGTCCGGCCTCACGATCGGCGGGGTCAAGGGGTAGGGGCGTCAGCGCCGGATGGCGGTCCGACGCGATAGCATCGACGGCCGGATGACCGTCGACACCCCCGCCTGGGTCCGGGACGCGGTCTTCTACCAGATCTTCCCGGACCGCTTCGCCGCGAGCACCCGCGTCCCGAGGCCCGGGCCGCTCGAGCCATGGTCCGCGCCGCCCACCCCGTTCGGGTTCAAGGGCGGCGACCTCCTCGGGATCGCCGAGCACCTCGACGACCTCGTCGATCTCGGCATCACCGCGCTCTATCTCACGCCGATCTTCCAGTCGGCCTCGAACCACCGCTACCACGCCTACGACTATCTCCAGGTCGACCCGCTGCTGGGCGGGACGCCGGCGTTCCGGGAGCTGCTCGACGCGGCCCACGCGCGTGGCATCCGCGTCGTCCTTGACGGCGTGTTCAACCACGCCGGGCGCGGGTTCTGGGCGTTCCACCACGTGCTCGAGAACGGGGCGGCGTCGCCGTATCGCGACTGGTTCGTGTTCGACCAGCCCGCGCTCGACGCCGGGCGTCCCGTGCGGGCGTATCCGAGCGACGAGGAGCGTCTGGCACTCGAGCGGGCCGGGATCGAGCACGGGCAGCGGCAGGGCGTCGCGTCGCTCGCGCAGCTCGGCTACCAGGCCTGGTGGGATCAGCCGGCGCTGCCGAAGTGGAACGTCGCGAATCCGCAGGCGCGGGAGTACCTGCTCGGCGTGGCGGAGCACTGGCTGCGGTTCGGCATCGACGGCTGGCGGCTCGACGTGCCGCAGGAGATCGAGGACGCGGAGTTCTGGCGCGAGTTCCGTCGCCGGGTGCGTGCGATCAAGCCGGACGCGTACATCGTCGGGGAGATCTGGCAGGTCGCGCCGGAGTGGGTCGCGGGCGACCGGTTCGACGCGCTGATGAACTACCCGTTCCTCGAGGCCGCGCTCGGCTTCACGGCCGCGGGGACGCTCGATGTGCCCGTGATCTCGTGCCAGGCCGAGCTCGGCCGCAACGTCGTCCCGCTCGACGCTCGCGCATTCGGCGCGCGCCTGCGGCACCTGCTCGCCGCGTACGAACCCGACGTGACGGCCGTGCAGCTCAACCTGCTCGACAGCCACGACACGCCGCGGTTCGTCACGATGGCCGGTGGCGACCGCGACGCGCTCCGCCTCGCGGTCCTGCTCCAGATGACGCTCCCGGGCGCGCCGTGCGTGTACTACGGCGACGAGATCGGGCTCGAGGGCGGCCACGATCCCGATTCGCGCCGGGCGTTCCCGTGGGACCGCGCGGCGTGGGACGAGGGCCTCCGCTCGTTCTTCCGCGGGGCGATCGCGCTCCGGGCCGCGCACCCGGCGCTGCGCTCCTCGGGAACGGTCCGGGTGCTCGACGCGGAAGGCATGACGCACGTCCACATACGCCGCGGAGCCGGAGAGGTGCTGATCGTCGCGGTCAACGCCGGGACGTCACGCGCGCGCGTCGGCCTCTCGCTCTCCGGGCTCGGCGATGTCGGGTTCGAGCCGGTGCCGCTGCCCGGCTGGGAGGGAGGCGAGGCCGAGCGCGAGGTCCGGGGCGGGCGGGTCATCCTGGACGTGCCGGCGAGGCAGGGGCTGGTGCTGGCCGGCCGCGGCTGAGCCGGATGGCCGCTCGCGCGAGATCGGACGTGCGCGCTCGACTGCGGCCGCGCGCGCTCGACTGCGGCCGCGCGCGCTGGACTGCGGCCACCGACGAGCGCGTCGCAGCCGACCCGCCGCCTATACTCCGCCGAGTGGCAGACCTGCCCTTCTCGTTCACGAACGCCGCCATCGCCTCGCAGCTTTCGCGCATCGTCGACGTGGACGGCAAGATTCCGCGGGCCCTTGCCGAGCTCGGCGCGGTCGCGGGACGCGACGTGGTCGTCGTGCATGCCGACGGCGACATCCGAGCCGCGCAGCTGCGCGCGGCAGGCGCGCGCGTGACGACGTCTCCGGCCGACGGGCGCGAGCTGGTGCCGGAGTGCGCGGACGTCGTCGTTCGATGCTGGGGCGAGAGCGGCGCGGTGGCGGCACCCGACGCCGGAGGGCTCGCCGCCGCCGCGCGCCTGCTCCGGCCCGGCGGCCGGCTGCTGATCGTGGCCGATTACGGGCGCGACGACGTGGCGAGGCTGCGTCCCGAGGGTGAGACCCCGGAGATCTACCGCGCATTGCGGGCCCGGGATGCGGCGTTCGTCGAACAGGGGTTCAAGCTGCGCGTGATCCACGGATGGTGGACGTTCGAGTCGCTCGATGAGGCGCGGGGGTTCCTGGCGGACGCGTTCGGCGAACGCGGAATCGCGGTGGGGGCGGCGATGCGGCGGCCGAGGCTGTCGCACAAGGTCGTGGTGTACCACCGCGGCCCGGCCGAGGCGGACGAGCCGTCAGGGGCAGGCGTGCAGGTGGGAGTGGCCGGACGGGGTGCACGTGCGGCGGCCGCGTCACGTGCGGCGGCCGCGTCACGTGCGGCTCCGAGGTCCACGCCAGCGTCGCGGGGAACCGTCGGCGCGGGATGATGAGCGCCGGCACGGGCACGCACATCAGGCGCGACGCCCGCGGCGCCGCCGGCGGGGGAGGACGCGGGATGGGTGCGGGCCTCACGCGGATCCTGCTGGTCGTCGCGTTCGTCGGCTCGCTGGCGTTCATCGGGTGGGGGATCCTGCAGCGCGGCGAGAACCAGGTCGCGATCCTCGTCGCGGGCCTGCTGGTGCTGGCCCTCACGCTCGCGTCGCTCGCGCTGGCCGGGCTCATCGGCGCGTACAGGGCCGGACGCGAGGGGCGCGGTGCCCGCGCATTCTGGAACGCGCTGCTCGGCGGGATCGCCGGGCTCGCCGCGTGGGGATGCCTCGCGGCCGCGGTGGTCCTCGCGCTCCTCTACACGTAGCGGATCCACTCGTCGTCGTTGGCGCCCGGCGCCGCTTGAGAATGCCGTCCTCGCTGGCCATCAGGATGGGCAGCAGGATCGCCTCTTCCTGCTGGACGTGGGCTTCGAGAAGCGCCCGCAGGCCATGCAGCCGGGCACGTGGGTCGCCGAGCTCAAGCCGCCTCAGACCGTGGCAGAGAGACAGCCAGTCCGCCTCCACGCGTTCGATCGCGCCTCGCACCTCGGCATGCTGCAGGCGGAGAAGTCGCGCGGCGTGAGCGCCCCCAGCCATCGCGTCGACCCTGGGATACAGGACTCGCTCCTCCCATGCGAAGTGAGGGAGGAGCGCCGCCGTCGACGCGTCGAGCAGGCTGCGCAGGCTGCTGGCCAAGCCGGCGTCGTTGAGCGCGGGCGCCAGGGTGCCGATCGTCTCGATCCCCTGCAGGATGTGCTCGATCTCGCGGTGCTGGCTTCGCACGGTTCGCACCCGGGCAGGCGGTTCCGCCGATCGGCCCCCCACGTCACGAAAGCCCTCCCGCCGGGCCCGCCCTGGCGAGGGCACTCCGGTCGGCATCTCTTCAACGGCCGCGGGGGCGAGGAGGAACTCCCGCTCCTGCTCGATGTGGGACCGGAGTACGGCGGCAAGATCCCACAGCCGCGCGCTCAGGTCGTCGAGCTGTCGGTGGGTCGGCTCGGTCCGCCCCACCGTGTCCAGGTCGACCTCCAGTCGCCCGAGGCCGATCCGGAGCCAGTCGTGCTGCAGGGCGAGCAGCCTGACGGCCGGCTCCGCGTCCGGCCCGGACCCCCCACACGCGTATCGCGCGCCCATGGCATCGACGTGACGGCGGAGTACGGATTCGGCGGGCCCAAGCACCCGGCGCACGCCAGCCGCGAGGCGGGGCGAGCCGATCGACCCCGCATGCCTCGCCGCCACCGTGAGCGCCTCGGCGACAGGAAGAAGATCACGCGCGTCCGATGCGGGCGGACACCACTCGGCGCTCATCGAGTCGCTCCCGAGTTCCGTTCCCTCGGGCTGCCGCGGCCGCGTATCGGCAACCGCCGTCAACCCCGGAGATGGGGACCCCAACTGAGCCCCGGATTCCCATCCGCTCACCGTCCGGTCCCGTACCACGGCGACGGCTCGTCCGACGGCAGCGTCGCGTACACGGTGTCGAAGCCGATCGCCCACACGTGGCGCGCATCGAGGGCGGCGATCTCGCGGAGCGCCGTGGGCGCCCGGTAGACGATCGTCCACCGCGCGTCGCGGAACGCAAGGACCTCGCCCGTCCGCGCTGCGGCCCACAGGTCGCCGGCGTGATCGCCCGTGATGGCGGCGAGGTCCAGGTGGAGCTCCGCGCTTTCGTGCCAGCCGGTGCCGTCCCACGTGAAGACCCCGCCATCAGGGCTCACCGCCCAGGCGTGCGCGGGATCCGGGGCAGAGATGGCGGAGAGCGGCTGGGGGAGCCTGGTCTCCAGCCATGCCGACCCGTTCCAGTTGACGGCCTCGCCGCGCCCGTTCGGCGCGGTGCCCACCGCCCAGGCGTGCGTGGCGTCGGTGGCGGCGACCGACCCGAGGACGACGCCCGCCGGCATCGGCCCGGAGGCCCAGGCGTGCCCGTTCCACTCGAGCAGCCCACGGGTGTCGACCGCCCACGCGTGGTTCCGGTCTGCGGCGGCGATGGCGCGCACCCCGCCGTCGCGACTCACCAACGACCAGCGCACGCCATCCCAGTGCCGGATCCCGTCGTCGCTCGCCGCCCACGCGTCGCGCGGATCGACGGCAGTGACCGCGCTGGTGTCATCGTCCGGATGCTGCATGCTCCAGCCGGTCCCGTCCCACGCATAGAGGCGACCGTCCGACCCGGCGACCCAGACCGCCTGCGGGCCGAACACGTGCAGCCCGACGAGTTGGACCGATGGGCTGACGAAGACGACTCGCCAGGCCGGTGTGGACGGGTCGACAGGCCCCGCCGGTCCAGCCCCCACCGAGCGCGAGCCGGTCGCCGTCCTCGCCGGGCGGCCCGTCGTCGCCGATGCGCTCGAGTTGGCGAGCAGCAGGACCGTCGTGACCACAACGGAGAGGGCCGCGATCCCCAGGACCGAAGGTCTGCCGGCATGCCGCAGCCCGCTCCGCCCTGCCTCGAGCGGCGAGGCGTTGCCTGGGTCCGACCGCATGTGCTTCAGACTGCGTGAGCAACCGCGGTCCCGGCGACCGGGAAATGCCTAGTCCATTTCCTGGTACCAGTGACAGCGGCACGCCGGGAGCGCTGGGGCGCGCCGCGAGCTCCGTCCGGTGCGCCACGCCGAGCTTCGCGAACACACGCAGGCGCTCCTCCCGCGGGCAGGCCCTCCTCCGGGGGGCGAACGGCCGACCAATCGCGAGTGCAAGCGTCATGGACGCGCCGCCCTGGCTCGACTACCGTAGGCGGCGGTTGAATCGGCAGGGAGTTCGACACCGATGCGGATGGCGGACCTGAAGGCGGGCTGGGCCGTCGTGGGGAACGACGGGCGCCGTCTGGGCATGGTGCAACACGCGGACCAGGACTACCTGCTCGTGTCGCGGGGCGCGTTCTCCGACCTCCTGTACGTGCCCGCCTCGGCGATCGCCAACGTCGAGCACGAGCTGGTGCACCTCAACCTCGCGAAGAACGAGGTGGAACAGATGGGGTGGGAGCAACGGCCACGCGAGCCGGATACCGCGGCCCCGGCGCGCCAGGCCGAGCCCGTCCCTCCCGCGACACCCCCTGCAGACGATGCTGCGATCAGCGGCATCCATGCCGTGGTGTTCACGCCGGCCGTCGCCGAGGTCCAGGCGTTCTTCCGTGACACGCTCGGCATGCCGCACGTCGACGCAGGAGACGGCTGGCTGATCTTCGCCCTGCCGCCCGCTGAGCTCGCGGTTCACCCGGCGGCGGTGGCGGACCAGCAGATCTACCTGATGTGCGACGACATCGAGCCGACCCTCGCGAGCCTCGAGCGCAGGGGTGTGACCGTGCGACGCCCGGTGCGGGAGGAAACGTGGGGCTTCGTGACGACACTCGTCCTTCCCGGGGGAACCGACCTTGCCATCTACCAGCCGAAGCACTCGAGCCCGCTCAGCCCGGGTAGAGCGCGACGTGCGTGACCTCGCGTGCCGCTCGGGTGGCGTCGAGTCGCGCAGTGGCTCGGTCGTCTCCGGCGCGGCCATTCTTCGCCCCGCGTCCCCGGAGAGGCAGCGAGAGTAGCCCCAAGGGGATTCGAACCCCTGATCTCCGCCTTGAAAGGGCGGCGTCCTGGGCCTCTAGACGATGGGGCCCCGGCTCGCGAGTGTACATCGCGGGGCTGAGAGCGCGGCCGGGATGCGCGGCTGGGACGAGCGGCCGGGACGCGCGGACGCCGGGCGTCTCCCGCTCGTCGGCCGCTCGGGCACGCGGCCTCCGAGCGGATGTCGGGGTGCACGCCCCCGCCTACCGCGACGTGTCGACCGCCCCGCTCGAGCCCGCGCTCCCCGTCTCGTGGCCGGCGAGTGCCGCGAGGATCTCGTCGGTCGTGCGCACGCGGCCGATCCTGGGGAACACCTGCGTGACCGTGTGCGCGTGGTTGTCGGCCGAGCGGGCCGCCATCGCGTCCGCGGCGAAGATCTGCGCGTAGCCGCGCTCGTACGCATCGCGGGCCGTCGACTCGACTCCGATGTCGGTGCTGATGCCGCCCAGGACGATGGTCGTGATCCCCCGCCGGCGCAGCTGCAGGTCGAGCTCGGTCCCGTAGAACGCCCCCCACTGGCGTTTCGTGACGAAGACGTCGCCGGGCGCCGGGCCCAGCTCGGGGACGATCTCCGCAAAGTCGGCCGGTCGCGACCCCTGCCAGGTGACGGGCGCGTCCACGGGCGGATGCAAGGCATCGCGGCCGTCGGGCGAGGGCGTCACGCGGACGAGCACCACGAGCACGCCCGCCTCCCGGCATGCGTCGACCAGGCGGTGCGCGTTGGCGACGACCTGGGCGGCCGTGAGCGGCGCCGTCGGCGCAGCGGCGATCCCTCGCTGCAGGTCGATCAGCACGAGCGCCGTGCGGGCGGGATCGAGCGGTTCGAGCGGTGGCAGATGGTTCATTCCGAGCGCCTCGGTGGGAGGACATCGCCGACGATGGTCGCGCGCGAGATGCGAGCGCGGCGGCTCTCGTGACGTTACCGCACCCTCGCGGAGTTCCGCCGGGGACGGGTCGCGTGGGCCCCGGAAAGCCCCGGGCCGTCGGGCGAGCGGCACGATCAACGGAACGCTGGAGGGTCGAGGAGGGTCGAGGTCCCGGTTCGAGTACCATCGTGCTCGGCGCGCGAGCCGGTCGACGAGAGGACAGATGGGCGAGAGGACGTTCCGCGGCAACGAGTATCTCGGGATCCGGATCCCGACGATCTTCAACGACGCCGACGCTCGACGGTGTGCGGGCTGCGGCGGCCACATCGACGGGCGCCCGCTCCGCGTCTCGCTGATGGACATCGTGTCGCCCGAGACCCCGGTGTGGGCGGACAGGCAGCCGCGCATCAATCCCGGTCCCCACCAGTTCCACGACGACACGGCGTGCGTCCGCGCGTGGATGCACGGCCACGGCTACTACGCGTGCCGCCTGTCCGGGATCCGTCCCATCATGCGGCCCGTCGCGATCCCCGGGCCCGAGCCCCGCTGGGGCCTGTGCGACGGCGTCCACCGCGAGTCGCACGAGTTCGTCCCGGCCTGATCGCGCCGGTCCCCGACCGGCAGCCGTCGCTGCCGGCAGGCCTGGCCGGCGTCCTGGGCGGCCAGGCCGGCGTCCTGGGCGGCCTCCCGGAGCCCTGGCTCCGACCGCTTCAGCGCCCCTCGCCTCCATCGGAACGCGAAGCGCGTGCCACACCGGGCACCCGTGGTTGACGCTCCGTGTTTGACGCTCCGCGCCCGTGGCTCATACGATGCGATCGGCCGCCCGGTCGTCCAAGGCCGGCGCGGGACGAAGGAGCCTGGGAACGTGACTGCGTCGGTCGTGCTGGCGGCGGTGACGGCGATCATCGGCCTCGTGTTCGCGGTGATGCTCGCGGACCAGTACCGCCATCGGCGGCACACGTTCCAGCTCGTGTGGGCGATCGGGATGGTGTTCTACGCGATCGCCGCGGGGTGCGAGGCCCTTGCCGCCGCGTCGGGGTGGAACGAGAGCCTCTACCGCATGTACTACCTGACCGGCGCCGTGTGGTCCGTCGGATGGCTCGGGCTCGGGACGGCGTTCCTGCTCGGCCGCACCCGGTTCGGGTACGCGTTCGCGGCGACCCTCTTCCTCGCCGGCCTCTTCACGTTCCTGACCGACGCGAAGTACCACTACCCGAACTCGGGCAGCGCGCCGATCCTGTACTTCATCGTGGCGGTCGTCCTCGCGATCGCCGTTGTCGTGAGCACCCTGCGCGAGGACCGGCGGTGGCCCGTCTACGGCGCCGTCGCGGTGGTCGGCGCGACGCTGCTGAGCCTCGTCCTGATGCTCACGGCGCACCTCGCGGCGCCCGGCTATGAGCTCGACCCCGCGACCGGCCAGCCGCTGTTCAACCTGCTGCCGGGGACCCTCCGGCTGCTCACCCCGTACATGAACGTCACGGGGGCCTTCTCGCTGCTGCTCGGGGCCGTCTTCTCGACGTACGTGTTCATGCCCAAGCGGCGCGTCATCGCGTACACGCTCGAGGGCCGGCAGCCGGTCGGGAGCTACCTGCGCAACCTCGCGATCGCGCCCGTCGCGATCGCCGTCAACCTCGTCGCGTCGATCCCCGGCGCCGTGGCCGCGCTCCTCGCGGGACGCCTTCACAGCCGCGTCCCCTCGACGATCCTCATCGCGATCGGCGCCTTCATCCCGACGGTGACGGACAGCGCGAGCGTCTTCGGCAACACGTCGCTGCGCGAGCTCGGCCACCTGCTCGCGGTCGTCTTCATCTTCGCCGGGTTCCTGGTCTCGATCGAGGTGTTCGCCGACCTGCGCGTGCCGTTCACCGGGATCGTGCTGCTCCACCGGCGCCCGGAGACCGTCGGGGCCGACGCGCGGGGCGGGGAGGCTGCGGGGGCGCACTGAGGCTCAGGTCGAGCCGGTTCTGCGTGCACCACGCGCCGCGGTCGGCGGGTTGCCACTGTCGCGCTGCCGGTCGTGCCACGCGGCCGTGCAGCACTTCGAGCTGCACCACTTCTGTCCGCGCCGATGCGGACGGTAGATCTTGCCGCAGTGCAAACACTGGCGCGCGGCGCGCCAGCGAAGGCCCAGCCCAGCGGAGCCACGGTGGGCCAGTGCCGCCGGCCAGCTCACCGCTTCGAGGACCTGCAGGTAGGCGGTCGCCAGCGGCCCCGCCGCGCGGATCGCCGGCCGAAGCCGGAACGCCGCTCCATCCTCCTGCGGCACCACGTCCACGGCGACCCGCAAGAGTCCCTCGAAGACGTGATCTCGCAGCAGCGTGAGGCACAGGTACGAGAGCTGTAAACGGGCCTCCACCGTGGGCTCGGACAGGTGGGCTGGCTCCCCGACCAGCCCAAGAGCCCGGGCCAGTTCAGGGCCGGTGAGGCCGGTTGGCCCTCCGGGAGGTGCGAAGATCGCCCAGGGCGCCCTGCCGGCGAGCTCTGCTCGGGCACCCGGGAGGACCGCCTCTGCGGCCTGTAGGAGATCCGCCTGCTCCAGCGCGGGCGGATCGAGGTGCCATCCTTCGCACAGGGCTCGCACCAGGCGGGGCAGCGCACCGCCGGCCGGCCGCACCAAGGGCGCCGACGAACCCCGACGCAGCAGCGACGCGAGTGCCCAGGCCTGGCCGAGCCGCCCGCACGCCAGACGGATCTCCTCGACCGTCTCGAAGCGTTCGTCCTGGCGCGCGCGGATGCCGACGAAACCGTGGCGCCGAACCCAGGCGAGGATCTCGCCCTCCTCCACGGTCGCGAGCCCGACGAGTTCCTCCACGAGCCGTCCCGTGACG
>JAJYGH010000011.1 GCA_021785175.1 Chloroflexota bacterium | reverse complement strand
ATCGCCACGCAGGAGCCATGACCCACTCCGAGGAGCCGCCCGTCGTCCAGCGCGTCCCGCGCGCCCGCCTCGCGTGGCTCGCGCTCGCCGTGCTCCTGCTGCTCTGGGTGTCGCGCGGCGTCCTGCCGCCGTTCGTCATCGGCGCGGTGATCGCCTACGCGTTCTCGCCGCTCGTCGGCGCCGTCGAAACACGGACGCGTGTCCCGCGGTTCGTCGTGATCCTGGCGCTCTACGCGGTGGGGCTCGGCGCGATCGGTCTCGCAGCCTGGGCTGCCTCAGCGCAGCTGATCAGCGAGCTGGCGGAGCTGGCGACGGGAGGGACGTCCGCGGTCGCCGGGACGCTGAAGGCGATCCTGGGCCACGACACCATCGCGCTGGGCACGCGGCAGATCACGGTCGCCCAGATCGCCGACCAGCTGAACGTCGCGGTCGCCCGCATGGTGACCTCGCCCACCGACGCGCTGCACCTGGCGACGCTCATCGGCGACACCGCGCTGCAGGCCGTCCTGGTGCTGATCGTGGCGTTCTACATGATGCTGGACGGGGGCCGGTTCTGGCGCCACGCCCTGGGGTTCCTGCCGCCCGTTGAGCGGGCCCGCGCGTCGGAGATCGCGGGCCGGATCCACGTCGTGCTCGGCCGCTGGCTCCGCGGTCAGCTCGCACTCATCGTGCTCGTCGGGTTCGTGCTGTACATCGTCCTGGGGCCGATCCTCCACCTCCCCTACGCGCTCGCGCTCGCCGTGCTGAGCGGCGTGCTCGAGATCATCCCGCTCGTGGGTCCGGGGATCGCGGCGACGCTCGCAGGGGTGGTCGCGTTCTCGCGCGGCGGCCTCGAACTGACGCTGATCGTGCTCGGCGTGTACCTCGTCCTCCGCGAGATGGAGGACCAGGTCGTGATGCCGGTCGTGATCGGTCGCGCCGTGCACCTCCACCCCGTCATCACGATCTTCGCGGTGCTCGTGGGGCTGTCCGTCTGGGGGATCCTCGGCGGGCTGCTTGCGGTGCCTGTCGCGGCGGCCCTGAACGTCACGCTCGCGGAGCTGTACCCGACCGTACCCGCGCCGGGCTTCCACGCGCCCACTCCGGGTCCGGGCAGCGCGGCCCCTTCGTCCGGCATGCCCGCTCCCGGCGCAGCCGGCCGTCCGACGTGGGCCCCGCCACCGACCGAGGAGACCTCGGTGGGCGTACCGCAGCCGCGCGAGGAGTAACGTCGCGGCATGCCGACGCAGCCCGACCCCACCCGCCGTACGTCCGACCAGCTCCGCCGGAGCCTCGCCAGGCTGCTCCCTGGCGTCCACGTCGGCGTGCCGCGCGGCCGGGTCGCGGTCGTTCACCTCTTCGGCCCGATCGCGGGAGGCCGTCGGAGCTCGTCCGTTGGCGAGCTTGCGATGCACCTGCGGGAATCGCGCCGAGTCCCTGCGGTCGTCCTCGACATCGACTCGCCGGGCGGTTCCGCCTCGGCGTCCGATGACCTGTTCCTGGCCTTCGAGCGCCTCGCCCGCGCCAAGCCCCTCGTCGCGTCGATCCGGGGCACGGGCGCATCGGGCGCGTACCTCGCAGCGCTGGCCGCGCGGCGGATCGTGGCGAACCCGAACGCGATCGTCGGCTCGATCGGCGTCATCTCCGTCGGCCCGCGCGTGCCCCGCCTGCTCGATCGCGTCGGCGTCAGCGTCACCGTGCGCAAGGCCGGGCGGCTGAAGGACATGGGCGCGCCGTGGCACGACGACTCGGACGAGGAGCAGGCGAAGGAGCAGGAGCTCGTCGACGCGATCTACGAGGCGTTCGTGGCACGGGTGGCGACCGCTCGGCGGATGTCGTCGGAGCGCGTCCGCGAGCTGGCGACCGGCGAGGTCTGGCTCGGGACGCGCGCCCTCGAGCTGGGCCTGGTCGACGAGATCGGGGACTTCGAGCGGGCGGTGGAGATCGCCGCGGAGATGGCGGGAGTACCTGCGCGCTCGACGCGGGTCCGGCTGCGGCAACCCCTCCTCGGCCGGCTCGTCGACCGGTTCGCGGCCCGCGCAGCGCTGTCGCTCGGCGACGAGATCGAGGCGCGGTTCGCGGACCGATATCGAGGGCTGTAGCCGGAAGGACGCGAGCGGACGCGCTCGTCTCTCTCCGACACCGACGCCTCCGTGGGCCCGCCGCGCGTGACGGCGCGATCGCACCGGCCCGGACATCGGGCCCTTCGCTACCGGGTCGATACACAACCCGACTTCCCGCCATCGTCCCCGCAGTCGACGCTGACGGATCCTTGGATGGCCCGCTCGGGCTTCAGCGCCTCCGAGGTTGCAACGACCGACATGCCGTCCCCCTTTCGATCCGACCTGCCGCATCGCACGCGGCTCCTGGTGCTGGCGATCCCCGCGCTGTCTCTCGGCCTGTTCGCGGCGTATGCGCTCGGCTCCCTGTCCGCCGCGCCCGCTCTCCCGGTCGCGTCCGCGTCCCCCTGGACCTTCAACCAGCTGATCCACGCGATCAACTCCGGCTCCGTGGTCACGGTCCTGCCGGCGACCCAGGCGTCGGGCGCAGGCCAGGCCGGGGCGGCCGGACAGTCCGTGCAGGGGGCGATCTCCGGCGGGCAGTCGGCGCAGGGCAGCCAATCCGGGGCGGCGAGCCAGTCGACCCAGGCCGGGGCGGCCGGACAGTCCGTGCAGGGGGCGATCTCCGGCGGGCAGTCGGCGCAGGGCAGCCAATCCGGGGCGGCGAGCCAGTCGACCCAGGCCGGGGCGGCCGGCGGCACGACGTCCGCGGCGTACGGGGCCGGGCCGCCGAACCGATCGGTCGTCGCCGCCGCGCAGACGACGTCGGGCCAGCTCGTCCCGATCCAGTCGTCGACGGGACCGTCCGGCGTCGTCGACGCGCTCCAGGCCATGGGCTACGCGAAGGTCATCAGTCCCGAAGCCGCGCAGCGGTGGCCGGCGAGCGGAAGCGGGTTCGATCCGGGATCCTCGCTGCCGACCCTGCTGATCGTGGTCGGGCTCGGGATCATGGTGTTCGCCGCGGGCTTCTCCATCGCGAGGAACCGCAGCCAGCAGACCCCCGACCGCTGGGTCCCACGCCCGTCCCGCGGCGGCGGGACCAGTCCATGGGGCGGCGGCGGACAGCAGCCCAAGAGCGAGACGGTCACGAACGTGCGGTTCGACGACGTCGCCGGCGTCGAGGAGGCCAAGCTCGAGCTGACCGAGACCGTCGAGTTCCTCAAGTCGCCGGGGCGGTTCCGCGCGCTGGGCGCCAAGCCCGTCCGCGGCGTGCTCCTGAGCGGCCCTCCCGGCACCGGCAAGACACTGCTCGCCAAGGCGGTCGCGCACGAGGCCGGCGTGCCGTTCTTCGCCGCCTCGGGGTCCGAGTTCGTCGAGCGCTACGTGGGCGTCGGCGCGGAGCGGGTGCGGTCGCTGTTCACGAAGGCACGCGAGGCGGGCCGGGCCGTGATCTTCATCGACGAGATCGACGCGGTGGCCAAGATCCGTGGTGGCCCCAACAGCCACGACGAGCGCGAGCAGACGCTCAATCAGCTGCTGGTCGAGATGGACGGGTTCGGGTCGGACGACAACGTGGTCGTCATGGCCGCGACGAACCGCGTCGACACGCTCGACCCGGCGCTCCTCCGTCCAGGCCGGTTCACGCGGAAGATCCACGTGCCGCTCCCGGATCGGGATGCGCGCGAGGCGATCCTCCTGGTCCACGCCGCAAACAAGCCGCTGGCTCAGGACGTCAACCTTCCGGCCGTCGCCCGCCGGACCTACGGCTTCTCGGGGGCGATGCTCGCCGACCTCCTCAACGAGGCCGCCATCTTCGCCGCACGCGGCGACCGCAAGGAGGTCACGGTCGAGGACGTCCACCGCGGCTGGCTGAAGGTCGCGGTCGGGACGGCCCGCCAGCGCTCGATGGACGAGCGCGAGCGGATGATCATCGCGGCGCACGAGACGGGCCACGCAATCTGTGGCGTGCTCGCCGGCGATGGCCGTCGGGTCGAGGAGATCAGCCTGTTCCAGCACGGCGAGGCCCTCGGCGTCACAGTCAGTTCCGCTGATGACGACGCCCTCCCGTCCGAGGCCCGGCTCCGCGCGCGGCTCGTCGCGCTGATGGGTGGCCGCGCGGCCGAGGAGCTCGTGTTCGGCGAGGTCACCGGCGGCGCGTCGAACGACTTCGAGCAGGCCACGAAGCTCGCGACGCAGATGGTGCTGAAGTGGGGCCTCGGCGCGGACCCCTCCGCCTCCGACCCCGGGCCCACCGGCCGCGGGCTGCTATCGACCTTCGTCGTCACGACCGAGGACACGCCCCAGCCCGCGGAGCTCGTCGCGGCCCAGGCCCGGGCGATCCGCGCGATCCTGGACGAAGCGTATGCGGACTCGCGCGAGCTGCTGCAGGCGGAGCGCGAGCGGCTCGACCGGGTCGCGGCGTACCTGTTCGAGCACGAGCGGATGTCGGGGGACGAACTCGAGGGCGTGCTGGACGGCACCCTCGCGTCCGCCGCCACGGAGCGGTGGCGCGAGCTGACGGCGGCCGCGCGACAGCAGGACGCGCTCGCGGACGGCGATATCTCCGCAGCGTGGCGCAGGGCGCGCCGGTGGGCGCGGCGCAGGCAGGCGCTGCCGCGAACCGGCGGTGTCGCGGTGGCCGCTGCACAGGCGACGCCGGGAAGGGCCGACTCCGGCCCGGCAGCGACGGGCTCGATCACCGCGGACGGTGCCCGCCGGGGCGCGGCCGGGGATGGACCGCTCCAAACCGACGGCTCACCCGGACAGCGGCGGCAGCGGCGACAGCGATCGCGCGTCTCGTCGCCGTTCGTGGCGCTCGCGATGGCGCTGCTGCGGGCAACGCGCCGGCGGCCACGGACGGTCGCCACGGTGCGCCGGGCGCCCGCGTTCGAAACCCGGCGGGGCGCTCTCCGCACGCCATCCGAGGATGTCGACTGACGCCGCGTGAACGCCTCGCGCGGCGAGTCGCCCTGCACGAGTCCCGCTGGTCGATGAGTCCCTCCCGGGTGAGTCGCAGCAGCCGATGAGCGCTGCTCGGCGCGACGCCGAGGGCCACCACCAGGTCGGCCCGACACGCGAGTCGCTCGTGGAGCGACTCATCCGCGAGGACATGGAGGCGGGAGGCTTCGACGACCTGCCGCATCGGGGGGACCGGCTGCCCCTGGAGGACGAGACGCTCGCGGGCGACATGGCGAGCGCGTTCCACATCCTCCGGAACGCCGGCATGGCGCCGCCCTGGATCGAGGCGGACAAGGAAGTCCGGCGGCTGCTTCGGGAACGCGGCATGATCCTCGCCCGTGCCCCCGGCGCGTCCACGCTCGAGCGTTCCGTGCTCCGCCGGCGCCTCGCCGCGGTCGTCGGGGACGCGAACGCGGCGATCGCGACCCTCAACGCCGAAGCGCCGACGCTGGCCCAGCATCGGCGGCCGCTCGCGCTCGACCGCGAATTCGCCGCCCTCGACGCCGCGATCGACGGATGCCAGGCGAACATCTCGGGACGTCCGGCCCCACCGGCATCCCCCTCCGGCTCTGTTGCCGGCACGGCTGCTGATCCACCCTGCGGCTGACGCACGATCACCATGCGTCCGTGTGTCGACGCGCAGAACACGCCCCGGCTGACCCGGACCGGCCGCCCGCACTGGGGCCGGACGAGTCGCGGGGCGAGACGGCCACCGAGGAGCGACGATGACAGTGCTCACGCAGGACGCCAGCGGGCGGCAGACGGCGACGGCGGCGGCCGACCTGCTCGCATACGGCCGGAACCCGCTCGACGCGATCTTCAACCCGAGCACGGTCGCCGTCATCGGCGCGACCGAGAAGGCGGGCAGCGTCGGCCGGACGGTGCTCTGGAACCTGATCTCGAGCCCCTTCGGCGGCACCGTCTTTCCCGTCAACCCGAAGCGTCCGAACATCCTCGGGCTGAAGGCCTACCCGTCGCTCGCCGACGTGCCGGATCCGGTCGAGCTCGCGGTCATCGTCACCCCTCCCCCGACGATCCCCGGAGTGATGGACGAGTGCGTCGCGGCCGGCGTGAAAGGCGCGATCATCATCTCCGCGGGATTCAAGGAGATCGGCCCCGAGGGCGAGGAGCTCGAGCGCCGGGTGCTGGAGCGCGCGCGACGTGGCGACATCCGGATCGTCGGCCCCAACTGCCTCGGCGTCATGAACCCGGTGAATGGCCTCAACGCGACCTTCGCGTCGGCGATGGCCCGGCCCGGTTCCGTGGGGCTCATCAGCCAGAGCGGCGCCCTGCTCACCGCGATCTTCGACTGGAGCCTGCGCGAGAAGGTCGGGTTCAGCTCGGTCGTGTCCCTCGGCTCGATGCTCGACATCGGCTGGGGCGATGTCATCTACCACCTCGGCGACGACCCGAACACCAACAGCATCGTCATCTACATGGAGACGGTTGGCGACGCCCGCGCATTCCTGTCGGCGGCGCGCGAGGTCGCGCTGACGAAGCCGATCATCGTGATCAAGCCCGGCCGCACGGCGCAGGCGGCCAAGGCGGCCGCATCGCACACGGGGTCGCTGACGGGCAGCGACGAGGTGCTCGACGCGGCGTTCCGGCGGGTCGGCGTGCTCCGCGTCGACCGGATCGAGGACCTCTTCTACATGTCCGAGGTCCTCGCCAAGCAGCCCCGGCCACGCGGCAAGCGGTTGACGATCCTGACGAACGCCGGTGGCCCCGGCGTGCTCGCGACCGACGCGCTCGTCGGCGGCG
>JAJYGH010000047.1 GCA_021785175.1 Chloroflexota bacterium | reverse complement strand
GGAAATGGCCACGAACCCCGGAGTCAGGAACGAGCGCCAGACGGGTCGCATCGATGAGGCGATCCGCCCAGCTCGACGCCAGCTCCTCTGATCCGCACAGCTCTCCCCAGTGGTCACCAAGCCCCTCGAGGTACGGAATCGCGTCTGCCTGAAGCGCCTCGAAGAGCCGCTCCAGCCAGGCATCGCGTACGGTCGCGTCGACGGGCGCGGTCGCGATGATCGGCACGAGATCTGCGAGGGCATGGTTCACCGCCGTGCCGATGGCACCCGACGAGCTGTCAACCTGCTCGAGCGCGGGCGAGACGCGTTCGATGAACGCGACCGCGCCTTCGGCGCCAAGCACCGGATCCTTCCGGGCGACCTTCTTGATCTCCGCGATCGCCTGCTTCACGCGCTGGATCGCCGGCTGTGATTTCCAGCCGAAGGCATGGCGGCGGAAGCGGGACCTGAATTCCCACTTGTACGCTGGGCCGGCGATCTCACTCATCGAGGCAAGCATGCACGAGCATCGACCGGTCCGCCGGATCATCGAGCGGGCGATCCCGCCACGACTGTGACGCGGACCGGCAGGGACGGCCAGCCGGCGTCGGTCGTCAGCAGCAGGACGGCGCCCAGCTCGACGGACGTGGCCACGACCAACGCGCCCGACAACCGCAACCTGGTTCCGTGCTGCGCCCGCAACCTCGCCGCCGTTGCAGCGATCTCGCGAGTGACGGGCGCGACTCGAGCCGGCAGCGCCGCGAGAAACTCATCGACGGTCGCGGCCGCGTCGCCTCCCTGTCGCATCGGCCCGACGAGCACCTCGGCATATGCGGAAGCCGGGCGGTTCGAGCCCGGGACCCGCGAGATCGTGCTGGCCAGCGGGGCGCGGCCGGGCTATGACCTGCTCGTGGGTGTGCCGCCCCACCGGGCCCCGTCCGCGCTGCGCGACCCGGGGCTCGTCAACGACGCGGGCTGGGTCATGGTCGATCGGCGGACCCTCCGGACGAGCTTCGAGCGCGTGTACGCGGTGGGAGATGCCACCTCGATCACCGTCGCCAACGGCAAGCCGCTCCCGAAGGCGGGCGTGTTCGCGCACGCGGAGGCGGTCGCGGCGGGCGGGGAACTCGCCGCGGCGCTGGCAGGCGCGACGAGCCGGCAGGCGCGACGAGCCGGCAGGCGCGACGAGCCGGCAGACGTTCGCCGGCCACGGCTGCTGCTGGCTCGAGACCGGGGAGGGGCGCGCGGCGTTCGCCGACGGCGACTTCCATGCGGAGCCCGATCCGATCGTGGGCCTGCGCCGGCCGGGCCGGGTCTGGCATGCCGGCAAGGTCCTGTTCGAGCGCTGCTGGCTCTCGAGTGGCCTCGCGCACCGGCTCTCGGCCGCCGCCCTCAGCGGCGCCGGTGGACTGGTGGGCGTCCGGGCGGAGCTGTGGGCGGGTTGCCGGTGGCACGCAGCCTTGATCCGATCTTGATGGTCAGGCGCATGGCGCCTTGAGCCCGCGGTGCGACCGTCGTCGAAGCGAGCGGGAATTCGCCGTGGGCCCGATATTGGAACGTGCCGCACGATATTGGAACGTGCCGCAGAGGAGTCTTGAGATGATGTGGGGTGCGGGGTTTGGGATGGGCCTGGTCGGTTGGCTGTGGATGCTCGGCGGGCTGATCCTGGTGGCCGCTCTCATCGCCCTCGTCGTGCGCGCCCTGAGCGGTCCGACGTATCCCGAGGATCGCGGGTCCGCGAGAACGAGCGCGCTCGACATCCTGCGGGAGCGCTACGCCCGTGGTGAGATCACGGAGGCCGAGTTCGAGCAGGCGAAGAAGGCCCTGGGGTATCGGTCATGAGCCACCGGATGCTGGGCCGGCTGGGCGCCGCACTGGTGGGGCTGGGCCTGATCCTCCTGGTCGCGGGCACGGTCCTCGGAGGGCTCGGTCCTGCCGGCTGGTCCTCCCCGCCGGGTGCGGGCGCGAACCGGGGGCCGTTCGGGGCCATGGGGCCGGGCATGATGGGCGGCGTGTGGGCCGGCAGCACCGGCAGCGCACCCGGGCCGGGCGCCCCCGGATTCGTTGCCGGCACGCCCGCCGCGCCGCGGGTGGTCCACGTCCTCGCCGGCCCCGGGTACACGTTCGGCCCCGCCGACGTCCGGATCATCGCCGGCGAGACGATCACGTTCGAGGTCACGACGGTGGGTCCGATGGTCCACGAGTTCAAGGTGGGTCCGGCGGCCGAGGTGGCGGCGGACGCGGATGCGGCGCCCGAGATCGCCGACATCGGCATGATGGAGACGAAGTCGCTCACGTACACGTTCAGCGGCTCGGGGCCGTTCGCGTTCGCCTGCCATGAGCCGGGCCACTACGAGGCGGGCATGCGCGGGACGATCACGATCGTCTCGTAGGCGGCGCGGGCGATCGCCGTGCCTGAGGCCTCGCCGGTTCGGATCGGGACGTCGAGCTATGCCCGGTGGTGGGCGACGACCCTGGGCGCGCTGACCGACGCGCTCGAAGAGCGGCTCATCACCGAGCTCCTCGGCGAGGTCGACGGACGTCAGGTGCTCGACGCGGGCTGTGGCGACGGCGCGCTCGCGCGGACGCTTGCCCGCCATGGAGCGAGCGTGGTCGGGCTCGACGCGGACTCGAGCATGGTCGAGGCCGCACGACGGGCCGCCGCCGATGCCGGGCTCGAGGCGACGTTCGTCGCGGGGGAGCTCGCACGATTGCCGTTTCCGGACGCCTCGTTCGACGTCGTGGTCGCGGTCACCGTGCTCTGCTTCGTCCCCGACGCCACGGCTTCGATCCGGGAGCTCGTCCGCGTCCTGCGGCCCGGCGGCCGGCTCGTGCTGGGAGAGCTCGGCCGCTGGAGCACCTGGGCCGCGCTCCGCCGCGTTCGCGGCGACACGACCTCCGATCTGAGGTCGTTACCCCGTCGCGAAGGCGCGAACCAGCGCGTCGATGATCCCGAGTGCGTCATCCGCCCCGTTCGCCCGACCCTTCGCGAAATCGTCCTCGTGCTGGGCCATCGCGTTCGTCACGTGGGCAACGCAGATGACGGCACGCCGCCGCGCCCGCGCGAACGCATACAGGGCGGCCTCCAGCGGACGATGTCGCCGTCGGGATCGAGGACGCACACCGCGGGGACATCGCCGCTCGGCAGCCCCTTCTGGCGGCGCGCCTCGCGGAGCAGGTTCTCCGGGGTGACCGCCGACAGCTCCGCGTAGTCGCGGTCGTCGCCGAGCGGGCCCGTCATGCCGGGGAGAGCGGGGCGGCAAGCGGTGCGACTGCCTCGAGCGCGCGCTCCATCTGAGAGGCGACGGTCCGGATCTCGGCCTCCGTGGTCGGCCGGCCGAGGCTGAAACGGATCGCGCCCATCCCCACCTCGGGCGCCACGCCCATGGCGGCGAGCACGGGCGAAAGCTCCACGCGCCCGGCGTGACAGGCGGAGCCGGTGGAGGCCGCGACACCGTCGAGCGCGGCGAGGATGTCGGCGCCGATCCGCCGGACGAAGGCGACGTTGAGCGTGTTCGGGAGCCGCTCGGTCGGGTGGCCGTTGAGCACGACCTCGTCCCCGGAGCGCTCATGCAGCAGCGTCCAGAGGAGATCGCGCAGGCGGCGGACCTCGGCCATCGCGGCGAGGTCGGCGGCGAGCTCGCACGCGGCCCCGAGGCCGGCGACGAGGAGCGCGCTCTCGGTGCCGGCGCGCCGCCCCGACTCGTGCCCCGCGCCATGGACGAGCGGCTCGAGCCGCACTCCGCGGCGGACGTAGAGGGCGCCGACTCCCTTGGGTGCATAGAGCTTGTGGCCGGCGATCGAGAGGAGATCGACCCCGAGCGCGTCGACTCGCGTCGGGATCTTACCGACCGACTGCGCCGCGTCGGTGTGGAAGAGGACCCCGCGCTCGCGGGTGATCGCGCTGATCGCCTCGATCGGCTCGATCGTGCCCACCTCGTTATTCGCGTGCATGACGCTCACGAGGATCGTTCGCGGTGTGATCGCTCGCCGCACATCGTCGGGACCCACGCGGCCGAACGCGTCGACCGGCAGGCGCGTGACGCGGGCGCCGAGGCGCTCGAGGAAGCGGGCGGGCTCGAGGATCGCCGGGTGTTCCACGCTCGTCGTGACGATGTGATCGCCCCGCTCTGCCCGAGCGAACCAGGCACCCTTGAGCGCGAGATTGTTCGCCTCGCTGCCGCCGCTCGTGAAGACGACCTCGTCGGGGTCGCAGCCAAGGAGCGCGGCGACCTGACCTCGCGCGCGCTCGACGATCTCGCGGGCCGTTCGACCGCCCGCGTGCGTCGCGGACGGGTTGGCGTACGCGCTCTCGAGCAGCGGGCGCATGACAGCGGCGACCCGCGGATCGATCGGCGTGCTGGCGTTGTAGTCGAGGTAGATCTGTGGCATGGGACCGCTCCTCGCGAAGAGACGTGATTCTAGGCCGCGGGAGAGGAGGAGCCCTCGTTGTGAGGCCGAGCCCGGAGCCTGCCCCGGTTCCCAGTGCGACGTCCTCGACTCCGCAGCTTCCTCAGCTGGGGCTGCCGCCGGCGCTCGCCCGGGAGAGTCTCTCCGGCGGGATTGCGCCGCAGATGCCCGACGGGTCACACGCGGCCGGGTCGAGGGCCGCGGCGGCCTGACTGACGCGCGAGAGGTCCTCCTCGAGGCGGCGCAGCTCGGCGATCCGCGCCCGGACTTCGGTCCGCCGCCGCTCGACGAGCTCCAGGACATGCTGGCAGGGCGCGCGTCCGCCATCTCGGATGGCGATGACCTCGCGGATCTCGGCGAGCGAGAGGCCGACCGCCTGCGCGGCCCGGATGAAGCCCAGCCTGGGCAGGGCCTCTGCGTCGTAGGCACGGTAGCCGGACTCGCTGCGCCGCGGCGGCGCGAGCAGGCCGGCCTGCTCGTAGTAGCGGAGGGTCGTGGGCGGGACGCCGCTCTGACGCGACAGCTCTCCGATGCGCATGGCCACAGGATACCCCTTGACATTCGAGCGTACTCGAAGGTCTAGGCTGCGGTCGAGATGGAACGCCGCGGGAGCCCGCGGCCGATCGAGAAGGAGCACGCACACCATGACCAGCCGGGAACCCCTCGTGTACATCGACCTCGGGGTCGGCGGCATGACCTGCGACGACTGCGTCGTCCACGTCACCGAGGCGCTCGAGGCCGTCCCCGGCGTGGAGCGCGCCGCGGTCGATCTCGCCACCCGCAGTGCGGTCGTCAAGGCGCGGGCCGACGTCGAGGGCTCCGCTCTCACAGCGGCCGTCCGCGCCACGGGCCAGTACAACGCCTTCGAGCGCCGACGGCGGGCCAACGCCAGTGCCTGAGCCGTACGACCTGCTCATCCTCGGCTCGGGCTCGACCGCCTTCGCCGCGGCGATCAAGGCCAACGAGCTCGGGGCGCGCGTCGCCATGGTCGAGCGGCGGACGCTCGGCGGGACGTGCGCCAACCGTGGCTGCCTGCCCTCGAAGAACCTCATCGAGGCGGCGCGCATCGTATGGGAGGCGGCGCATCCCCGCTACGTGGGCCTGGCCCCGGCCCGGATCGAGGTCGATTTCCCGGCCCTCGTCCGCCAGAAGGACGACGTTGTCCACGCCTACCGCGCGAAGAAGTACGCGTCGGTCGCCGAGGGCATCGACGTCGAGGTCCTGACCGGCGACGCCCGCTTCAGCGGCCCCCACACGGTCGCGCTCGACGGCCGGACCGTCGAGGCCGACCGCATCCTCATTGCCACCGGCAGCCGCCCGGCGATCCCGGCGATCCACGGGCTCGAAGCGGTGCCGTACCTGACCAGCGATCTGCTCGACGCCGACGAGGCCGGCCGCCTGGCCGAGCTGCCCGACTCGCTCGTGGTGTTGGGCGGCGGCTACGTCGCGGTCGAGCTGGCCCAGCTGTTCGCCCGGCTTGGCAGTCGGGTCAGCCTCGTCGCGCGTTCCAGTCTGCTCCGCGGCTACGAGCCGCTGCTCGGCGAGACCCTGGCCGAGGCCTTCCGGTCCGAGGGGATCGAGGTGCTCACCGACAGCCGGGTTGAGCGCGTTTCAGCCGACGGCGCCGCGATCGCGGTGGCGGTCGAGACGCCCGCCGCCGGCCGGATCCTCCGGGCCAGCCGACTCCTCATCGCGACGGGTCGCGCCCCGAACACCGACGGCCTCGATCTGCCGTCCGCCGGGGTGGCGATGGACGGCGATGGCTTCGTCGCGGTCGACGCGATGCTGCGCACCAACCAGCCGCACGTCTGGGCCGCCGGCGACGTCATCGGCCGCCAGCACGGCTCGCAGATGGCGACCCCGGTCGGCGCCCGGCAGGGCCGGCTGGTGGCCGAGAATGCCTTCGCCGACACGGGTCGCCGGTTCGATGCCTCGGTCATCCCGCGGGCGATCTTCGTCGATCCGCCGATCGGGGTGGTCGGTCTGACCGAAGCCGATGCCAAGGCCAGGCACCTGCCGGCCATCACGGCGACCACCCCGATGGAGTACGTGCCGCGAGCCGGCGCAATCCACCGCACCGCGGGTTTCGTGAAGATGATCGCCTCGACGATCGACGAGCGGATCCTGGGCGTCCACGTGATCGGCGATTCCGCGCCTGAGATCATCCACGAGGCGGCGATGGCGATGCACTTCGGAGCGACCATCAACGACTTCGTGGAGCTCATCCACGTCTACCCCACGATGGCCGAGGCGCTCAAGATCGGCGCCCAGGCATTCAGCCGCGACGTCTCCAAGCTGTCGTGTTGCGCGGAGTGAGCGGCGTGGCCGACCTGTTCGATCCCGCCGGGTCGGAGGGCGGCGACGTTGGGGATCACCGTCCGGGGTTCCGTGCCCGGCGCCCGGGCGGCGGCTCGTGCCCTGGCACGTCTCGTCCGACAGCGGCGCCGGGTGA
>JAJYGH010000034.1:29323-30561 GCA_021785175.1 Chloroflexota bacterium | reverse complement strand
CCCCGACGTGCACCACGCCCAGGCGCACTATCCTTGTCAAGACTTGACAGGCGCTCTCCGCGTACCATCGGCCCGCCCGCAAGGGCGAGACCTCTTGACAAGATGCCCTGAAACGGCCGATTCCGGGCCGTAACCCCTTGACAGCCCCCGACTTCGGGCGCATCATTCCGACCCTCGATGCCGTGTCAAGACTTGACACGGCCCTATGCATGTCCGGGGGCTCGCGCGGCGGGAGTGCCGGCCAGCGGACGGAGTCCATCGCACCGGCTCGCGTCGCTGGTGCGGCGACGGCGACGGCCCCTCAAGGCACGCGGACGCCGCGGAGCGCCGGGTAGCACGAGAGGTTCCTTGTCCACAGGCGTCGTCGCCACCGTCAAGTCGAAGCTCGACATCGTCGAGATCATCGGCGAGAGCGTCCCCCTCCGAAAGGCGGGCACGACGTGGAAGGGCCTGTGCCCGTTCCATGGTGAGCGCACTCCATCGTTCGTGGTGACGCCCGCTCGCGAGAGCTGGCACTGCTTCGGCTGCGGCCTGGGGGGAGACGTCTTCAGCTTCGTCATGCAGCGCGAGGGAATCGATTTCCCTGCCGCGCTCCGGCTCCTGGCCGCCCGAGCCGGCGTCGAGCTCGACGAGCGGACGACGCGCGAGGACGCCCGGAAGCGGCGCCTCCGCGAAGTCCTCGAGGCGGCGATCGCCTTCTACCACGCCGTCCTCACCGGCACACGTCACGGCCAGCCCGCCCTCGATTACCTCCGCGGTCGCGGGTTCACGGACGACACGATCGCCACGTATCAGCTCGGGTACGCGCCCGAAGGCTGGGAGACGCTCGCGCGAGCACTGCGAGGGAAGCGGAACGCAACCGACGACGAGCTGGAGGCGGTCGGCCTGGGCATCCGCGGGCGGCGGCGAGGGGTCTACGACCGCTTCCGCGGCCGGATCATCTTCCCCATCCGCGACGCCTCGGGCAACGCCACCGGGCTGGGCGGCCGGATCCTGGAGCACGCCGGGGACCGGACGGCGGGGACCCCGGAGCGCGATCGCGGCCCCAAGTACCTCAACTCGCCCGCAACCCCGCTCTTCGACAAGAGCCGCTCGCTGTACCTCATCGATCGGGCGCGCAACGCGATGCGAAAGAGCGGGCGGGCCGTGATCGTCGAAGGCTACACCGACGCGCTCATGGCCCACCAGGAGGGATTCGCGAACGTGGTCGCGGGACTCGGGACCGCGCTGACTGCCGC
>JAJYGH010000034.1:0-28769 GCA_021785175.1 Chloroflexota bacterium | reverse complement strand
CCGCCGCCCGCACGCTCGACCCGATCGAGCAGGAGCTCCTCGCACTCATGCTCCCCCTGCCCGAGGTGCGGTTCGGGCACGCCGACCTGCCGCCCGAGTCGCTGCTGACGACGCCCGCGCGGGAGCTCTGGCGCTCGCTGCTCGAGGCCGACCTGGAAGCCAGGAAGGCCGACCCGGGCGCCTGGGGCGTCACGCTCGACGCGTTCCTGCGCGACCTCGACCCGGAGCTCGGGCTCGTCGCGCGGGGCCTGCTGCTGCGGGAGCGGCCCGCGCTCTCGATCGATCGCGCCACGCGGGCGGTCGACCAGTGCCTCGTCAACCTCGAGCGGCGGCACGTCGACGAGGAGCTCGATTTCCTGCGCGCGGACCTCGCCGACCTGGAGTCGCGGCACGACGCCGTCGAGCCGCAGCGGGGCGATCGCGAGGCACTGCACGAACGAATCAGAACGCTTCAACGGGAGCGTGCCGACCTGGATCGCCGGGCGGCCGCTTCCACCATGTTGATACGAACCGACAGGACCGCAGTGGGAGAACCCGCATGACCATGGACCCGTCCGACAAGGTGCTCGTCGCCTCCGTGCTGGAGCGCGATCGGCGCCGGCGTGGCATCGACGACGAGGTCTCGCCGAAGGACAACGACGAGGAACTGGAAGGCGGCCCGGAGATCGCCGCTGCCGAGCTCGGGGTCGACGTTGCGGTCGACGACAGCGAGCGGGGACCGTGGCAGGAGCCGCCGGCCCAGCTCGAGGAGGAGGCCGAGGAGCCGACCCCCGAGGAGATCGAGGCCCTCTCGGCCGACATGATCGGCATCGACGACCCGGTCCGCATGTACCTGAAGGAGATCGGCAAGGTGCCGCTCCTGACGGCGGAGGAAGAGGTCGTCCTGGCCAAGGCGATCGAGCTGGGCGAGCAGATCGCGGAGGAGCCCTGGAAGGGCGTCCTCCAGCTGTTCGAGTGGACGAAGAACGACACCGAGCGCAAGACGCGCACGCTGCACCCGCAGCACCGGCTGCCGTACGGGCGCGAGTCCGAGCAGATCGTGCGCGCCGCCTTCGCGAAGACGGCCGAGGATGAGCTCCTCGCGCAGGTTCCCGACCTGCACCTCGTGAAGGCGCAGCGCGAGGCGACCGGCGAGGGGACCAAGAACCTCCTGAAGGAGGCCAAGGCGCGGGTCCAGGCATACAACGAGCAGCCGACGGCCGACGCCTTCACCGAGCTCGTCGACTTCGCGTTCGTCTCGGTCCACAACGGGGACCTCGACTCGCGCGACAACCCGGGGCTGCGCGCGCTGTACGACTGGACGCGCGAGGTCGGACACGATTGCCTGCGGCGCTGGATCGAGGCCGGCAACGACGCCGAGCTGCTGCTCGAGATGGGCTGGGACCCGGCGGTGCCGGTGGGCACGAAGCTCCGCGAGCGGCGCGGGGTGCTGGTCCGGATGGGCCGCGACGCGCGCGAGCAGCTCACGAGCGCGAACCTGCGCCTCGTCGTGTCGATCGCGAAGAAGTACATCGGGCGCGGCATGAGCTTCCTGGACCTCATCCAGGAAGGCAACATCGGCCTGATCCGGGCGGTCGAGAAGTTCGACTACGAGAAGGGCTACAAGTTCTCGACGTACGCCACGTGGTGGATCCGGCAGGCGATCACCCGCGCGATCGCCGACCAGGCCCGGACGATCCGCATCCCCGTGCACATGGTCGAGACGATCAACCGTCTCATCCGGGTGTCGCGTGGCCTGCTGCAGGAGCTGGGACGCGAGCCGACGGTCGAGGAGATCGCCGACGCGATGTCCAAGGGTCAGGAGATCGTCGTCACGCCCGAGAAGGTTCGCGAGATCATCAAGGTCAGCCAGGAGCCCGTGTCCCTCGAGACGCCGATCGGCGAGGAGGAGGACTCGCACCTGGGCGATTTCATCGAGGACCGGGCTGCGCTGGCGCCGGCCGAGGCGGCATCGCACCAGCTGCTCAAGGAGCAGGTGGAGGCGGTGCTCGACTCGCTGACGGGCCGCGAGCGCCGCGTGCTCCAGCTCCGCTTCGGTCTCGAGGACGGGCGCGCGCGCACGCTCGAGGAGGTCGGCAAGGAGTTCAACGTCACCCGCGAGCGGATCCGCCAGATCGAGGCCAAGGCCCTCCGGAAGCTGCGGCACCCGAGCCGGTCGCGCAAGCTCAAGGACTACCTGGAGTAGGCCGGATGCTGCGCAGCTCGCGCCCGGAGCGGAGAGCGCGCACCGCGTGCCCGGTCCGCACGGCGTGCGTCTGATGCCGCTGAACGCCTATGGCGTCCTGGCGACCTTCGTGGCCGCCGGGACGCTCATCGGTTCCGCGATCGGCTGGCTGGTGGGACCGCGCCGCTGGGCGGTGGTGATCGCGCCGGTGCTGGCCGCGATCGCGTCGCTCGGCACGGTCGGCCACCGGCTGCGGATCGGGTTCGGCCCGACCGTCGACCTGTTCGGGTTCGATGTGCACCTCTGGTCGGACCTGGGGATCGCGACGGTGGTGGCGCTCGTCGCCGCACTGGTCCAACGGGCGGTGGTCACGGCGCGGCGCTGACCGCCGCGAGGCCGCCGATCTCGAGGCAAGCGTTCGAGCGCGATCCGGGGGGCCGGGCGACTCTCCGGCGCGGCGCCGGGAGTCGCTACCCCTTCGTCGCGCCCAGCGTGAGGCCGCGCACGAACTGCCGCTGCAGGGCGATGAACACGATGACGGTCGGGATGGCGGCCAGCAGCGCGCCCGCCGCGAGCAGGTTGTTGTTCACGAAGAACGCGCCCTGCAGGTTGTTCAGCGCCGACGTGATCGGTCGCTTGTCGCCCGTCTTCATGAGCAGCAGCGCCCAGAAGAAGTCGTTGTAGATCCACGTGAACTCGAGCGTCGCGAGCGCGGCGAGCGCAGGCGTCGTGAGCGGCAGGATCACCTTCCGGTAGATCGTCCAGACCCCGGCACCGTCGACGAGGGCCGCCTCGGTCAGCTCCTTCGAGATCGTGCGCATGTAGTTGCTCAGCACGAAGGTGCAGAACCCGGTCTGGAACACGACGTGGATGAGGATGATCCCGACGTACTGGTCGTACAGCAGCCCATTGTCGCTGGGGAACAGCCCGACGAACGGGAGGCTGACGAGCGAGGGCAGGGGGATCGCGAGGTACAGCCAGTAGAGCGGCACGATGATGACCTGTGGTGGCAGCAGGTTGCCGGCCGTGAACATCATCAGCAGCAGCAGGTTGAACCGGAAGCTGAACTTGGAGACCGCGAACGCCACGAGCGACGCCAGGAACAGCGCCAGGATCACCGCGGGGATCACGACGATCAGCGTGTTCAGGTAGTAGTAGGGGAGCTTGGCCAGGCTCCAGACGTTGATGAAGTTGTCGAGCGTGAGCGAGCTCGGCAGCGAGACGTACCCGTGCTGGATCGTGTCGCTGACCGGCCGGAGGGCCGTGTACAGGGCGTACAGCAGCGGCACCAGCCACGCGATCGAGATCGTGATGAGGAACGCATGCAGCAGGGCGCGCTCCGGCTTGAACCGACGGCGACGGGCACGGGGGGCCGGGATCGCGCGCGCGGCTGCGGTCATGATGCCTGCTCCCTCATCACGCGCGACAGGTAGACGATGATCGGCACAAGGGAGATCACGAGCAGGACCACGGCGATCGACGACCCGAAGCCGATGAGGTTCGCCTCGCTGATCGAGTTGTTCGTGATGAGCGTGGAGAGCAGCTCGAGGCCGTTCTTGCCGTGGTTGATGATGTAGGCGATGTCGAACGCGCGCAGCGACTCGATCACCGTCACGACGACGATCACGGTGTTGATCGGCGCCATCACCGGGAAGATCACGTGGAAGAACGTCTGCCGCTCGTTCGCGCCGTCGATCGCGGCCGCCTCTCGGAGCGTTGGGTCGACGCTCTTCAGGCCCGCCAGGTACAGGATCATGATGTAGCCGACATGGCGCCAGCTTGCGGCGACGAGGACGGCCCACAGGTTGATGCTCGGGTTGCCCAGCCAGTCGATGGCGTTCGTCTGCGACGTGCGGCCGAGGATCCCGTCGATCAGGCCGGAGCTTCCGGGCGCGTACTGGAGTTCCCAGATGAAGCCGACGACGGCCAGCGACAGGACGACCGGCAGGAAGAACACGTTCTGGTAGATCGCGCTGCCGCGGATGTCCTTGTCGAGCAGCACGGCCAGGAACATGCCGAGCGGGGTCGCGATGCAGACGAAGAACAGCAGCCAGATCAGGTTATGGCTGAGCGCCGGCCAGAAGAAGATGTACTGGGTGAACAGGAAGATGTAGTTCTTCAGCCCGACCCAGTTCTGCGCCGTGATGGCCCCCACGCCGCGCCAGTCCGTGAAGGACAGGCCGATCGAGGCGACGGTGGGCAGCCAGATGAAGACGATGTCGAGGATGGTCGGGATCCCGACCATGAGCCCGAGCACGATCTTGTCGCCCGTGGTCAGGAGGCTGTATCTCCGCCGGACGGCGGTCAGGACGGAAGGACCCGCCCCCACGCTCTGCGCGGGGGCGGGCGTCGTGTCGGCTCGCCGGGGCTTGTCCACAGGACTCGGCGGCGGATCAGCTGGCAGGCGGCAGCGAGTCCCAGAAGTTCTGGATCTGGGACTGCAGGGTCGGGAGGTCCTGGTTCGGGTTCGCGAGGAACTTGGCGAGGAATGACTGCATGCCGTTCGCCCCGGCGAAGTCGGGTCGCGAGTCGCGGTCCAGGAACTGCGTGATCTTCTTCGCCTGGCTGACGATCTGGACGGCCTTCTTGTCGAGCGCGGTGTAGCCGCTCGTGTCGGTGTCGTTGGCCGTCGGGATCAGGCCGGTGCCCTGCTGGAACATGAGCAGCTGGGTCGAGCCCTTCGACCAGAACTCGAGGTAGGCCTTCGCGTTGTTCATGTCCTGCTGCAGCGAGCGTGACTTGGCACTCATCATGATGACGTCGATCGGGGCGTCGAGCGCCTTCTCTGCGTCGTACTGCGTGCCCAGGTCGGGGAACGCGAAGAAATCGAGGTCGGCGAGGTCCGAAGGGCTGCCGGCCGCGGTGAACTCCTGCGACACGAAGAGGCCGAGCAGGTACATGCCGGCCTTCTTCTGGATCAGCTTGTCAGCCGACTGCTGCCAGGTGAGCCCCGCGAACTGCGAGTCGCAATACGGCAGGAGCTTCTTCCACTGTTCGAAGACGGTCGTGACCTTCGGGTCTGTCCACTTCTGTTTCCCGGTGAGCAGGGCGACGTGGAAGTCGTACCCGTTCAAGCGCAGGTCGAGGATGTCGAAGGTGCCCATGGCCGGCCAGCCGTCCTTGTCGCCGAACGCGAACGGAATCAGGCCGTCCTTCTGCATCTTCTGGGACAGCGTGATGAGGTCGTCCCAGGTGGTCGGGATCTGGTAGTTGTGCTGCTGGAAGACGCTCTTGCGGTAGAAGACCGCCCAGGGGTAGTAGTCGATCGGGATGCCGTAGACCTTGCCGTCGTTGCCGGTGACCGCGGTGGCGAAGGCGGACGTGAAGTTGCTCTTGACCGACGACCAGACGTCGTCGATCGGCGTGACCAGGCCCTGGTCCGCGAAGAACCGCATGCGGTAGCCGGAGAACCAGAGGAAGTCGTCGTCCGGCGTGCCCTGCAGGTACGACGTGATCTGGTCCTGGAATGTGTTGTGATCGACCGTATTCATCTTGACCTGAATACCGGTCGTCTTCGTGAACGCCTGGTTGATGAGATCCATGCCCTTGTGCGGGGCCGGATCCGAGTTGTTGCTGCCGACCGTGACCTGGCCGGTTCCCCTGGCCGAGCCGGCCGGACTCGCCGCGCCGCCGCCCGCCGGAGACCCGGCGGGAACCCCGCCGCCCGACGACGGCGCGGTCGTGGCGCCTGCGCCACACGCCGCGAGGAAGGCGGAAACGCCTGCCGCTCCGGCGATGCCCGCCATGCCCTTCAGAACGGATCGCCGGGAAACCTGGGCAGCGGCGACGTCGGGCAGCGGCGCGCCTCCGGGATTGTCGCCTGAGCTGGCCGCCATGGGTACCGCCTCCTCTTGCCTCAACTCCAACAGAAAACGACAGAACCGCGCGCATTGTCCGCTTCAGCGGGGGAGAATGTCAAGAGTTTCAACACGATCCGCCATGTGGCGTCGCCGATATCGTTGACTTTTGTGCGAGTCCGGTGCATCCTGTTACCGCTTGACGATGGAGGCACGGGTGAGGGAGCGCGGTATGGCGGGTCCCGCGGGACCGGCGGTGGGGAGGCTTCGCACGTGCTAGCGCGGCAGCGGCAGGCTCTCATCCTCGACCGGATCCGCGAGCACGGCGCGGTGCGCGTGGCGGATCTCGTCCACGAGCTGGGCGTGTCCGACATGACGGTCCGGCGCGACCTGGGGGTCCTCCATGCGCGCGGTCTCCTCGAGAAGGTGCATGGCGGCGCGACCGCGGTGGCGGGGAGCGCGCTCTTCGAGCCCGGCTTCGCCGCGAAGTCGTCGCTGCAGCAGGCCGAGAAGGAGGCGATCGCGGAGGCGGCGATGTCGCTGGTTGGGCCCGGGACCGCGATCGGCGTCTCCGCGGGCACGACGACGTACGCGATCGCGCGCAGGCTCGCCGACGTGCCGGGGATCACCGTCGTCACCAACTCCATCCGGGTGGCCGACGTCCTGAGCGATGAAGGGCGCGCCGACCAGACCGTCGTGCTGACCGGCGGCGTGCGGACGCCTTCCGACGCGCTCGTCGGGCCGTTCGCCGTCCAGGTGCTCGAGAAGGTCCATCTCGACGTGCTGTTCATTGGCGTGCACGGCATGGATCCGCGTGCGGGCTTCACCTCGCCCAACCTGCTCGAGGCGGAGGCGAACCGCGCGATGGTCGAGGCTGCCCGGCTGGTCGTCGTCGTGGCAGACCATACGAAGTGGCGGACGGTCGGGCTCAGCTCGTTCGCCCGGCTGTCGCAGGCGGACGTCCTCATCACCGATTCCGGCCTCTCCGTCGATGGGCGCGAGGCGCTCGGCGCCGAAGTCCGGCGGCTGGTGCTGGCGGATCCAGCCGGGCAGACAGGCGGGACCGTGCCGGCGGCCACGTCGAGTGCGGAAGCCGACGGCATGCCGTCCGGGTCGCGCGAAGCCGTGGACATGGCGGCCACGGAAGCCGGTGTCGATGGCGGGTGGCCCGGGGAGCGTCGCGGCCCGCAGCAGCGCGTCGCAGTCAGCGACCCGCGGTGACATACACGCGCACCGGGCGGGCCCAGCGCGCGAGCGGCAGCCAGGCCGCAGTGCTCTCGCATCCGCACCGGAGGTACAACCCGCTGCTGGACGAGTGGGTGCTCGTGTCGCCGGAGCGGACGCAGCGGCCATGGCTCGGCCGCGAGGAAGTGCCTCCCCCGGACGCCCTGCCGGCCTACGACCCCGGGTGCTACCTCTGCCCCGGCAACCGCCGCGCGAACAGCGAACGGAACCCGGATTACACCGGGACGTTCGTGTTCACGAACGACTTCGCCGCACTTCGCCCGGAGGTGCCTCTGGAGCGCGCGCGCCAGGGGCTCCTCGTCGCCGAGACCGAGCCAGGGACGTGCCGCGTGATCTGCTTCTCGCCCCGACATGACCTGCGGATGGCGGGGATGACGCAGGCGGAGGTGCGCGGCGTCGTCGATGTCTGGGCAGCGCAGAGCGCCGAGCTCGGGGAACGGTACCGGTGGGTCCAGGTCTTCGAGAACCGCGGCGAGACGATGGGCGCGTCGAACCTGCACCCGCATGGGCAGATCTGGGCCGGTACCGCACTTCCCGTCGAGGCGGCACGCGAGGACGACAGACAGCGCCGCTGGCGCGAGCAGCACGGGTCGAATCTCCTCCTGGAGTACGCGACGCAGGAGGAGGGCGGGCCGCGGGTCGTGCTGGAGGACGAGGACTGGCTTGTGCTCGTGCCGTTCTGGGCCGTGTGGCCGTACGAGGTGCTGGTGCTGCCGCGCGCGCCCGTGCTCCGTCTTCCCGACCTGGACGAGCAGCGGCGCGAAGGCCTCGCGGCCGCGCTCATCGCGCTGCTCGACGCCTACGACAGCCTGTTCGGCGTCCCGTTCCCGTATTCGATGGGGTGGCACCAGGCCCCGTTCGACGCGGACGACCACGCGCACTGGCAGTTGCACGCGCACTTCTACCCGCCGCTGCTCCGGTCCGCCACCGTGCGCAAGTTCATGGTCGGGTACGAGATGCTGGCAGAGAGCCAGCGCGACCTGACGGCGGAGGACGCCGCGGCCCGTCTGCGCGCCGCAGGCTGCCGGCGCGAGCGCCGGGCGGCACCCAGCCGAGCGGCAGCCAGCGGGACCGAGCGCTGAACCGGTGCCCCGCCGCCGACCCTGACCGCCCCGCAGGCCGCCGGCGGAGAGCGGTCAGGCCGCGGCGAGCTCCCGGCTCGTGAGCGACAGCCCGCTCTGGTCGTCGAACATGTGCACGCGGTCGATCGGGACGCGCAGCTCGAGCACGTCGCCTGGCCGCACGCGCGCCGACGAGTTGACCAGCGCGATGATCTCGGTCTCGCCCGCCCGCAGATGGATCTGCTCCTCGTCGCCCAGGTACTCGACGACGTCGGTGGTGGCCCGCAGCGTCGCGTCGCCGGGCTTCGCCTCGCCGAGCTCGAGGTGCTCGGGCCGGATCCCGACGGTGACCGTGTTGCCGCTGAGCGCGGCGACCGACTCGCGCAGCCGATCCGGAACGGGGAACGTGAAGTCCTGGCTCGTGAGCTGGACCTTGCCGTCGCTGCGGCTGGCCGTCATCTCGATGAAGTTCATGGCCGGTGAGCCGATGAACCCCGCGACGAACTTGTTGATGGGGTGGTCGTAGAGCTCCTGGGGCGGCCCGACCTGCTGGAGCAGTCCGGCGCTCATCACGGCGATCCGGCTGCCCATCGTCATCGCCTCGATCTGATCGTGCGTGACGTACACGAACGTCGTGGCGAGTCGCTGGTGGAGGCGCAGGATCTGCGCGCGCGTCTGGGCGCGCAGCTTGGCGTCGAGGTTCGACAGCGGCTCGTCCATGAGGAACACGGCGGGCTCGCGGACGATCGCCCGGCCGAGCGCGACACGCTGCCGCTGGCCACCGGAGAGCTGCTTCGGCTTGCGGTCGAGGAGCGCGCCGAGGTCGAGGATCTTCGCGGCTTCCTGCACGCGCCGCTCGATTTCGGGCTTCGGAACCTTGCGCAGCTTCAACCCGAAGGACAGGTTGTCGCGCACGCTCATGTGCGGGTACAGCGCGTAGCTCTGGAACACCATCGCCACGTCGCGGTCCTTCGGCGCCAGGTCGTTGACCACGCGCTCGCCGATCTTCAGCGTGCCGTCGGTGACCTCCTCGAGACCCGCGATCATGCGCAGGCTGGTGGTCTTGCCGCACCCCGACGGGCCGACGAGGACCAGGAACTCCTCGTCCCGGATGTCGAGGTTGAGGTCCTGCACAGCGACGACGTCGCCGCTGTACCGCTTCCACACGTGGTCGAACGTCACGGTTGCCATGGACGGAACCTCATCCTCGCGCTGCGGCCGTCGGTCTGCGCTTCACCCGGGCGGATCGTACCACGCGACTCCAGTCGCCTCCGGCCAACCATTCGCACTCGTGAGCCTCGCACGTGCCTCCCTTCCGTGCTTCTGCGTGTTCTCCGCACGCCCGCCGGCCGATACACTCCGTCGGCAGGAGGGACGTGGCGTGCTCGAGATGGATCTGCTCGGATGGATCGTGGTCGGGCTCATCGCCGGCGGGCTGTCCGGGCTGCTCGTCCCTGGCCGTGCGGCGCGCGGGTGCATGGCGAACATCGTCGTCGGAGTGCTCGGCGGCATCGTCGGCGGGTGGATCGGTCGTCAGCTCGCCTTCGGCGACCCGCGGGGGTTCCTCGGCGCGATCATCGTCGCGCTGATCGGCGCCGTCGTCGTGCGCGTGATCCTCGAGGCCGTGGCGCCGAAGGACGCGCGGCGGTGGTGACCGGGACCGCGCGGTGAGGTCGCTGCGGCTCGTCGTCGGCCAGGCTCCGCCGGCCGACGCCATGGGGGCCGTCCTCGTCCGCGACGTGCGGATCGACGGCGAGCGCTGGGCAAAGGGCCGCCGGCTGTCTTCGGACGACCTCTCGGCGATCGCCCGTCCCGACGCCTCGGTCGACCTCGGGCCGCGCGCCCCCGCGGACGGGACGGCGGGCCCAGCCGTGCTGCCCGTCGTTGCCCTCGAGCCTGACGACGTGCACGAGGACGATGCGGCGTCGGCGCTGGCGGCCGCGGTCGCGGGCCCGGGGCTCCGGCTGCGCGCCCCGGTCGAAAGCCGGATCGACCTGGTCGCGTCCGCCGCCGGCGTGCTCCACGTCGCGGTCGCGCGGCTCGCGCGGCTCGACGCGATCGACCCCCTCGAGGTCTTCACACTGTTCGACGGGCAGGTCGTCCGGGAAGGCGAGGTCGTCGCGAGCGTCAAGATCGGGCCGCACGCGGTGCGCCGGGATGTGCTCGAGCGGGGCATGACCGCGGCACGGAGCCGGAACGGCGTGGTCCGTGTCGCGGCGTTCGTCCCGCGGCGGGTGGCGGCGGTCGTGCACGAGGCGGTCCGACCGCTCGTCCGGGAGCGGTTCGAGCGGAGCATCGAGAGCCGTGTGGCGTCCCTCGGGTCGACGCTCACCGGCATCGAGTACGCCGGTGGGCTGCCGGACGTCGAGGCGAAGTTGCACCGGCTCACCCGGGGGCGCGGCCGAGTCGACGTGGTCCTCACGGCCGGAGCCGCCTCGACCGACCCGACCGATCCGTTCTTCGTCGCGATCGGGAGGCTCGGCGGGCGCATCGTCCGTCACGGCGTGCCCGCGCATCCCGGCTCGATGGTGTGGCTCGGGCGGGTGGGCGCGACCGACCTGCTGGGTCTCCCGAGCTGCGGCGCGTACTCGAAGGCGACGGCGGCGGACCTGCTGCTGCCGCGGCTCCTCACCGGCGAACGGGCGAGCGTGCGGATGGCCGCGTCGCTCGGACACGGCGGGATCCTCGCCAGGGAGATGCGGTTCCGGTTCCCGGCCTACGCCCGCGACCTCGAGGCGCCGACCGGGTGACGGGCACGCGGCCCGCCGGGCCGCGTGTGAGCCCGGCTCGTCGGCGCGGCAGGGGCCCGCGGGATCGGGCAGCGGACGGGTGTCGTGATCGGCCGGGACCCCGGGCGGCTCCGGCACTCGAGCCGCGAGGCGCGTCACGCGAACCTCGGGCAGACTTGCGGTGCGCGCGGATTGCGAGAAGCCGTGGCGCGGCGACGCCCCGCGCGGCGACAACGAAGGCGGTGGCATGAAGGAGCTGGTCTCGACGCTGGCCGGCTGGCGAGCCGACGGCGTCGACGTGGGGCGCGCTGTCGTCGTGCGGACGTTCGGGTCGTCCCCCCGTCCCGAGGGCGCGGTGCTGCTCCTCGCATCCGACGGCCGGATTGCCGGCTCGGTGAGCGGCGGATGCGTCGAGGGCGCCGCGGCGGACGAGATCCGGCGAGCGTGGCGCACCGGGCGCTCGCGCGTGATCCGCTTCGGGATCAGCGACGAACAGGCCTGGGACGTGGGGCTGGCGTGCGGCGGGACGATCGACGTGCTCGCCGAGCCGCTCGTTCGGCAGGAGGCTGAGGAGGCGGCGCGCGCGGCCGCCGGGCTCGCGGGCCCGGACGTCCCCGGGGCCGTCATCACGCCGCTCCCGCCGGACTCGCCCGGATCGAGGATCGGGCCCCACCGACCCGGCGAGGGTGCGCCGCCGGCGCCCGTCCTCGTCGCGCCCGAGGACGGACCTCTGGCCGGGTCGACAGGTGATCCCGCCGTGGACGCCACCCTGCGACGCGAGGCGGCCGACGCACTCCTCCGCGGCACGTCGCGGACGGTGGAGGCCGGTGGGCGGTCGTACTTCGTCGAGGCGTTCCCGCGGCGGCCGCGCCTCGTGATCGTCGGCGCGGTCCAGGTCGCGATCCCGCTCGTTGGCATCGCGCGGACGCTCGGATATGAGACGGTCGTCGTCGACGGGCGGCCGGCGTTCGCGACGCGCGAGCGGTTCCCGGAGGCGGACCGGATCGTGGTCGGCTGGCCGGACGAGGTCGCCGACGAGATCGGGCTGGGCCCGGCCGATGCGGTCGCGGTGCTCTCGCACGACGTGAAGTTCGACGAGCCGGCGATCGTCGCGGCGCTCGCGCGGGGGTGCCGGTACGTCGGGGCGGTGGGCTCGCGCCGGACGCAGGCGGATCGGCGGGAACGGCTGCGTTCGGCGGGCATCGCGGACGAGGACCTCGCGAGGCTGCGGGGGCCGGTCGGGCTGGACCTCGGGGGGCGGAACCCGGCCGAGACCGCGCTCGCGATCATGGCGGAAGTCGTCGCGGCCAGGTACGGCGGGAGCGGCCGGCCGATGGTCGAGCGGGCGGGGCAGGCCTGACGTGGAGCGCGGCCGCGCCGGTGCCATCGTCCTGGCCGCGGGGGCGTCGTCGCGCTTCGGTGGGCGCAAGCCGCTCGCCCGGCTCGGCGGCCGGACCCTGCTGCAGCACGTGCTCGATGCCGTCGCGGCGTCCAGCCTCGGGGAGACCGTCGTCGTGCTCGGGCACGCGGCGGATGAGGTCGAAGCCGGCACGCAGTGGCGTGGAGAACGGCGGGTCCGCAACCCCGATCCCGACGCGGGCCTGTCGTCGTCGCTCCGCGTCGGGCAGGCGGCCCTCGAGGCAGTCGCGGGCGACCGTCTCGACGGCGCGTTCTTCGTGCTCGGCGACCAGCCGCTGCTCCGACCCGAGACCCTGACGGCGCTGCTCGCCGCGCTCCAGCCCGGCGACCCCGCCGTTGCCGTTCCGGTGTACGAGTCGGGCGGCTCGAACCCCGTGCTCGTGGCGCGTGCGGCGTGGCCGCTCGTGCTGGAGGCCGTCGGCGACCGCGGGCTCGGTCCGGTGCTCCGAGCGCACCCGGAGCTCGTCCGCGAGGTTCCGGTGCGGGGCCGAAACCCGGATGTCGACACGCCGGGCGACCTGGCGGCGCTCGAGTGGTCCGAGCGCGTGCGCGCGAATCGCGACCAGGTCGATCGGGTCCGCGAGGTGGAGGATCCCTTCGACTTCTACGGACCCCAGGTCCACCGCTTCCGCTCGGACCCTCGGCGCACCGGGGACGCCACCCTCGACGCGCTCCGTTCGCTGGCGCGTCCCGACGACACGTGGCTCGACATCGGGGCCGGTGCCGGCCGGTTCTCGCTCCCGCTCGCACTCCTCGTTCGGGAGGTCGTCGCGCTCGACCCGTCGCCGGGGATGCTCGCCGCCCTGCGGGAATCGGCCGCGGCGGCAGGGATCGACAACGTGCGGACGGTCGAGGCGCGCTGGCCGATGGGCGCACCGGGACCCGTCGCGGACGTCGCGCTGATCGCGAACGTGGGGCACGACGTGGAGGACTTCGGTCTGTTCCTCGACGCCATGGAGGCGTCCGCACGCCGGCTCTGCGTGGCGGTCATGTCCGAGCGTCAGCCGGCAGCGGCCGCTGAGCCGTACTGGCCGCCCGTCCACGGCGAGCCGCGCGCGACCCTGCCGGCGCTGCCCGACCTGCTCGCGCTGCTCGAGGCCCGGGGGAGCCGGGCCGAGATCACGATGGTCGACCAGCCGGCGCGGACGTACCCCGACGAAGCCGAGCTCCTCGCGTTCCTCCGTGGGCAGCTGTGGGTCACCCCGGGCGGACCGAAGGACCGGCTGCTGCGCGATCTCGCGCGGGCCGACCTCGTCGCGCGTGACGGGGGCGTGGCCCTGCGCGGGGAGGTCGGGCGACGGGCGGGCGTCGTGCGCTGGCATCCTCACGACGCACGCTGAGCGCGGTCGGGGCTTCGCGACGTCGGGCGAGGCGAACCGGGCAGGGCGCTGACATGGCACGCATCGTCCAGGCGCGCGGCGGCGTTCACGCGCTCGATGAGGCACACTGGAGGGCGATGACAGAGGAGCCCGCGACCAACGCACCGCCCCAGGACCGGCTGGGGCGGCGCCTCCACGACCTGCGCATCTCCGTCACCGATCGGTGCAACTTCCGCTGCACGTACTGCATGCCCCGCGAGGTGTACGGCCGCGACTATGCGTTCCTGCCGCGCGCGGAGATCCTGACGTTCGAGGAGATCGCACGGCTCGCCCGCATCTTCGTCGGGCTCGGCGTCCGCAAGCTCCGCCTGACCGGCGGCGAGCCGCTCGTCCGCCGCGACCTCCCGGACCTCGTCGCCGAGCTGGCGCGCATCGATGGGGTCGAGGACATCGCGCTGACGACGAACGCCGCGCTGCTCCGTGCGCAGGCGCCGGCGCTGCGGCAGGCGGGCCTGCGCCGGGTGACGGTGAGCCTGGACTCGCTTGACGATGCGGTGTTCGGCGTCATGAACGGCGTGAACTTCCCGGTGTCCCGGGTCCTCGACGGGATCGCGGTCGCGCAGGAGCAGGGCCTCAGGCCGGTGAAGGTCAACATGGTCGTGAAGCGCGGCGTCAACGAGTCGAGCGTGCTGCCCATGGCCGTGTACGCGCGCGAGCACGGGCTGACGCTGCGCCTCATCGAGTTCATGGACGTCGGCCAGACCAACGGATGGCGGCTCGAGGACGTCGTTCCCGCCGCCGATCTCGTGCAGACGATCGCGCGTGAGTTCCCGCTGGAGCCGATCCCGCCGGCCTACCCCGGCGAGGTCGCCAGCCGCTGGCGGTACGTCGACGGAGGAGGGGAGGTCGGCATCATCGCGTCGGTCAGCCAGCCGTTCTGCGGGGCGTGCACGCGGGCGCGGCTCTCCGCCAAGGGCGAACTGTTCACGTGCCTGTTCGCGGCGTCCGGCGTGGACCTCCGCGCGCTGCTCCGCGGCGGCGCCACGGATGAGGAGCTCGAGGCGGCCATCGCCGGGCGCTGGCGCGAGCGGGGCGACCGGTACTCGGAGCTCCGCTCGGCCGAGACCCGGGGGCTGCGGCGCGTGGAGATGTTCGCGATCGGCGGCTGATCCCGATCGCGGACGCGCCGCGCGGCCGCGCGGCCGGTCCGCGGCCCCGCCAGGCCGTGACCCCTGTCAGCTGATCACACCCGTGTCGGTCCGCTGCCCGATGAACGCCTGCACGCGCCGCCACGCGTCGGCCGACTCCTCCGCGAACTCGGCCGCCTTCCGATCGAAGAAGCTGTGCGGCGCCCCCGGGGTACGTGTGCAGCTCGTGCGGGACGCGCGCATCGGCGAGCGCGCGATCGAACTGCTCGACCGACGTGGGCGGGATGCTCTGGTCCGCGCCACCGAAGAGCCCGAGGATCGCGGCGCTGTCCCCTGACATGTCCCGGGCGTCGCCGCCCGGGCATCAGTGGCAGTGAAGGCCCGCGGCGGGCGGGGTGAGCGAGAGCAGGTACGCGTTCACCGCCTTCGAGACGCACGCGCTGACGAGGTAGCCGGTGTGGCCCTGGCCGGTGCGCGTCACGAGCACCGACGACGAGAGCTGCCGGGAGACGGCCTGCGCCCACGCGTACGGTGTGGCCGGATCGCCGGTCGTTCCGACGAGCACGATCGGCGGCGCTCCGGGCGCGGCGACGGGCGCGGGCGTTCGGGCGGGGGGGACGGGCCAGTAGGCGCACGGCAGGTCGTTGAACGCGAACAGCCGTCCGACCCGGGGCGCGACCCGCGTGAACGTCGACGCCATCGTCGTGTAGGCCGCCGGGTCGCGCGGGGCGGGCCAGTCGAGGCAGGTGACGGCGTCGTACGCGTCGATGAGGTTCGAGTACGAGCCGTCGGGGTTGCGGCCGCGGAGCGGGTCCCCGAGCAGGAGCAGCAGGCTCGCGTCTCCGTTGCGCGCCTCGGTCAGCGCCTCCGCCAGCACCGGCCACGCGGCCTGCGCGTACAGCGACTCGGTCACCGCGGCCCAGGCCTGTGTCGGTCCGACCGGCTCGCGCCCGAGCCGCGCCGTCGGGATCGAGTGCTGGTCGATCCGGCGCATGAGGGCGTCGAAGGCCGCGGCCGCGCGGCCGCCGGAATGGAAGGGGCACGCCGGCCGGCTCGAGCAGTCCGACAGGAACGCATCGAGTGACGCCTCGAACGCCACGGCCTGGTCCTCCCGGAACGCCTCCTCGCCGAGCGCGGGATCCACGACGCCGTCGAGCGTCATGGCGCGGATGCGCGTCGGGAACAGGGCCGCGTAGTCCTCGCCGATGAGTGTCCCGTACGAGAAGCCCAGGTACGTGAGCTTCGCGTCGCCCAGCGCGGCCCGGATCTGGTCCAGGTCGCGGGCCACGTTCTCCGTCGAGAGGTAGGGGAGGAGGGCGGCGTTCCGTGCGCCGCACTCCGTCGCGAACGTCTTCGCGCCGTCCTCGAGGTTCGCCAGCTCCGCGGGCGTGTCGGCGGTCGCGTCCTTCGCGATGAAGTGATCGAGGTCGTCGACGCAGCGAATCGGGGTGCTCGCCCCGACGCCGCGCGGGTCGAAGCCGACGATGTCGAATCGGGCCCGGATCGACGTCGAGAAGACCGTCAGGGCGGCGTGGCGGACGAAATCAACTCCGCTCTCGCCCGGCCCCCCGGGGTTGACGACGAGCGACCCGATCCGGTGCAACGGGTCGCTGGCGGGCAGGCGGATGAGCGCCAGGCGGACGGTCGGGCCGGCGGGATCAGCGTAGTCGCGCGGCACGTCGACGATGCCGCATTCGAAGCCGCCGCCGCAGTCGCTCCACGACACGGGCGATGGCGGGGCGAGCGTCGGCACCGGTGTCGAAGTCGCGGCCGTCGCGCCGGAGGAGGCCACGGGGCGTGCCGGGGACGGGATGATGCGCGGTGCGCACGACAGCGCCAGCAGCGCGGCCGCGAGCGCCAGGGCGGGGACCTGGGAACGCAACCGGGTGCCTCCGGCTCGCGGCATGCGCGGACTGTACCGGATCGCGAGCCGCGGTCATAGGCTGAACCGGGACCGGGAGGCGGCCCGCACCGCCGATGGGGACCGCGGGAGACCCGGGACGGGTCCGGACGCGGCCCGCCCTGGAGCGGGCGACGGACGTGGGCGAAACGGTGCGGGCGCCGGGGCTGCGGTGGACGCGCGGGCCGGAGCCAGCGACGGGGGCTCAGTCGAACCCGTAGTCGACCAGGTCGCGGAGCCGCTCGACCTTCGAGAGGAGGGGCCGGGGCGACACGCGGAGGAGGTCGTCGAACTCGTCGTTCAGCGTGCCGATCGCGCGAGCCGTGGCGGCCTCCACCGCGCGGTCCAGCCCATCCGACAGGATCTCGCGCTCGAATGGCGAGAGGCCGTCCGGTCCCGCCGGTCCGAGCGAATCGAGAACCACGTCGTAGAGCACTTCGCGGATCCGCCGCCGTGCATCGGCGGCCGCGACACGGTCGCGCGCGGAGGGGCGGGTGGCGATCATCTCCATCGCAGCCTCCCGGCCCGGGACGCTGCCCGGACCAACCCTGATACGAACCGAGCGAGTCTCTGCGGGTCGGCTGACGAACCCAGTACCAGACATCGTAGACAGGCACGCGACCCGATCGCATAAAGGGACGGTTTCAGTCAGGTTGCGGCCCAGCCCGGTTTTCCACACCCTCCGCCTGGCCATTGGAGGCACACGCAACCCCGGGGACCGTGCACGCACGCGCATCACCGAGTCCCGCCCGCGAACACTCAGGGCATGGAACCACCGCTCCGGATCGGCATGATCGCGCCGCCCGTGCTGCCCGTCCCGCCGCCCAGCTACGCGGGCACCGAGCGCGTGATCGCAGCCCTCATCGATGAGCTCCGCAGGCGCGGGCACGAGGTGACGCTGTTCGGTCCGGGCGATTCGACGATCGAGGCCGAGATCGTCCCGACGGTCGCGCGGAGCCTGTGGGCACAGGGCTACGAGGGGGACGTGTCCGCCTACATGAACATCGCGCTCGGCGAGGCCTGGCGGCAGCACGAGCGGTTCGACGTGTTCCATTCCCACGTCGAGCAGTACGGCTTCCTGTTCGCCCGGGAGTGCCCGACGCCCGTCGTCACGACCCTGCATGGGCGCCTCGACGCCTTCGGCATGCCGGACCTCATCGACGCCTTCCCGGACATCCCGCTCGTGGCGATCAGCACCAGCCAACGGCGCTGGTTCCCGGAAGCGAACTGGGCGGGGACCATCCACCACGGCCTGCCGCTGGGCCGGGAGCCAGGCCGTTCGCAGCCCGGCTCGTACCTTGCGTTCGTCGGCCGCATCGCGGTGGAGAAGGGCGTCCACGACGCGATCGAGCTGGCGCGGCGGACGGACCGCCAGCTGCGCGTCGCGGCGAAGGTCAACGCGCCCGAGGAGCACGAGCTGTTCGCATCGATCGTGCAGCCCGCGATCGACGACGGGACGGTCGAGTTTCTCGGCGAGATCGGGCAACCCGAGCGCGATGCGCTGTACGCGGGGGCGCTCGCCACGGTCATGCTCGGTGCGTGGCCCGAGCCGTTCGGACTGGTCGCGATCGAGTCGATGGCGATCGGGACGCCCGTCATCGCCCGGCGCGCCGGCGCCCTGACCGAGATCATCGACCACGGTGTGACCGGTTTCCTCGTGGACGACGTCACCGAGGGCGAGCTCGCAGTCCAGCGGGTCGGCGGGTTGAACCGGGAGGACATCCGGCGTCGAACGGTGTCGCGGTTCTCGGCCGCGACGATGACCGAGGCGTACGAGGGCGTGTACCGGGCGGTCCTGGCGAAGCGCAACCGGGAGCGGCCGAGGCGCGCCGGGCCCAACGTCCCGGCCGACCATCGGAGCCGGGGAAACGGTCGGGCCGGGACGGCGCCCGACGTTGCCCGCGGCGAGGCTGCCGATCGCGAGCAGGGGCCGGCTCGAACCGAGGGCGCGACCGGCGAGGTGATCCACGGATGACCAAGCGAGAGACGACCTACCGCCCGGCGGACACCGCACTGCGCGCACTCGAGGCCGCCGTGCGCCGCGGACGTCAGTTCCCGTCGCCCAGGACCAACGCCGCGTTCAGGCCGCCGAACCCGAACGACGTCGACAGCACGCGGCGCAGCGGCCCGCGCCGCGGGCCGCGTGCCAGACGCGGAAGGAGCTCCTCGATCGGTGCCTCAACGGCGAGCAGGTTGACCGTCGGCGGCGCCCAGGCGTGGCGGATCGCGAGCGCGCAGAGCGCGGCCTCGATCGCCCCCGACGCACCGAGCGGGTGGCCGTAGAGCGCCTTCGTCGCGCTCACGTCGATGTGCGCCGCGCGCCCGCCGAGCGCGGTCGCGAGCGCGAGCGCCTCTGCCGCGTCGCCGAGAGGTGTCGATGTCGCGTGGGCGTTCACGTAGTCGATCTCCTCGGGCGCCACCGTCGCGGACGCGAGCGCGTCGCGGACCGCGCGCGCCGCGTCGGTGCCGTCGGGCCGTGGCTGGACCATGTGGTAGCCGTCGGAAGTGGCCGCGTACCCGAGCACCTCGGCGTACTCGCGCGCGCCACGGCGTCTCGCCGATGCCTGCTCCTCGAGCAGGAGCAGCGCGGCCCCTTCGCCCATCACGAAGCCGTCGCGCTGCGCGTCGAACGGCCGCATCGCGCGGCCGGGGTCGTCGTTCCAGCGCGACGAGAGCGCGTGGATGACGTCGAACGCGCCGAACGCGAGCGGGCTCAGGGGCGCCTCGACGCCGCCGGCCAGCGCCAGGTCGAGGGTCCCATCGCGGATCGCGCGGGCCGCCTCGCCGATCGCCACCGCTCCCGAGGCGCACGAGTTCGCGTTCGAGACGATCGGCCCGCGGATCCCCAGGGAGATGCCGAGGTTCGCCGGACCCGCCCCACCGAACACGGCGAGCGCGAGGTTCGGCGCCACGGACCGGATTCCGCCCTCGAGGAAGCGGGCATGTTGCTGCTCGGCATACGCGATCCCCCCGAGCGCGCTTCCGAGATAGATCCCCGCCTGCACCGCCCCGTCGCGGGCGACGCCCTCGTGAGTCGCGAGCCCGCCGTCCTCCAGCGCCATGCGCCCCGCAGCCATCGAGAACTGGCTGAAGCGGTCCGTGCGGCGCGCGGCGCGCGAGTCCATGAACGCGAGCGGATCGAAGTCGTCGATCTGCGCGGCCACCTGGGACCGGAACTGCCGGGGATCGAAGCGGTCGATCCGCCGCACCGGCGAGCGGCCCGCGCGGACGCCCTGCCAGAAGGCGTCGCACCCGATTCCGACGGGCGTCAGGATCCCGATGCCCGTGATGAGCACGCGCCTGCCGGGCGCCCGGATCGCGCGTGTCATCGGAGCGTGCCCGATGGCCGCGGGCTGTCGCTCGGATCCGCAGGGCAGCCCGCGGAGCGCGGCTGTCCTGCGCTCGCGCCTGTGCACCCGGCGACCTGGGCGTGCGACTGCGATTCAGCCGCGGCGCGGACGGCCTCCAGCGTGCGCCCCGCGATCGGCCGGACGACGAGGCGGTCGACGAGCAGGGGGATGAGCTCGTCGGTCCGGCGGGCCCCGAGGCGCCGGAGCACCGGCAGCGGCCGGACGAAGCGGTGCTCGATCGCGACGCGGGATCCCGACGGGACCCGCTCGATCCGCCACGTCACCTGCATGCCGTCGGTGACGCCGCCAGCGTGACGGAACCGCAGTTCGCGCGTCTCGGGGTCGGACGACGACCAGGATCGCCAGGGGACCGGGACGGACAGGCCGAGCGGGCCCGGCAGCATCGCGACGTAGGCGGCGAGCAGCGATCCGTCCCGGGACCGTCGCAGCGCGCGGACGCTCCGGTAATGCGGCAGCAGGACCGCCCAGCGCTCGACGTTTCGGACCAGGTCGAAGACGACCTCCGGGGGCGCTCCGACGTCGATCGAGACCACGCTGCGCATGGATCAGGGCGCCAGCACTGCGGCGAGGAAGTGTGGGTCCAGCGCGCGCGAGGCGGGGAGCCGGTCGGCGAGGACGAGGTCGATCGTCCGGCGAAGGGCCTCCCGGCGCCCGACCCGGCGCAGCGCGTACGCGAGGACGGCCGGCCGAGCCACGAACGCCTGGAGCAGCAGCGTGAGCCGGTCGCGCGGCCCGAACCGATCGGCCAGCGCGTCGGCGTACGACGCGAGGGCATCGGGGCGGCCCCGCCGATGCTCCGCAATGGCCTCGGCTGCCAGCCCCGCCGAGACCAAGGCCCGGTCGAGGCCCTCGCCCGTGAACGGATCGAGGAACCCCGCCGCATCGCCGACGAGCAGCCAGCGCGGCCCGGCGGCACGCCGCACGGCATGTGCGAGCGGAAACGAACCGGCCACGGCATCGAGCGGGTGCGGGTCGATGCAGGTGCCGTCGGCGGGATCCGGTGGGAGCGCGGCGAGGACCCGGCGGGCGACCGCCGATGGGCCGTCAGAGCGCAGCGCCTCGAGCCAGCGGCGCCCGTGCAGCACGATGCCGGCGTTGACGCGGCCGCCGGGAACCGGCGCGAGCCCACAGTAGCCGCCGTCGAAGACGACCATGCGGGCCGTCCGGCCCGGTCGGGCGTTCGGCGACGCGACCCACGGACGGGGCTGCTCGACTGCCGCCGTTCCGGATCGCGCGCCTGCCGTCGGCTCGATGGCCGCCTGCCTGGCCCGGCCCGGCTCCCGCACATGGAACGTCAGCGCCACACGTCCGCGGAGCGCCGGTCGAATGCCGACCCCGGCCGAGCGCGCGACGATCGAGCGGATGCCATCGGCGCCGACGACGAGGTCGGCCGCGATCACCCGGGACCCGTCGTCGCGTCCGCGGACCTCGATTCGAGCGGGGTCCACCCTGCTCGCAGCCGAAACCCCCGTCACGGAGACGCCGGTCCGCACCTGGGCTCCCGCCGTCCTGGCCATGTCGAGGAGCACGGCGTCGAGCGACGGCCGTGAGAACCCGGCCGGGAAGGCGTTTCCGAACAGGTCGAGGGGCGGCGACCCGCGCACCTCGAGCCGGAGCCCCGGCAGCCTGCGCACGAGCGCCCCGTCCCGAGCGGTGATCCCGAAGTCGGCCAGGCGCGGCAGCGCCGTGGGGCTGAACACGCCGCACGCCCGCCAGCCGGGAGCCGCGGACCGCTCGACCACCAGCACCTCGTGGCCGGACCGGGCGAGCAGGATGGCGAGTGCCGAGCCCGCGGGCCCTCCGCCGACGATCGCCACCTCGACGCGCTCGATCGTCACGGCCGCTCGGGCGCGCGTGCCGCGCCCGTCAGCGCGTCCACGGGGACCGCCGCGATCGCGAACCGGTGGCGCATGACCCCGACCCCGACGTGGACCGGCCGCAGGCCCGCGGCCCGGAGGAGTTCGCGGACCTCCGGCAGCGTGTACGCGCGCCGGACCGAGAGCGGGGCGTCGTTGCGGGTCAGCGGGTTCCGGGTCAGGAGTCGCGCGCCGAGGATCGCGAGCGCCCAGGCGGCCCTGCTGCGCACGAGGTCGTTGACGATCACGCCGTGCCGGCTGACCCGGCGGAGCTCGGCGAGGAACGCGACCGCGTCGCGCGGCTCCAGGTGGTGGAGCACCAGCGACGCGTGCGCGACGTCGAACGACGCCGCGGGCCAGGGAAGGTGCCGGCCGTCCGCGACGGCGAGCTCGGGGGCGCCGGGCAACGTGAGCGCGGTGTCGACCGCGCGGGCGGCGTCGAGCACCTCCGGGCGGGCGTCGACGGCGACGATGCTGAGCGGCAGCTGGCTCCGTCGAGCGCGCCGCAGCAGCGCGAGCGGAATGTCCGCCGCGCCGGTGCCGACGTCCAGGAGCCGCACGGCCGTGACCGTGACCGCCGTGGTCTCGAGCAGTCGCGAGAGTGCCCGGGCGCTCAGCGCCGTGCCGCCGAGGAGGCGGTTGATCCGCCGCAGGTCGCGCAGGTTGCCGCGAAGCACCTCAGCGTCGTCCAGGGGCCCGTCGAGCAGCTCCTCGCGGCGTGCCGCGCGTGCCATCGCCAGCCTTCGCCTCTTGCCGGGACCGAGCGGCCCGTCCCCGTCCGTGTCTCGCCCGACGCCCGGCCTGCCGGACTCGACGCGCCCGGAGGGGCTCATCCCTCGGCGGCCATCGCTGGGCCGCCGAGCGCCGCCCGACGCGCCCCGATCCGTCCGTCCATCCGCGCCTCCTTCGGCATGCGTGCCGGTTCGCGGGCCCGCCGCCGGTTTCCGGACATGGCGCGTGCCTGCCTGCCGTGCGTCGGCTGGCGGGCCGCCGACCGGGCGCTGGTCGACGACGGCGAGACGAGAAGGGTAGTCCACGCGGGCCGGACGCGGTCCGTCAGACGCCGTTCGTCCCGGACCGTGCTCCACGCGGTCGCGCCACCCGGCCACGGTGGCGGTGGCGGTCGAGGTGGCGGTCGCGGTCGCGGTCGCGGTCAACGGTCTGCTCCGCGACCACTTCCCCAAAGGGCACCGACCCGTCCGTTCACACCGCCGGCGACATCGCCCTCTGGAACCCGCCCCTTTCCGGACTGGGGCCTGGTGTGGGTTGACTCGCGAGGCCGGCTCGACGCCACCCGGATCGGGTGGAACGGCCCTGTCGCCCAATCGGACGACGGCGGACCATGCTGCGAGGAGGCGGGGGGATGCAAAGCGTCACCGTACACGCGAAGCCGCACCGGCTCGTCTGGCTCATCGGCATCGGGTGGCTCCTCGGGCTCGCCGCTCAGGTCGCGACCCGGTTCTGGTCTGGCTACATGGACGTGTCGCCGCCGCAGCTGCTGCTGGGAGCGTTGCTGTGCGGCGCGAGCGGGGCGGCAGCGTACCGGACCTCGCGCGGGCGGCGCGGCCCGGCGGAGGGCGCCCTCGCGGGTGGCGCACTCGCCGCTTCGATCGTCGTCGGCTATGCCGCGCTCGCGGTCCTGCTGTGGAACCCTGCCTGGTCTGAGGCCGGCGAACAACAATGGCAGGGCGTCGTCCTCGAGGTGTCCCTCGCGATCGCGATCGCCCTGACACTCGGCGCAGCCTGCGGTTTCGTCGGCTGGCGTCTCGCCGCACGCAGGAATTCTGGCGGCGCGACTCGAGGACAGCACCTCTGAGCGCCATCGCGGCCTGGGCAGGCTCCCTGAGCCGTCCGTCGCACGGGCGTCCGGCAGGGGCCGCCCCATTCGCGTCCCGGTGGCTGCGGGCGTCAACCTCCTGGTGCTTCGGGCCTTTCGACCCGACAGCCGTGGCATGCCTTCGTCGCCTGCACTGACCGCCTCCTGCGCCGATCAGTGCGCCGCAGTCGGGAGCTCCAGCGCCGCCGCGTCGGCGGCGAGGCGAAGCGTCACGCGCACGCCGTCACGGTCGAGCCGCCGAAGCTCGGCAGGACTCGCGGCTGCGGCCCCGGCGAACGACGCTCCCGCCGCATCAGAGTCCCAGGCCGTCGTCCAGCCGAGGACCCAGGATGACCCGTGCTCCCACAGGGTCACCTCGTCACCGGTCCAGTGCTCGGCCAGGGCCCGCGCCTCGTCCGCCGGCCGCAGGGTCTGGCCCGGGCCGGCAGGTTGGCTCCCCAGCCACGCCTGCAGTCCCAGCTCGCCGAGCGTCTCGCGGCACGTCTCGTGCCACCCGTCGTCCACCGCGGGGGCCGCGAGGCGGAGTGGCTCGACGGTGATCGGTCGCCAGCCCGCCAGGTACCGCTCGGGGTGCAGGATCTCGGCTGTCGAGGCAGGCGCTCGCGCGTAGGCCGCGTCGACGGCCGCCCACCCGCCGGAGTCGTAGAGCGCCTGTGCGAAGGCGGCGCCCTCGACATACGGGAAGGTGATCTGCCGCGCGAGCACGGGCGGCATGGCCGGCGCCGGCGCCGCCGCCACGAGCCGTTCGAGCTCGCCCCGTTCTTCGGTCGTCACGTGGTCCCGCATCCAGGTCGCGACGAGGAGCGACGCGTCGCCGTCGGCGAGCGCCTGCAGGGCGAGCTCGCGATCCACGGGGAGCGCGACTCCCGTGCCCGAGCGCAGCGTGGCGAACCCGAAGTGCTGGTCCTGCAGCGCGTGCGTGTACTCGTGCGCGACCGTGATCCTCAGCGGCACGAGGAACCCGGCACCGCGGTTGACGACGGTGAGCGAGCGCGTCGTGGGGTCGTACCGTCCGACGACCTGGGAGGAGAGCAGGTCGAGCGACAGCCGGCGCAGGTCGAGCGTCGGTTCCGCGAGGCCGAGGCGCACGAGGACCCTGGTTCGGCAGCGCGTGAGCTCCGCGTTCTGGTGGCGCGCAACCTCGCCCTCCGCCCAGGTCCGGAACGCAGCCGGCTCGACGATTTCCGTCGGCACGTCGCGCAGGGGCGCCAGTTCGCGCAGCGCGGATACCTGCGCCTCGACGGCGGAAACCATCGCCGCGAGGTCAGGCGCGCCCGTCGGCGCCGACGAGGGACGAGTTGTCGGCGCGGCTCCCGAGGCTGCGGCCGGCGGTGACGGGAGAGGCGTGCTGGCGGGCGCCATCCCGCTCCCGCCGAACGTCCCGGGGAGGAAGAGCAGCAGCAGCAGCGCGATCGGACCGAGCCACCCGAGCGCCCGCCGGAGACGCGCCCGGCGTTCGTTCATGGCCGCCTTCTCCGTGCATGCCATCCCCGGCGGCGCTTCCCCCATGGACGGAAGCTCGGGGTCACGCCGAGATCGCCGCCAGCGGGACCGTGCGTGGCCGGCGAGAGCGCCGAGGGCCAATGCCACAGGAGCGCCCAGAGGACGCCCGCGGCGATCACCAGCCTGATCGCCGGGTCGACCATCGCCGAGATCAAGCCGCGGACGGTGACATGCTCGCTGGCGACGCCGTACGCGACGAGGAACAGCGGGTAGACCAGGGTGAGCGCCTGAAGCGCGACGCCCAGCCAGCGCGCCCATCCCTGCAGCCGCCAGATTCCCACCGCGGCGACGAGCATGAGCACGCCGACGAGTTCCCAGAGCACCGGGACGGGGCGGATCGAGAACGGCGGGAACGGCGCAAGGCCGGCGTACCAGGCATCGAGGATTCCGCTGACACCCAGGACGAGCGCGGCCACGCTCACGATGACGGTGCGGGGTCCTGGAGCGGGCCGAGCACGACGGCCGGCGAGGTACGCGAGGAGGACGACGATGCCCAGCAGGGGCAGGAAGTCCATGCCCCCCTGCAACCAGCGCGGCCAGTTCAGCACCAGCCAGACGGGGACCGCGACGAGAAGCACGAGCGCGGCCACGGCTTGCTGGAGCGCCAGGACCGGATCGCTCCAGAACGGCGGAAACGATCTGAGCGGCCCGAAGCATGCGTAGAGGAACTCGCCGATGCCCTCGAGCAGCGTGAGGACCGTGGGTCGGGTCCGGGGAGACTTGTTCATCCCGCTGGCTGCCGCGTGAGCCACTCCGGCCATGCGGTCGAAGCGCGCGATCCCTCCGCCGTCGTCGCCTGGAGCGTCGGGGTCGGCTCCGCGCCGTCCAGGTGGCCCAGGGGATGTTCTCGCGAACGTCGAGCTGCGCGGCAAGGCGGAGGAGCCGGCCGACGGCGAGGATCGCGGGCAGCGCCACTCGGAGCCAGCGGGACCGGTTGCCGGACATCGCGGCACCCCATCACGGTCGTGATGGTGGACGGGCCCCGGGCACGCGCACAGGGTCGTTTCTCCTGTTCGCACGCGCCGGTCGCGCCGGTTGCTGCACGCCCGAGGGCGAACCCTCGCCCCGGTACCGCCCTTCTGCGCGGCGCCGGGCTGCCGAGGACCGACGAGTTCGGCCTCTATCGCATGCCCTCGACAGCGCAGCGACGCGCGCCGTGAAGACGCATCACCCCGTTGCCGCACCGCGCGGTCCGCGGGAGTGGTGGATCACACCCATCGGCGACGGCGCTCAGTAGAGGTGGAGGCTGATGCCGAGGAGAACGAGCGGCCAGAGCGGGCACGGCGAGGTGGCCGAGACGATGGGCAGCGACGCCCTGGGATGCTCGAAGCACGCGCGCCCCGACGCGACGACGACGCGGACGATGAGATAGACGATGCCGAGGACACTCGAAAGTCCGGATCACTTCGTGGCCCCGCCTGTGGGTCCGCCGCGTCCTGCACGGTGATCCTTCAAGGCGCGGGCGTCACGCCGAGTGTCAGTGCGAGGACGCAGAGGACGACGAGGATCCCCACCAGGAGTCCCACCGCCTCGGCCTCGTCTCGGCGGTGCACTCGCCCCTCGATGGGGGTGGTCCGGACGGAGGTGCCTTCGCGACTGAGCGCCCGGCGCGCGATCGCCGCGGTGGTCGGCTCCAGTTCGAGAGCGCTGCTCACGACAGCCCAGCCGCCACGACGAAGCCGAACAACGCGCCCACCAGCGCGACCAGCGGGATGAGGACGATCAGCAGCATCAGCGTCGCTGATACCGCCAACAGCAGCCGCACCATCGGACGTAGACCTCGCTGTCGATCGCTTCGGATCGGATGGCGCGAATCTCGCGCGACGGGATCGAGCCGTCATGACGGTCCGTCATGGTCCCCAAGCCTCCCGCGCTGGCCCTGTCCTCGGCGGAGGGACGCCCGTCCGACGGGACCCGGACATGGCAGGATCCCGTCTCTGCGTCTCCGGATGAGTCGGCTGCCCGGAAGGAGGGCCTGACAGCTCGCTCATGCGGTGCGCGCGACGGGATCCTGTCACCGGAGTCGCCGCGCGGACCAACTCCGGCAGTGGCCGATCCGCCGACTCCCGGCATCGGTTCCAGCCACTCGTCCCGCGGGGCGGGACATCGGTAGAGTGCGGCGGACGTGCCCCCGTGTCATGACGACTCGTCATTCCCGCCGGGGCCGCGCGTACTCCATGGTGCGCGCGGTCCCGACAGGGGGACTGTGAGAGGTCGAACCCGCCGGTCCTGTTCCTGCCCGGCCGGCATCTCTCTGCGGGATGGGCGGCGACGTGGCAGGTGGAGACGGACGTTCCGGCGCTACCTCACAGGACGGGCCGCGCAGGAGCCGCGCGTGACCCGGCGGCGACTCTGGTCACAGATGGATCACGCCGAGGAGCAGAAGCACCACGAGAACGATCACGATGACCCCGATGATCCCGACCCCGCCGCTCCGGTTCATCTCGACCTCCTGTCCAATGACGGTCGTCGATTCATCTCGACTGCCTGCCCGTCGTGTCCGGGTCGCCGTGGGGATGTCCCCGCTCACGGCCGGACGTGCGGACGTCGTCGCCCAGGTTCCCGAGGTCCGCGCGCGCCGTATCGCCGGCGTTCCCCACGCGGTCCTTGAGGTCCGTGCCGTCCACGCCGCGGGCGGCTTTCCTGACGGTGGTCTTGACGTCGCGGTAGGTACGCTTGATGTCCATCGATCCCTCACCTTTCAATCGGTCGCTAACGAATCGGTGCGGTCCGCCGCCACCAGCGAGTCGCAGGGGCAGGTCGTTGAAGCAGACGCCGGCGATGGACGGCGCTAACCTGGCCGCTTCAACTGGTCGGCGGCTTCGCGCTCCAGGACCGCGAGGCGCGTGTAGTAGTCCGGGAACTCCTTGAGGTGGGCAAGCGCAATCTTGCCCGTGAGGATCCAGTCGTCGCCCGTGACGTTGGTCGCGGGGTCTCGGAGACCGTGTTCGAGCTCGACACCGAGGCCCATCCGGAACTGCTCGAGGTCGCACCCGAGCGCCACGAAGTCGATCGTGAGCGCGGTCGCAACGGCGAGCGCTTCATCGCTCGTGAACGATCGCTTGGTTGCCATCGCGTCAGTTCCCGTCATGTCCTCACCTGTGATCCCTGCTCCTCGGTCACGAGGATGCCGGCCGACGATGCCCCCGACCCGCGGCCCCACCGCGCGGAAGCCGCTTCCAGCCGTGCCCACGTGGCATGCCGCAGCCCGGGCTCCAGCGGCCTGGTACGCGCCGCGCGAGCGGGCGGCGTCCTCGTCCGCCGCCCGCCAGCCCGGAGGCGACACCGGGAGCCCCAGCAGGTCGGAGCGGCCCGCGCTGACGGACCGCGCCCGCACGATGGTCACGACAGCCACCGTTTCAGGCCGGCTCGCGCCGGAAGATCCCGACGGCCCAGAGGATGATCAGCTCGAGGACCGAC
>JAJYGH010000035.1:7845-31121 GCA_021785175.1 Chloroflexota bacterium | reverse complement strand
GCCTCGCGGCGCGCGAGCGCGCCGGGGTACGCCGACTCGCCCGTCACGTGCAGGACGATGACGCGCTCGGCCAGTTCCGGCAGGGCGGACTCGACGGCCGCCTCGAACCGCTGCACCGCCTGCGAGCCGCCGAAGATCAGAACCGCACGGGCGTCGGCCGGGATCTCGAAGTGCCGCCGGGCCGCGAGCCGGTCGACCGAGGACAGCTCGCGCGTCGGCGTCCCCGTGACGAGGCACGGCGCGGGCAGGCGGCGGCACGTCTCGGCGAACGCCACGGCGCGGGCGGCGGCGAGGCGCGCGATGGCGCGCACGCTCCTGCCTGGGACGACGTTCCCCTCCCACAGCACGACCGGCACCCGCAGGATCGATGCCGCCACGACGACCGGCAGCGCGACGTACCCGCCGGTCGTGAAGATCGCGGCGGGCCGCAGGGCGCCCACGAGCGCCATCGCCTGCGGGAACGAGACGCCCAGGCGGACCGGGTCGACGAACGTGGGAAGCGACGCGTCGACGCTGCGCAGCGAACGCAGCACGAGGCGCGTCACCGGGATCCGGGACCCGGGGACGACGCGCGCCTCGAGTCCGCGATGCCCGCCGAGCCAGCGCAGGTCAAGGTCGGCGCGACGCGCGCGCAGCGAGCGGGCGACGGCGAGCGCCGGGTAGACGTGTCCGCCCGTCCCGCCCCCCGCTATCAGAATCCGCATCGTTCCAGCTCCCCCTCGGAAGCGTTTCCCTCGAGACCGACAGCAGGATGCCGACGGCCGCGAGGCTGATCGTGAGCGACGACCCACCGGCGCTGATGAACGGCAGCGTGATCCCCGTGATCGGGAACAGCGCGACCACCACGCCGATGTTGATCGTCGCCTGCACGATGATCCACGCCGTGATGCCGGCCGCGAGCAGTCCGCCGAACGTGTCCGGCGCCGACAGCGCGACGCGGAACCCCTCGTACGCGAGCAGCGCGAACAGCAGGATGACCACGAGGCCGCCGAGCAGCCCGAACTCCTCGCCGATGATCGCAAAGATGAAGTCGTTCGACGCGTTGGGCAGGTAGAGGCCCGACGCGAGCCGGCTGGCACCGAGCCCGGACCCGAAGACCCCGCCCAGGCCCAGCGCGAGCAGGCCCTGGATCGTCTGCAGCCCCTTGCCCGTCGGGTCGCTCCACGGATCGACGAACGTGCGGATGCGGTCGAGCTGGTAGGGGTTCTTGAGGATGACGATCGCGAGGCCGCCGATGCCGGCGGGGATCAGCAGCAGGAACTGCCAGATGTTCGCCCCGGCGACGAAGAACATCGTGAACGCCGTGAGCGTGATGACGCCCGTGGTGCCGAGGTCGGGCTCCTTGATGACGAGCAGGATGGCCGGAGCCGCGATCAGCAGGAACGGGAGCGTGCCGTGCCGAACGCTGCGGATCAGGCGACCGCGCCGCGCGAGCCAGTGCGCGAGATACACGACGAGCGCGAGCTTCGCGAACTCCGCGGGGTGGACAGCTGGCAGCGGCCCGATCTGCAGCCAGCGAGCCGACCCTCCGACGCTCACCCCGATGCCGGGGAGCAGCACGAGGACCAGCAGCAGGATCGAGCCGGCATAGATCGGGATCGAGAGCAGCCGCCAGTAGCGATAGTCGATCTGCATCGTGACGACCATCGCGATGACGCCCAGGACGGCCCAGACCAGCTGCGGCCCGACGACCGCGAACGCGTCCTGCGAGATCACGTACGACCGGATCGCGGAGCTCGAGTAGACCATGAGGATCCCGACCGCGGTCAGCGCCATCACCGAGAGCACGATCAGGTACGAGGGCTCATGCCGCTCGCGCTGCAGCCCGACGCTCCGTGCGGAGACCGGGCGACCGAGCCACGCGTCGAGCGTGACGCCGAGGCGGGTCCGGAAGCCGACGCGCGACCGCACGACAGGCTGCGGCACTGCCTGCATCCTGGGCTGGCCCTTGATCGCCTGCGCCCTCGCCTGGCCCTTGCCCCCCTGGCCTCTCGTCCCGTTGCCTTTGATCGCCTGGCCGCGTGCGGCGGCGCGGCCAGCTGCCGCCCCGCCCACGCCGGTCGCACCCAGCGCCGCCCGTCGACCGACCGCCACCGCGCGGCTGACGGGCCCCGGGCGCGGGATCGCCTCCCGGCGGTGCGCCCGCGACACGGGATCGGTCCCATGAAGGCCAAGGAGCCGCGCAATGAGCGGCCGGGGCAGTGTGAAGTACCGACTCATCTCGGCTCCTCTCCCGGGCCGGCCGCCCGTCGCCGTGTCGCCAGGTCCCGCACAGCGGCCTTGAAGGCGCGGCCGCGCGCGGCGTAGTCCACGAACATGTCGAAGCTGGCCGCGGCCGGGCTCAACAGCACCGTCGCACGGCCCCCCGGGTCTGCGGCCGCCCGGGCCAGCTCGTGCGCCCGCGTGACCGCTCCCTCCAGCGTCGCCTCCCGCTCGACGTGTCGATGCCCCGCCACCGCGAGTGCCGACGCGAGGAGCGGTGCGGATTCGCCGATGAGCACCACGGCCTCGGCCCGTTCCACCGCCTCGCGCCCGAGCGCGTCGAGCGGTGCGCCCTTGTCGCGCCCGCCCGCGATCAGGACGATCGGCGGCGCGAAGCTGCGCAGCGCGGCGACGACCGCGTCGGGCTGCGTCCCCTGGGAGTCGTTGACGAACAGCACGCCATCGATCTCGTCGACCGGCTCCAGCCGGTGCTCGACGGCCTGGAACCCGGCGACGGCGCGCCGGATCCCGTCGGGCGCGATCCCGAACAGGAGGCCGGTCGCCACGGCCGCCAGGACGTTGCTGACGTTGTGCTCGCCGGCCAGCGGGATCTCGTCGACGGGGAGGACGCGACCGGCGGGCCCGAGCGCGGCATGGCCGCCTCCCGCCCGCGCCAGCCGGTCGACCTCGTCCGCGACCACCCACCCGTCGACGAGCCCGAGCCCGCCGGGCATCGGGCGCGACCGCCGGTACATGACCGTGCGCGTCCGACCCAGGCCGGCGTACGCCGCGCTCACCGGGTCCTCGGCGTTGAGGACGAGCGTGCCGTCCGGGTCGACCAGCTCCGCGAGGCGCCGCTTGACCGCCCGGTACGCCTCGACGGTTCCGTGCCGGTCGAGGTGGTCCTGTGTGACGTGCGTGTAGACGGCAACGGTCGTGCCGCGGGACAGCGTCGGCAGCTGGAGCTCGGACAGCTCGAGGACGACGCGATGCTCGGGCGTGAGCTCGGGCAGCCGCTCGACGAGCGGCGTTCCGATGTTCCCGCCGAGCACGACCGGATGCGACCCGGCCGCGAGGATCGCCGCGCACAGCGAGCTGGTCGTGGTCTTGCCCTTCGTGCCCGTCACGCCGACGGTCGGTGCCGGGCAGAGCCGCAGGAACAGGTCGACCTCGCTGACGACGGGGACGCGGCCCTCGGCCTCGACCGCGGCAAGCGCAGCGCGGAGCCCGGGCTCCGTGGTCGGGTAGCGGCTGCTCACCGACGGCGACGTGGCGACGAGCGCCTGCCCGCGCAGCACGTCCGCCGGCTCGACCTGCGGCCCCACCGCGACCCGGACCCGTCGGTCCCCGAGGGCGTCGAGCGCCTCCGCCAGGTCCGCCTCCGGCCGGATGTCGTATGCCGTGACGCGCGCCCCGCGATCCGCGAGGAAGCGTGCCAGCGCGATGCCGCTGCGGGCCAGGCCGAGCACGGCGACCGGCCGGCCGTCGAACGAGTCGAGCGACAGCGCGTCGAGGTCGATCGGGTCACCGGGAGACGCGCGGCGAGCGGGCCGCGCCGCACCGTCGGTGTTCCTCCGCTGCGTCATCTCCGCCTCACGCGAGCATGTGGAGCGACGAGAGGAACAGCACCACGCCGAGCATCGCGGCGAGCGCGGCCACGATCCAGAAGCGCAGCGTGATCTTCTCCTCGTCCCACCCCCCGAGCTCGAACTGCCCGTGGATGGGCGTCCAGCGGAAGACCCGGCGGTGGATCGTCTTGACGGCCGTGATCTGGATGACGACGGACCCGGCCTCGATGACGAAGATGATCCCGATGATCGGCAGGATCAGCGCCTGGCCCGTGATCAGCGCGGTCACCGCCAGCGCGGCGCCGAACGCCAGCGACCCGGAGTCGCCCATGAAGACCTGCGCCGGGTGGACGTTGAACCAGAGGAACCCGAGCAGCGCGCCGATGATGATCGTGCAGAGGATCGCGAGGTTCGTCTGGTTGGGTACGTTGAGCAGCGCGATGATCAGGTAGGCGATGAAGCTGAACACGAGCGTGCCCGCTGCCAGCCCGTCGAGGCCGTCCGTCAGGTTCACGCCATTGCTCGCGCTGATGATGGCGAACGCGGCCACGATGACCCAGATCGCCGGCCCCACGTAGACATCGCCCACGACCGGGACGCGGAACGCCGTCAGGTCGTAGTGGTGCTGGAGGTAGATCGCCGCGGCGATCGCCACGACGGTCTGCCACAGCAGCTTCTGGCGGGCGGTGATGCCCTCGCCCCGCCGCGCGTTCAGATAGTCGTCAGCGGCGCCCAGGACGCCCACGCCCCCGAGGGCCGCCAGCGGTGCGTACGTCGACGCGTCGTAGATGCCGAGGGCGAGTGCGAGCACGATCACCACGGCGATCATGAGCAGGCCGCCCATCGTCGGCGTCCCCTCCTTGCCGGTGTGCTGCTCCGGCTCCTCCTCGCGGATGTGCTTGCCGAAGCCGAGCCAGTGCAGCAGCCGGATGTATGGCTGCATGAGGATCACGACGATCGCGAACGCGAGCAGCAGGCCCTGGACCAGCAGCACGTTCACGCGCCCGCCCCGGCACGCGACGCGGCCAGCGCCTCGACGAGATCATCCAGGCCCAGTCCGCGGCGCGCCCGCTCTCGGGGGTCCATGCCGAGCCCCCGTGACGCCTTGAAGAGCACGACGTCGCCCGCGCGCAGCAGCGACGGCAGGACCTCGAGGGCCGCGTCGAAGTCGGGCAGGGCCCGGACCCGCTGCGGCGGCATCCCGGCCCCGAGTGCTCCCTCGCCGATCGGCCGCGCGCCGTCCCCGAGCGGGACGAGCAGGTCGACGCATCCGGGCGCCCGCTCCCCCACCGACCGGTGCAGCGCCTCCGACTCGGGCCCGAGCTCGAGCATCTCGCCGAGCACCGCGATGCGCCTCCCGGGCAGCGTGGCCAGGAGGTCGAGGGCCGCCGCCATCGAGTCGGGGCTCGCGTTGTACGTGTCGTCGATCGCGACCCACTCGCCGATGCGCCGGACCTCATCGCGGTGGGGCGCGCCCCAGCCCTGCTGGAGGCCTGCGGCGATGTCGGACGGCGCGAGGCCCGCGGCGACACCGGCCGCCGCCGCGGCAAGCCCGTTGTGGACGGCGTGGCGCCCGAGGCCGGGCGACGCGACGCGCAGCGGTGCCGACGCGCCGGGCAGCCGGAGCGCGAATCGCATCCCGTCGAGGCCGGCCGGGGTCACGTGGCTCGCGGAGACGTCGGCCCCCGGATCGAAGCCGTACGTCAGCACGCGCGCGCGTGTGCGCGACGACATCCGCCGGACCCGGCCGTCGTCGGCGTTGAGGATCGCCGTCCCCGTCGCCGGCAGCGCCTCGACGAGCTGTCCCTTGCCGCGCTCGATCGCGTCGATGGATCCGGCGCGTTCGAGGTGGACGCCGCGGACCGCGGTCACGATTCCGATCTCCGGCAGCGCGATCGCCGCCAGCTCCGCGATCTCGCCGGGCACGTACATGCCCATCTCCAGCACCGCCACGTCGTGGTCGCGCTCGAGCCGCAGGAGCGTCAGCGGCAGCCCGATCTCGTTGTTCTCGTTGCCTTCGGACCGGAGCACGCGGCGGGCCTGTGCCAGCACGGTTGCCGTGGCCTCCTTCGTCGAGGTCTTCGCGACCGAGCCCGTGATCCCGACGACCAGCGGGTCGAAGCGGCGCCGCCACGCGGCGGCGAGCCGCTGCAGGGCGGCCAGCCCGTCGTCGACGCGGACGATCGAGCAGGCGCCGGCGGACGAGACCCCACCGCCCTGCGACAGAGCGTCGAGGTCGGCACCCGGCAGGTCGCGCGTCACGAGCAGCGCCGCGGCGCCCCGCGCGACGGCGTCGGCGAGGAACCGATGGCCGTCGGTGTGCTCGCCGGGCAGCGCGACGAACACCATCCCGGGCTCGACGCGGCGCGAGTCCACGGCGGCACGCCGAACCGGGCGGGGGGAGGCGCGGAGGAGGTGCCCGTCGACGATCGCCGCGATCCCCGGACCGTCCAGGGCGTCGGCGGCGCTCGTTCCCGGGATCGGAGCGTCACTCACGGTCGGGGCCATTCTCGCATGCGGCCCCCGTTACGGGGGCCCGGGCGAGGCTGTCGGGGCGGGGACCTCGCCGCTCCACGGCGGGGCCGCGGTGGCCGTCGGCCGGGGTGTCGAGCGCGGCTCAGTGCCGCGGGCGGAGGACGGTGAGGCCGCCTTCGCGGGCGTCTTCGAGGGGCTGGGCGACGCGGCCGGAATCGGCGCCAGGTCAAGCGTCTGGATCGCGTCGCGCGCGATCCTTCGGAACAGCTCGTTCGAGGTGATGTCCTGCTGGAAGATGCCCTGCGCGAGGATGTCCGGCGTGCCGTGGTCGATCTCGACGGCGATCACGTACTCGGGCTTCTTCTGTCCCAGGTACCCGATGAACGAGAAGTCGAACTTGTTCGAGATCCAGTTGTTGATCTTGGGGTCCCAGATCTGCGCGGTCCCGGTCTTGCCGCCCACGTTGTAGCCGGGGATCAGGGTCCAGGCCGCGTACCACGGCACCGCCGTGACCGTGTTCCGCATCATGCTTGTGAGGGTGGCCGACACAGCGGCGGACATCACCTGGGGCGCCGCCTGCTCGGGGACCGGCTGCCCGCCCACGTCCTCGACGACGTGCGGCGTCACGAGCCGGCCGCCGTTCACCATCGGGGCGTACGCACGCGCGAGCTGGGCGAGGGTGACGGCGACGCCCTGACCGAAGGCGTGGTTCGCGAGGTCGATCGGCATCCACGGTGTCGTGGCCGGGTTCGTCACGAGTCCCGGCAGCTCGCCCGGCAGGTTCACACCCGTCGGCTGGCCGATCCCGAGCTGCCTCCAGGTCTGGTACAGCACGGCGGATGCCGCGTCCGTGGTCTTGCCAAGCATCGCGGCCACCCGCGCCGCGCCGACGTTCCGCGAGTAGGCGATGACCGTCTTGAACGGAATCATCCCCATGGGCCTGCGGTCGGCGTCGGCGATCTGGACGGATCCGATCTGCATGACGCCGCTGTCGTCGATGAGCGTGTTCGGCGTGACGACCTTCCGAGAGATCGCCGCCGTCGCCGTCAGCATCTTCATGACGGAGCCGGGCTCGAAGACCCGGCTGATGAGCGGATCGACGAACGCGCTCGGGTTCGTCCGCGCGACGGCCTCGTAGTCGTTCGCGTTGTACCCGGGCTCGCTGGCCCAGGCCACCACCGCACCGGTCGCGGCGTTCATGACGATCGCGCTCGCGGTCGTCGCGCCGTCGGCGATCCACGCCGCGTTCAGCTCTTTCTCGACCGACAGCTGCAGACCAGCGTCGATCGTCAGCTGCACGTTCTGCCCCGGCATGCCGGCCTGCGTGACGACCTCGGTGTCCGCGATCGGGTTGCCCATGACATCTCGCTCGGCCATGACGATCCGCGGCTGTCCCGAGAGCGCCGATTGGTACTGCTGCTCGATCCCGTACTGGCCCTGCCCGTTCGCGTTCACGAACCCGAGCAACTGGCTGGCCAGCGTCGTGCCCGGCGCGCCGCCGGGATTCGGATACACCCGGACGGGCTGCGGCAGGAGCGCGAGCTCGGTGAGGGACCCGTCGTCCAGGCCGGCCTGCACCGTCGCGCTCTGCTGGCTCGTCAGCTGGTTGGCGAGGACGGCGTACTGGGTGCCCGCGTTCAACTGCCCGGCGAGCGTCGACGCGGCCGTCGGGTCGAGGCCCAGAATCCCCGCGAGCTTCGCCGCGATCGGCGCACGCTCATTCGTCGGGATCTGCGCCGGATACGCCACGAGCTGGTCGCGGTAGACGGTCGTCGCGAGCAGGACGCCGGTGCTGTCGTAGATCGAGCCGCGGGTGGCGGGCTCGACGGAGGGGCGGTTCAGCTGCTGCTGCGCCATCCCGACGAGCATGTCGTGGGCGGACACCTGCCAGTACGCAAGGCGCGCGCCGGCCACCGTCGAGAGCAGCACGAAGACGGCGAGTACGACGACCAGGCGGCCCCGGCGGTCGGTGCGACCGAGCATCGGCCGCTAGCGCCCGGGGATCCAGGTGGGGGCACCGAGCTGGCTGAGGCCGAGCCGGAGCGCGCGTGTCGTGACGGTGATCTCGGATCCCTGCTGTGCGATGTCGCCCTGCAGCGACTGCATCTGCTGCGTCATGTGCGCCCGCTCCGCGAGCAGTGTGTCGATGTCGTAGTTCGTCGCCGCCGTCTGCACGGTCTGGGTCAGGTAGAAGAGGCCGAGCAGGAACGAGACGAGGATGCCCGCCATCGCGAGCGGAATGCGGGTGACGCGCCGTCCGGCGCGGACCCGGGCCGCCTGCCGGCGTCGCGGAAGGGCGGCTGGACGCGCCAGCGGGTAGTAGCGGGTGCCTTCGTAGACCGCCATCACGCCGCCCCCTTCGCCCAGTCCAGCGGCGACCCGAACGAGAACCGGGCGAACCGCGCCGCGGCGAGCTCTGCGAGGTCGGGCTCGCCGAGATCCTCGAAGGGGTCGCGGGCCAGCCCGCTCTGCTCGTCCGTCAACGGGGTCTCGCGGCCGCGCCGCTCGTGGAGCTCGTGCTGCCGGCGGCCGTACGATCGACGTCGGCTCTGCTGGTGTCGGCTGCTCATCTCGATTCCTCCACGCGGATCGTCATTCCCCGGTGGTGTCTCATGCCGCCAGCCGCTCCGCGGCACGGAGCCGCGCGCTCCGCGCCCGCGGGTTCGCCGCGATCTCGTCGGTGGTCGGTGTCGCCGGCGTCCCCGGCACGATGCGCAGGCGCGCGCGGCGCCCGCACACGCAGATCGGCAGCTCGGGCGGGCACGTGCAGCCCCGCCGCTCGGCCGCGATGAATCGCTTCACGATCCGGTCTTCGAGCGAGTGATAGGTCAGGACGACGATCCTGCCCCCTGGCCGGAGCAGGCCGACTGCGGCCGTGAGCGCGACCTCGAGCGCCTCGAGCTCGCTGTTGACCGCGATCCGCAGCGCCTGGAAGACGCGCGTGGCGGGATGCACGCGCCGCCGCCCCGACACCCGACCGGGAGCCGCCCGCTCCACGACCTGCGCCAGCCGCCGTGCCGTGTCGATCGGCTCGACCCTGCGCTCGGCCACGATCGCACGCGCGATGCGCACGGCGAACGGCTCCTCGCCGAACCGCCGGAACAGGGCCGCCAGTTCCACCTCGTCAAGGGTCGCCACGAGCTCGCTCGCCGGCGTCCCCCGTGTCGGATCGAACCGCATGTCGAGCGGCCCATCCGCCCGGAAGCTGAACCCTCGCGTCGCGTCCGCAAGCTGGTCCGAGCTGAGCCCGAGATCCAGCAGGATTCCGTCGGCCGGATCGAACCCGGCCTCGGCCGCCACGGCCCCCACCGCCGAGAAGTTCGCGTGTCGCAGCTGTGCATGATCGCCGTACGGCGCGAGCCGCCGCGCGCTACGCTCGATTGCGTGCGCGTCCGCGTCCAGACCGAGCAACCGCCCGTCCGGTGAGATGGCCTCCAGGATCCGGGCGGCGTGCCCACCGCCGCCAAGGGTCCCGTCGATCTGGAGACTGCCGGGACGTGGAGCGAGCGCCTGCATGACCTCCTCCACCATCACCGGTACGTGCCCAGCCCCGGTCGACGGGACCTCCCGCAACGGATCCCGTCCGGATCCTGGAGATGCGGGACGAAGCTCAAAACCCAAGGCCCTGGAGGTGCTCGGCGAGCACCTCGGGCGCGGACATCGCCGCGCTGTACGAATCCCACGTTTCAGGAGCCCACAACTCGACGTGATCGTGCCCCCCGACGACCACCGCCTCTCCCGTCAGCCCCGCCCACTCCCGGAGCGACGGAGGGATGAGCACACGGCCCTGCCGGTCGAGCTCGAGCTCGAAGGCGTGGGCGAAGACGTGCCGGCGGAACGTGCGCGCATTGGGGTCGCCCAGCGGGAGCGCGGCGACCTTCGCCGCGAGCTGGTCGAAGTCGCCCTTCGGGAAGATCGCCAGGCACGAGTCCAGCCATCGGGTGATGACCGGCGTCTCGACGAGCTGCTCACGGAAGCGCGCAGGGACGGCGACCCGTCCCTTCTCGTCAACCGTGTGCCGGTACTCCCCGATGAACACGCCGCCCGACCTTCCGGCTCCCCGCCTGTCCCCACTTTACGCCACTTGCCACCACTCGCTAGGATCATACACGCCGACTGACCGTCGTCAATGCGATTTGCGGACGAGGGAGAAGGCAATCGGCGTACGCACCGGTAGTACGAAACGACCGGTGCGGGGAGGATCTGGGCGGTGATAGGCTCGGCGCCCGGAGGTGGACCGCACATCCGAGTGGCTCTCCAGGAACGTCTCGTCGATCCCGCCGGCGCTGTCGCGCGCGACCACCTGCGTCGCTGCACGTTCCGCCGGCTGTCGATCGTCCGGCGACGCCCGACACGGCTCTACTCGGTCGACTGCCTCTACCCCGATCGCGCCGTCGCGATCCCGCTCGGGGACCTCAGCGCCGCGCGCCCGATCTGCGACGCGTGTGTGGCGGCTCACGTCTTCCGCCCGGACGAGGACTAGGCGCGGATTAGGCGCGGGCCTTCCGTCGAGAGCACCCGGCACCCGCGTCTCTCGCCGTGGCGGGGGCCGACGCGCAGGAACCCGGGTGCCGCTAGAATCGGCGAGTCGACGAGTCGGCCGGACGGTCGCGGGGTCCCGGGCAACCGAACCTCGAGGAAAGTCCGAGCTCCCTGACGCAGGGTAGCGGGTAACGCCCGCCCGCCGCGAGGCGAGGACCAGCGCCACAGAGACGAGGCGTCAACGGATCCGGGCGACCGGGCCCGATGACGTCAGGTGAAACGGGCAAGCTCTACCCGGAGCAAGGCCGAATAGGAGGGCGATGCCGGGCACGGCCCGGCGCAGGTGCGTCACCGAGTCCTCGGGTAGGCCGCACGAGCCGGCGGGCAACCGCCGCGCCCAGATGGATGACCGTCGCCCGGCCTCGGCCGGGCACAGAACTCGGCTTACAGGCCGGCTCGTCGACGCTCCCCCGTTCGCCGATCGGTCGCGGGCGCCTGTCCGGGCAGCCGATACCGCTGCTCCGCCACCGCGGCCGCCTCGGGATCGTCGAGCGCGAGGTTGGCGAGCGCGTCCGCGGCGCGGTTCCGCGCGCGCGGCTCGTGCGTCGCGCTCCACCGCTGGAATCCCCCGAGCAGGCGCTGCGCCTCGTCGAACAGCCCCTTGAGCTTCGCGTCGCGCACGCGCCAGCGGCCCGTCAACTGCTCGACGATGAGGTTCGAGTCGAGCACCAGGTCGACCTCCCGGGCCCCGAGCCGATGGGCCAGCCGAAGCGCCAGCACCACGCCCGCGTACTCGGCCACGTTGTTGGTCCGGACCCCGAGCGGCCGCGCGATCACCGCGAGCGGCTCGGCGTCGGGCTCGCGCGCATCCGGTCGCGAGGCGTCGATCAGGACGCCGCCGCACGAAGCCGGCCCGGGGTTCCCCCGTGCGGCGCCGTCGGTCCGGATGACCAGCCTCAGCGGCGCATCCCCGCCTGCGGCATCGGGCGCAGGCACGCGAGCGTCGGCCGGGCGGGGATCTGCCGGGCGCCGCGTCGTTCCCTCCGCGCCCCTCGTGGAGCCGCGGACCGTCTCCCCCTCAGGCATGCCGGCCCGCTACGCGCTCTTCTCGACGATCGCGGCCGAGACCTCCAGGATCGCCCTCGTGATGTTGATCCCGCGCGGGCACGCATCGACGCAGTTGAAGATCGTCCGGCAGCGCCAGACGCCGTCGCGGTCTGCCAGGATCTGGAGCCGTTCCTCGCCGCCCTGATCCCGAGAGTCGAAGATGAAGCGGTGGGCGTTGACGATCGCCGCGGGCCCGACGTAGCCGGGCCGAGCCCAGAACGATGGGCACGACGAGGTGCAGGCGCCGCACAGGATGCACTTGGTCGTGTCGTCGAACACGGCCCGCTGGGCCTGCGACTGGCGACGCTCCTGCGCCGGCGGCGGGTCGTCGTTCACGAGGAACGGGTGGACCGACCGGTACTTCGCGAAGAACCCGTCCATGTCGACGACGAGATCCTTCACGACGGGCAGGCCCGGCAACGGGGCGACGGAGATCTTCCGGCCCAGCTGGTCGACGCGGATCTTGCAGGCCAGCCGGTTCCGGCCGTTGATCATCATCGCGTCAGAGCCGCAGATGCCGTGGCCGCACGACCGCCGGAAGGCCAGCGAGCTGTCCTGCTCCCACTTGACCTGGTGCAGCAGGTCGAGCACGCGAGCCATCGGGTCGACGTCGAGGCCGTACTCGACCCAATGGGACGCCGTGTCCCGGTCGGGGTCGAAGCGCTGGATTCGAAGACTGACGTGCATCGCTCGCCCCGTTCTCAGTAGGTCCGCGGCTTCGGGGTGAAGCGCGTGATCGTGACCGGCTTGTAGCGGAGCTCCGGTGCCCCGTCGACGCGACAGGCAAGCGAGTGCTTCAGCCAGCTGGCATCGTCGCGCTCCGGGAAGTCCTCCCGGTAATGCGCTCCGCGGCTTTCCTGGCGTGCCAGCGCCGCCGCCACCGTCACCTGGGCGACGTCGAGCTGGTAGCCGACCTCGCGTGCCTCGAGCAGGTCCTGGTTGAAGTGCGCGCCCCCGTCGCGCACCCGCACCCAGCGGTAGCGCTCGCGCAGGCCGTCGACGACCCCCTGCGCGTGCCGCAGCGTGTCGGCGGTCCGGAAGACGCTCACGTCGTCCATCATGACGTCGGCGAGCTCGCGGCGGATCTTCGCGGGCGACTCGCCCTCGCGCCGGGATCGGAGCGCCTCCAGCTCCGTCGCGACGGGACCGACGGGGTCCGATGGCAGGTCCGGAATATCCGCTTCGCGGGCGAAGCGCGCCATGTCGAGCCCGGCGCGCCGGCCGAACACGAGGATGTCCAGCAGTGAGTTCGTGCCCAGGCGGTTCGCCCCGTGGACACTCACACACGCGCACTCGCCGGCCGCGTAGAGCCCGGGCAGCACCGTGTTCCGCTCGTCCACCACCACCCGGGAGTGCACATCGGTCGGGATGCCGCCCATCGCGTAGTGCGCCGTCGGCTGGATCCCGACGGGCTGCGTGTACGGCTCGACGCCCTGGTAGATCCGCGCGAAGTCGGTGATGTCGGGCAGCTTCTCGTCGATGACCGCGCGCCCGAGGTGGTGCACGTCGAGGTAGACGTAGTCCTTGCCGTCGACGCCGCGACCCGCCCGGATCTCCTGGTAGATCGCCCGGCTCACGACGTCCCGCGGCGCGAGGTCCATGAGGGTGGGGGCGTACCGCTCCATGAAGCGCTCACCCTTGCCGTTCAGGAGGATCCCGCCCTCGCCGCGCGCCGCTTCGGACAGCAGCACGCCCAACCCCGCGAGGCCCGTGGGGTGGAACTGGTAGAACTCCATGTCCTGAAGCGGGATCCCGCGCCGGTAGGCAAGCGCCACGCCATCGCCCGTCAGCGTGTGCGCGTTCGACGTGATGCGGAACATGCGGCCGAACCCGCCCGTGGCGAGCAGCACGGCCTTGGACCGGAACACGTGGAGCGAGCTGTCCGCCAGGCGGTACGCGACGACGCCCCGACTCACGCCGTCCTCGACCAGCAGGTCGACGACGTGGTACTCGTCGAAGAACCGCACGTCGTGCTTGATGCATTGCTGGTACAGCGTCTGCAGGATCATGTGGCCGGTCCGGTCCGCCGCGTAGCACGCGCGCCGGACGGGCGCTTCGCCGAAGTTCCGGGTGTGGCCGCCGAACCGCCGCTGGTCGATCCGGCCGTCCGCCGTCCGGTTGAACGGCAGCCCCAGGTGTTCCAGCTCGATGACCGTCTCGATGGCCTCCCGCGCCAGGATCTCCGCCGCGTCCTGGTCCACGAGGTAGTCGCCACCCTTGACGGTGTCGAACATGTGCCACTCCCAGTGGTCCTCTTCCTGGTTGCCCAGGGCCGCGCAGATGCCTCCCTGTGCGGCGCCGGTGTGGGAGCGGGTCGGGTAGAGCTTGGTGAGGACCGCGGTCTGGACCCCGTCGCGTGCGAGCTCGAGGGCTGCGTAGAGCCCTGCGCCCCCCGCGCCGACGATGACCGCCTCGAACTCGTGGATGACGGGCGCAGCTTCCATCGTCACGCCACGACCGGCAGGGTCATCACGACGGCCGTGCCGGCCGCGAACAGGATGAGCGCCACGATGTAGAGCGTCGACATCGAGAGGAGCCGCGCGCGGGTCCCGTGCACGTAGTCGAGGAGCACGGTCCGGACGCCCATGAAGCTGTGGAACAGCACCATCATGAGCAGGGTCCAGTCGAACACGCGCCACGCGAGGCTGCCCCAGCGCGCCGCGATCCAGGACGCGCTCTCCTGGGATGGGTCGAACAGGAAGTGCATGATGCTGAAGTGCGCGAGCGCGAGCACGAACAACATCACGCCCGTGACGCGCATGAGGTACCAGACGAACAGTTCGAAGCCGCTGCCCTGGGGGCGGCTCCGACCGGCCGTCCGCGGGTCGATCATCACCATCGTGCCGCCTCCTATGCCCCGATACCCAGGATCGGCCCGATGACCGGTCGCAGGATGATGAACGCGCCGGGGATCCCGACCAGGACGAAGATCACCCAGCTCGCGTACCACAGCGCCTTGTGGTAGACGGTCATGGCCGGCCACAGGTCGATGATCAGGATCCGCAGGCCGTTCAGCGCGTGGTACAGGAGGGCCGCGCCGAGCAGCACCTCGGCCACTCGCCCGATCGGGCTGCCGTAGATCTGCAGGACCGTGTTGTAGGCCTTCGGATCGCCGCCGACGAGATAGATGTCGACGACGTGCACGACGACGAACAGCCAGATGGCGACGCCGCTGATGCGGTGGAACGCCCAGGCGAGCATCCCCTCTCGTGCCCGGTAGCGGAGCAGCATGGCGCCTCCGAGGTGTACGGGACCTCCGGCGGTCAGGCCGGAGGACGGTGGCGGTATTCCCGCGCGGGTCTGGATCGTCGATCCGCGTCACGCCGCGCCGAGGCAGAGGTGAAGAGCGCCACGGCGGGGAGAGTGCCGGCGTGCCGTGCCATACGGGAGCATTCTAGCCACCTGTCCGGCCCGCTTTCGGTGCTCCACGCGCTCCGGGCGGATTCCGTCCAGCTGTGCCTCCCCGCACCCCCGGATCGCCCTCGGGCTATCCTGCTCGGGCCGGGCAGACGGACCCGACGGGTGCACGGAGGCGATCCCTCGTGAAGCTCCAGGAATTCCATGCGCGCGAACTCCTCGCCGCGGCAGGGCTCCCGGTTCCGCCCGGGCGCGTCGCCGCGACGCCCGGGGAGGCCGCGGAGGTGGCCCGCGAGTTGATCTCGGGCGGAGCCACGGGCGTGGTCGTGAAGGCGCAGGTGCTCGTCGGCGGGCGGGGCAAGGCGGGCGGCGTGAAGCTCGCGGCCACGCCGGAGGACGCCGAGCGCGTGGCAGGCGAGATCCTCGGGATGTCGATCAAGGGCATCACGGTCCGCAAGGTGCTCGTCGCGCCCGCGTCGGACATCCGCCACGAGTACTACCTGGGTGCGGTCCTCGACCGGGCCGCCCAGCGGATCCTCGTCATGGGATCTGCGGAGGGCGGCGTCGAGATCGAGCAGGTCGCGAAGGAGAAGCCGGAGGCGATCGTGCGGGTGCACGCGCACCCGCACCTCGGGCTCCTCGACTTCCAGGCACGCCAGGTCGCGCTCGCCCTCGGTCTCACCGGGCCCTTCCTGGCCGACGCCGTGGCCATCGCGAAGGGCCTCGTGCGCGTCATGGTCGAGAACGACGCCGACCTGGTCGAGGTGAACCCGCTGGCGATCGTCCACCAGCGGACGACCGACGGGACCGAAGAGGACCGGCTCGTCTGCCTGGACGCCAAGATCACGCTCGACGACTCGGCCCTCCCCCGGCACCCTGACCTCGAGGCGCGGCGCGACCTGGACGAGGAGGACCCGGCCGACATCGAGGCGCGCGAGCAGGAGATCAACTTCATTCACCTGGACGGCACCATCGGGTGCATGGTGAACGGCGCCGGCCTCGCCATGACCACGATGGACCTCGTCAAGCGCGCGGGCGGCGAGCCGGCGAACTTCCTCGACATCGGGGGCGGCGCGCGGGCCGACACCGTCGCGGCGGCCATGAAGCTCATCCTCGCGGACCCGCGGGTCGAGGCGATCCTCGTGAACATCTTCGGCGGGATCACGCGCGGCGACGAGGTCGCTCGCGGGCTCGTCGAGGCGAGGTCGCGTCAGTCGCGTGACGTGCCGATGGTCGTCCGGATCGTGGGCACGAACGCGACGGAGGCGCAGACCATCCTCCGCGAGGCCTCGTTCCGTACGGCCGACAGCCTGGAGGAGGCTGCGGCGCAGGCAGTGGCGGTCACGCGGGCGACCCGGGACGGGGCCGGCGCGGCGCCCGGGGCCAGAGCCGTCGGCACAGGGGCGGCATCGATGGCGGAAGGAGCCGGGCGATGAGCATCCTGGTCGGCCGCGACACGCGCCTCGTGGTGCAGGGCATCACCGGACGCGAGGGCGAGTTCCACGCGCGGCAGATGCAGGCGTACGGCACGCAGATCGTGGCGGGGACGCGCTTTGGCAAGGGCGGGCAGCGTGCGCTCGACGGGACCGTGCCGGTGTTCGACACGGTCCGCGAGGCCGTCGCCGAGACGGGCGCGAACACGAGCATCATCTATGTGCCCGCGCCGGCTGCGCCGGACGCGATCCTCGAGGCCGTGGACGCCGGGATCGGGCTCGTCGTCTGCATCACCGAGCGGATCCCGGCCCTCGACATGCTCCGCGTGATGCCCGTCGTCCGCGAGGCCGGTGCCCGCCTCATCGGCCCGAACTGTCCCGGCCTGACGTCGCCCGGTCGTGCGAAGGTCGGCATCATCCCAGGCTCGATCCACCTGGAGGGGTCCACGGGGGTCGTGAGCCGGTCCGGGACGCTGACCTACGAGGTCGTGCAGGCGCTGACCGACGCCGGAATCGGGCAGTCCACGTGCGTGGGCATCGGCGGCGACCCGATCATCGGCACGACCCACCTCGACGTGCTGAAGCTCTTCGCTGAGGATCCCGAGACGAACGCGGTCGTGCTGATCGGCGAGATCGGGGGGGCCGCGGAGGAGGAGGCCGCGGCGTGGGCCGCCGATCACCTGCAGGGAGTGCCGAAGGCGGCCTTCATCGCGGGCAGGACCGCTCCCGAGGGCAAGCGCATGGGGCACGCTGGCGCGATCATCAGCGGGGGGTCGGGCACGGCCGCCGCGAAGGTCGCTGCCCTCGAGGCCGCCGGGTTCCGCGTCGCGGAAACCCCCGGTCAGATCGCCGAGCTGCTCCGCGAGCAGGGCGTGCAGCCCGCGCGGCCCGGGCAGGTTCCGGCGGGCGTCCAGTAGGCCCCCGCCGCCCGCTCGGTCAGTAGCCGAGGGCCGCCCACGCCGGACCGCCCGGCGCCTCGATGAGCTCGACGAGCACGCCGTGGCAGCTGCGTGGATGAAGGAACGCGACCGGCCCCTCGGCGCCACGTCGTGCGGCGTGGTCGATCAGCTCGACGCCCGCCGCCTCCATCCCGGCCAGCGCCGCGGCCAGGTCCGGCACCTCGAAGCAGACGTGGTGGAACCCCTCGCCCCGGCTCTCGAGGAAACGCGCGACGCCCGTCGTCGGGTCAACGGGCTCGACCAGCTCGACCCGGCTGGGCCCGACCGGCAGGAACGCGATCCGCACCCCGTCGGACGGAATCGGCACGACCGCGTCGAGGTCGAGACCGAGCGTGTCGTGGTAGAAGCGCACGGCGTCGTCCATGTCGCGAACCACGACGGCGACATGGTGGATGGCGCCGAGCCCGTGACGCTCGGCCAGCTCGTGGGGGGCCATCGATCCTCCTAGATCGTGATCGACTCGCGGTGCTCCCCCCAGGCGGCCCGGAGCGCATCGCTCATCTCGCCGAGTGTCGCGCCAGCGTGGACGGCCTCGATGAGCGCCGGGACGACGTTCTCGTCGCCGCCGGCCGAGGTCCGCACCCGATCCATCGCGCGTGTCCATGCCCTCGGGTCGCGGGCCGCACGCACGCGGCGCACCCGCTCGACCTGCCGGCCCTCCTCTCCCGGATCGATGCGCTGGAGGGATGGCGCCGGCACGGGTTCGTCGACGAACCGGTTGACCCCGACGACGATCTCCTCGCCGGCCTCGACCGCGCGCTGGCGCCGGTACGCCGACTCCTGGATCTGGCGCTGCTGGTAGCCGGCCTCGATCGCGGCGAGCGTGCCGCCGATCTCGTCGATCTCGTCGAGGTACGCCTGCGCGGCCCGCTCGAGCTCGTCCGTGAGCGACTCGACGAAGTAGCTTCCGGCGAGCGGGTCGGGCGTCTCGGTGATCCCGGCCTCGTGGGCGAGGATCTGCTGGGTCCGCAGGGCGAGCCGCGCCGACTCCTCGGTCGGTAGCGCCAGCGCTTCGTCGCGCGCGTTCGTGTGAAGGCTCTGCGTTCCGCCGAGCACGGCCGCGAGGGCCTGCAACGTGGTCCGGACCACGTTGTTCTCGATCGCCTGGGCGGTGAGCGATGAGCCGGCGGTCTGCGTGTGGAACCGGCACATCTGCGAACGCGGGTTCCGAGCCCCGAAACGATCGCGCATGATCCGCGCCCACATGCGCCGCGCGGCGCGGAACTTCGCGACCTCCTCGAACAGCTCGCTCCACGCGGCGAAGAAGAACGACAGCCGGCCCGCGAAGCGGTCGACATCGAGATCCCGCGCGCGGGCGGCCTCGACATAGGCGATCCCGTCGGCAAGCGTGAACGCGAGCTCCTGCGCGGCCGTCGCGCCGGCCTCCCGCATGTGGTAGCCGCTGATCGAGATCGTGTTCCATTTTGGCAGTTCGGCTGCACAAAACTCGAAGACATCGGTGACGAGCCGCATCGACGGGCGGGGCGGGTAGATGTACGTCCCCCTGGCGATGTACTCCTTCAGGATGTCGTTCTGGACCGTGCCGCTCACGGCCGCCCGCGGCACGCCCTGGCGCTCGGCAGCCGCGACGTAGAACGCCAGCAGGATCGGCGCGGTGGCGTTGATCGTCATCGACGTCGAGACGCGGTCGAGCGGGATCCCGTCGAGCAGCACCTCCATGTCCGCGAGCGAGCTGATCGGAACGCCGACGCGGCCGACCTCCCCCTCCGCCCACGCGGCGTCCGAGTCGTAACCCATCTGGGTCGGCAGGTCGAACGCGACGGACAGGCCGGTCTGGCCCTGCTCCAGCAGGTAGCGGAAGCGACGGTTCGTCTGCTCGGCGCTCGCGAACCCGGCGTACTGGCGCATCGTCCACAGCCGGCCCCGATACATCGTCGCCTGCACACCGCGGGTGAACGGGTACTCGCCGGGCCGGCCCAGGTCGCGATCCTCGTCGAGCAGGGCGGTGTCTCCGGGGACATACAGGTCCGCGATGGGAATCCCGCTCGAGGTCGCAAAGGTTCGGCGACGCTCGGGGTGCTCGGCCACTGCGCGGGCCCGCGTCGTCTCGCGCCAGCGCTCGCGCTCCTCGCGGCTGCGGTCGGCCAGGCCCCTCGCGACCCGGGCGGTCTCGGCAGCCGATCGCGCCGCCTCCGTCTCCACCCCCGCGCGCGCCTCCCGTGTCATCCGATCACCACCAGATCGTCTCCCTGCTCGACCCGGGCACCCGCCTCGACACCCACGCGCTCGATGGTACCCGGCGCGGGGGCGAGGATTTCGTTCTCCATCTTCATCGCCTCGAGCGAGCAGAGCCGCGTGCCCGTCTCGACCTCGTCACCGGGCGCGACGAAGACCCTCACAATCCGGCCGGGAAGCGGCGCCCGGACGACGCGGGGCCCGGATGCCGACGGTCCCGCGCTCCGCCGCGCACGCTCGCGCAGGACCGCGCGCCGCGCGGGCTCCAGGCGCACCTCGAAGCGCCACCCGTCGACGACCACCTCCACCCGCTCGACGCCGGGTGGTTGCCCGGCGACTGCAGGCAGCGGCAGGACGAGCGGATCGCCGTCGTCGGCCCCCGGGCGTTCGCCGACGGGACGCGCAGCCTCCTCGCCGCCACCAACGGCTCCGTCCCCCACGGCTCCAGTCGAGTCCGGAGGGTACGGCTCCAGGTCTGTCGAGACCGGCGGCTCGGTCTCGACAGTCGCCCGGATGGCCTCTGGCGAGGGCAGCGGAGCGCGTGCCGGCGACTCCGGGAACCTGCCGGGGGTGCCGGCGCCTGCGCCGTCCCCCTGTGCGCCGGGCGGCTCTACGGGCTTCATCGGTTCCATGGCCGTGCGCGCCTCGTGCCGTTCCATTTCACGCCTTCCCGGGCCGGCCCCGCCTTCGTGGCTCGCAGCGCGCCTCCGGCCCGGCCCGTCACTGCCCCCACGGGCGGGTCGCCTCGCGCCGCCCCTCCTGACGCCAGACGTCCGCGGCGTGCCCCTCGCTCGCGTCGCCGACGCCCTTGCGGATGGTCGGAAGCGATGCCTGTCCGGCCGACCCTGCCGGGCCGTCCGGTCGTCGCCGGCCGGACGTACCTGCCAGCGCCCATGTCGACGCCACAAGAGCTGCCCGACGTGCCGCCTGCCCCCGGAGAGGGCCGGGCTCCCACCGCTCCGCGACGAAGGACGTCGACAGCCGGGCCCCGGCAAACGCCGGATCTTCCGCAAGCCACCGGTGGAAGGGCAGCGTCGTCTGGACCCCACCGATCTCGAACTCCGCGAGCGCGCGCCGGAGGCGTGCGAGCGCGGTCGGGCGGTCCGTCGCCACGACGAGCAGCTTGGCGAGGAGCGGGTCGTAATGGGTCGCGACCTCGCTCCCCTCCTCGACGCCGGCGTCCAGCCGGACACCCGGACCGCCCGGTTCCCGCCACCGCGTGATCCGCCCCGAGACCGGCAGGAAGGCGTTGGCCGGGTCTTCCGCGCTGACGCGGACCTCGATCGCATGACCCCGCGGCGATGCAGCACGCGCGGCCGCCTCTCTGACCACGCTCGAGAGCGACAGGCCCTCGGCGATCCGAAGCTGCTCGTGGACGATATCGACGCCCGTGACCAGCTCGGTGACGCCGTGCTCCACTTGCAGGCGCGTATTCACCTCGAGGAACCACACGTTCCCGTCGGGCGCGAGCAGGAACTCCGCGGTGGCGGCATTCCGCAGCCCGAAGGCCTGCGCGACCGCGACCCCGAGCTCATGGATCCGCCGCCGCGCGTCCTCGTCGAGCCCCGGCGCGGGCGCCTCCTCCACGAGCTTCTGGTGGCGGCGCTGGATCGAGCAATCCCGTTCGCCGAGCGCGACGATGGTCCCCTCGGCATCCCCGAGCAGCTGGACCTCGACGTGCCTCGCGCCCTCGACGTATCGCTCGAGGTAGACGGCACCATCCCCGAACGCGGCCTCCGCCTCGCGCGAGGCGGCAATCAGGGCCCCGGCCAGATCCTCGCGGCGATCGACTCGGCGCATCCCGCGGCCGCCGCCCCCCGCGGATGCCTTGACCATCAGGGGCCAGCCGACGTCGTCGGCGAGATCGAGCACCGAGGCCGCAGACTCCAGGCTGCTCACGGGTGCTGGCTCGAGCGTGCCGGGCACGATGGGCACGCCAACGTCGCGGGCGGCGCGACGGGCGGCGAGCTTGTCGCCGAGCCCCGCGAGCGTCTCCGCCGCCGGACCCACGAAGACGATCCCGGCGGCCTCGCATGCCGCGGCGAACGGCGCGCGCTCCGAGAGGAAGCCGTAGCCCGGATGGATCGCGTCCGCGCCGGCCCGGCGCGCCGCATCGAGCACCGCGTCCGCCCGCAGATAGCTGTCGGCGGCCGGAGCCGGCCCGAGCCGCTCGGCGAAGTCGGCCGCCCGGACGTGACGTGCGTCGCGGTCGGCGTCGCTGTAGACGGCAACCGATTCCAGGCCCAGCTCGCGACACGCGCGGATGATCCGGAGGGCGATCTCGCCGCGGTTGGCCACGAGCACGCGGCGGAGCTGTGGCCTCATGCCGCCCACCCGCCGGAGCCGGACCCCTCACCGGTCCCGAGCCGGACCGGGTGCGTCGCCTGTCTTTGCGCAAAGACAGGGACGCCGAGGATCCGCGCCGCCGAAGCGAGTCGCTCCCCTGCCGCCCCCAACGTCTCGGCCCGCTTGGAAAACGCGAGCCTGACACGCGTTCTGCCCGCCTCCGGGGTCAGGTACAGCGCAGAGCCTGGCACCAGCGCGATGCGCGCCTCGCGGATCAGCCAGCGCACCAGGTCCGCCGAGTCCCGGACACCCAGCGCGTCCATGTGCGGCGACACGTCACCGAGCAGGTAGTACGCGCCCTCCGGTCGCGTCGTCTCGATCCCGGCCGATGCCGCGATCTGCAGCGCGGTTTCCAGTCTCGATCGGTAGTCCTCACGCGTCCGCCGGTAGTATTCGGGTCCGAGGCCAAGCGCCGCCACGCCCGCGGCCTGGAACGGGGCCGGTGCCGCGATCGTCATGAAGTCGTGCACCTTGCGGATCGCGTCGGTCAGAGGTGGCGCGGCGACGGCCCACCCGACTCGCCAGCCGGTCACCGCGTACGTCTTCGACATCGCGCTCACGGTCACCGTACGATCCCGCATCCCGCTCACCTGCGCCAGGAACAGGTGCTCGCCCTCGTACACGATGTGCTCGTAGATCTCGTCCGTCACTGCGAGCAAGTCATGTTCCCGACACAGGCGCGCAATCGCGTCGAGTTCGTCCGCCGTGAAGACGCGCCCCGTGGGGTTGTGCGGATTGGTCAGGATGATCGCGCGTGTCCGCGGCCCGATGCTGCGCTCCAGGTCCTCGACCTCGAATGTCCACGAAGGCGGACGCAGCGGGACGGGAACCACGCGCGCGCCCGCGAGCATGGCGGCCGGGGCGTACGACTCGTGGAGCGGTTCGAAGACAACGATCTCGTCGCCTTCGTCGACGAGCGCGAGGATCGCGGCCGCGATCGTCTCAGTCGCGCCGCACGCCACCGTCACTTCCGCGTCCGCATCGATCTCCGGCCAGCCCCGGGCCGCGTACTGCTCGGCGATGGCACGGCGGAATGCCGGCATCCCCCACGTCACCGCGTACTGGTTGACGTCCGCGCGTATCGCGGCGATCGCCGCATCCTTGACCTCCTCTGGCGCGGCGAAGTCGGGGAACCCCTGCGACAGGTTCAC
>JAJYGH010000035.1:0-7551 GCA_021785175.1 Chloroflexota bacterium | reverse complement strand
TTCGCGGTCGCCCGCGCTCACAGCGGAATGTTCCCGTGCTTCCGGCCCGGGTTCGTCTGGCGTTTGCCGGACAGCATCTCGAGCGAGCGGATCAGCCGCGGGCGCGTCTCGGACGGCTCGATGACGTCGTCCACGTAGCCGCGCGCGGCCGCGACGTACGGATGCGCGAAACGCTGCTCGTACTCGTGGACGAGCAGCGCTCGCTCGGCCTCGGGGTCCGCCGCGTTCGCGATACGGTCGCGGAAGATGACGTTGACGGCGCCCTCCACGCCCATGACCGCGATCTCCGCCGTGGGCCACGCAAGGTTCACGTCGCCCCGGATGTGCTTGCTGCTCATGACGTCGTATGCGCCGCCATATGCCTTGCGCGTGATGACGGTCAGCTTCGGGACCGTCGCTTCGGCGTACGCGTACAGCAGCTTCGCGCCGTGCCGGATGATCCCGCCGTGCTCCTGCGCGAGTCCCGGCAGAAAGCCGGGCACGTCGACGAACGTCACGAGCGGGACGTTGAACGCATCGCAGAAGCGGACGAACCGGGCGGCCTTGTCGGACGCATCGATGTCGAGGGCACCGGCGAGCACCATCGGCTGCTGCGCGACGATACCCACGCTCCGGCCGCCAAGCCGCGCGAACCCGACGATCATGTTCCGCGCCCACCGCGGCTGCAGTTCGAGAAACGCACCTTCGTCGACGACGGCAGCGATCACGGCTTTCATGTCGTAGGCGCGCGTGGGTTCGTCGGGAACGATCGTGTCGAGCAGGGAGTCACGCCGGTCCATCGGATCGGACGTCGGCCGGGATGGTGGGTCCGAGAGGTTGTTCTGGGGCAGGTAGCCCAGGATCGCGCGCGCGAGGTCGAGGGCGGCGGGCTCGTCGGCCGCCGCCAGATGGGCGACGCCGCTGATCTCGGAGTGCGTCGCGGCTCCGCCCAGCCGCTCGCGATCGACGTCAACGTGCGTCACGGCGCGCACCACATCCGGGCCGGTCACGAACATGTAGCTGGTGCCCTCGACCATGATCGTCACGTCGGTGATGGCCGGCGAGTAGACGGCCCCGCCCGCGCATGGCCCGAGGATCAGCGAGATCTGCGGCACGACACCCGAGGCGAGCGTGTTCCGCAGAAAGATGTCGGCGTATCCACCGAGCGACGCAACGCCCTCCTGGATGCGCGCACCCCCGGAGTCGTTCAGCCCGATGATCGGCGCGCCGACGCGCATCGCCAGGTCCATGACCTTGCAGATCTTCTCGGCGTGTGCCTCCGACAGCGACCCGCCGAACACCGTGAAGTCCTGGCTGAAGACGAACACGAGCCGCCCGTCGATCGTTCCGTGACCGGTGACGACCCCGTCGCCAAGGACCCGTTGCTCGTCGAGCCCGAACTCTTCCGCGCGGTGAAGCACGAACGCATCGAGCTCGACGAAGGACCCCGGATCGAGGAGCAGGTCCAGCCGCTCGCGCGCGGTCAGTTTGCCGCGCTCGTGCTGACGGTCGATGCGCTCCTGTCCGCCGCCGAGCAGGCTTTCGGCTCTGATCGTCCGCAGCCGCTCGACCCTCAGGTTCGCCCGGGCCTGGTCCGTCGCCACGGTCCGCTCCCTTCCCTGGTGTCTTTGCGCAAAGACGTCCAGGTATCCTAGCAGCGGCTCTTCGCGGCCCCGCTCGACGAGGGCAGGAACTTCGCGGCAGCCGATCCCGTCGCCATCGGAGCATCGGGTCGCCGCTCGCATGCACCGCGCCATGACGTTCGCGCGCGTGCCGGCTGCAGGCCGCCGTGTCCCACGGACCGCATCTCATCACGGGCCCATCGCGCCAGATGCCGTCCACGGCCCCGTCGCCTCGGATGACGCGCGCGGTTCAGCGGGCTCGCGCCGCAACGTCGATGTAATCCTGGGGCACGTCGCGCGAACGAGGGCCGTGGCTTGCACGCCGTCCCGACGCGCATCGATGCGCGCGATGGCATCCACAGGCGTGCGTGGACGCACCGAGTTATCCACCGAATCGGTGAACAAGTCCCTCGAAGTGTGGACAACCGCATTGGGACGCGTGGACCCCGGCGCTAGACTGGCCACAACCTTCGTCCCTGTCGTGATTCGTCCCTGAAACATCTGTCGCAGCGAGGTAGCGAGCCCGTGGCGAACGTCATCGCGATCGCGAACCAGAAGGGCGGCGTCGGGAAGACGACGACCGCGATCAATCTCGGGGGGGCGCTCGCGGAACAGGGTTGCCGCGTGCTGTGCGTCGACATGGATCCCCAGGCGAATCTGACGGTCGGGCTGGGGATCAACAGCGGCACGGTCGAGCGATCGATGGCCGACGTGCTCGCGGACTCGCGCGCGCGACTGCGCGATGTCGTGATCCCGACCGAGACTGCCGGCGTGGACGTCGCGCCCGCGACGCTGGACCTCGCATCGACCGAGGTCGAGCTCTTCTCCGCGATCGGCCGCGAGCAGGCGTTGCGCGAGGCACTGTCGGAGTGGGCGACCGACCACTACGACTACGTCCTCGTCGACTGCCCGCCGACGCTCGGCCTGCTGACGATCAACGGGCTCGTGGCCGCGGACAACGTGATCATTCCCGTGCAGACGCAGTACTACGCGCTGAAGGGACTCACCGCGCTCGTGAAGGTCATCAACCAGATCCGCGGGCGAAGGCTCAATCCTGACCTGCGGATCCTCGGTCTCCTGCCCACGTTCTACGACGGCCGGACGCTTCTCGGGCGCGAGATGCTCGCGGAACTTCGCGAGCTCGGCGACCACCATGTCTTCCACACGATCGTCAAGAACACGGTGAAGCTCGGCGAGGCGCCGCTGACCGGCCGTCCGGTCACCGCGTACGCCGGAGCGTCGGAGGCCGCTCGCAGCTTCCGCGAGCTGGCACGGGAGGTGATCGATCTTGGCTAGGCCGGACTTCCGCAGCGCCGCGGCGCGCCGCCTTTCCGAGGAACGCGACGAACTCTCCCCGGCCATCGTCAGCCTGCTCTCCGCGGACGAGCGACCGCGCACGACGACGGTGCGCCAGATCGCGGTATCGCAGATCGACCCCAACCCGGAGCAGCCGCGCCTCGCGCTGGACCAGGACGGCCTGAGCGAACTGACGACGTCGGTGCGCGAGCACGGCGTCCTGCAGCCGATTCTCGTGCGGCCGCTGCCCGCCGGCCGCTACCAGCTCGTTGCCGGCGAGCGTCGCTGGCGTGCAGCGCAGCTGGCCGATCTCGGGACGATCCCAGCGCTGGTCGAGGAACTCGACGATGCGACTGCCCTGGAGATCTCGATCATCGAGAACCTCCAGCGCGAGGACCTGTCGCCGCTGGACGAGGCCGGCATGTATCGGCGGATGATCCACGACTACGGCTACAGCGTGCGGAAGCTCGGGCAGAAGCTCGGCAAGGACAAGGGCTACATCGAGAACCGGCTCCGCCTCGTTGACGCGCCGACCGAGATCCGCGAGCTCGTGTCTTTGCGCAAAGACACGGTGTCCCACGCCTACGAGCTCATGAAGGTCGAGGACCCCAAGCGCCGCAAGCGGCTCGCCGATCAGGTTGCGCGCGGCGAGCTCAGCCTGCAGAAGCTCCGCGCGCTGATCGACGGGAAGCCCGCGTCAGAGGTATCGGTTCGCCGGAGCCGGAAGATCCTGACGGCGGCCGGCGAGGCGGAGGTCGCAGGCCCGGCGGGAGAGGCAGCGAGCGACGCGGGCGAGGCGAGTGCGCCGCAGCACGAGCCGCCGACAGGCGACAAGGCCCTGGTGTCGACAAAGGCGCAATTGACCGAGGCGATCGAGGATCTCGTCGGGGTACTCCGCGCACCGCAGGCGCTCGACGGGATGAGCGAGATCGACCGCGTGAACCTGGCGAAGTACCTGACGATCACGAAGCTTCGGCTCGAGAACGCGATCGCGCTGCTCCGCACGCTCGACACCCATCGCTGACCGGCTCGAGGCGCCGGGATCCGGCAGGCCGAGCGGCCGGAGGCGGCGACCAGAGCCCCGTGGCGGCGGCGCACGGGCGGAACAGCGCGTCGGCCGGCCGCACCGGGAGCGGAGCCCTGCGCCACAGGCCTGTGCGCGCAGCCCGGTGGCCCCGGCGGATCGCGTGCTCGGTGACGGGCCGCGGGTCGCCGCAGGTCAGGCCGACGCGACGAGCCAGGCGACCGCGAGCAGGACGACGCCGATTCCCTGCAGCTCCCACGCGCGCTCGCGGAGCGGGGGCGAGGCGGCGCGGCTTCCCAGGGCGCCCGCGATGATGGACACGGCTCCGGCCAGGAAGGCGCTGAGCGCGAGGGGGCGGGTCGTTGCCGCGATGACGTCCAGCGCGGCGACCACGAGCAGCAGCGCGTACAGGACGGCAAGGGCACCCCACGCCCGAACGGCTCCGAGCCGGAGCGCGAGGCCGCCCCTCCCAGCGACCGCGTCGTCCTCGAGATCGACGAGCCCGTTCCCGAGCGACAGCGCCGCCCCGGCGACGGCACCCAGGATCATCAGCGATGCCACGCCGGGTGGCAGTCCGGCGCGGGCCGCGGCCCAGGCGAACGCGGGGAGCAGCGGCAGGCCGATCGCGTACGGGAGCCACGACCAGGCAGTCCGGTTCAGCCAGACGTCGTAGGCGAGCCCGACGGCGAACCCCGCCGCGCCGATCGAGAACGCGAGCCATCCGAGATGGAGCGCGAGGGCAAGGCCCGCGACGGAAGCCAGCACGGCGTAGGTGGCGACATGGCGCGGCGCGACGAGTCCCGAGGGAAGCGCCTTCTGCGGTCGTGCCACCCGGTCGTGGCCGATGTCGCAGAGATCGTTCGTGGCACCGATCGATGTCTGGAGCAGCGCCATCGCGGTACCGGCCATCAGCGCGATTGGAAGCGTGCCTCCGGCCAGCAGCGCGATGAGCCCCGTGGCGATCCCGTCGAGCAGCGACGGGAACGGATGGAGGACCCCGATCCGCCCGGGCGCGCCGGGGCGCATTCCCCTCACTCCGACGGCCCGTCCGTTCACTCCGATGGCCCGTCCGTGCGACCCGCCGGAGGCGTGCGGCGGCCGCGGCGTCCCGACGGATGAACCGGGCGGATCGTCAGACGTACGCGATCTCGTCGAAGTTCCGGACGAGATACTCGATGATCCGCGAGCGGGCATCGGGGACCACCGCGCGAATCCCAGGGACGAGGCACCACAGCTCGATCGCCGGAACCATGATCTCGCCGTCGGCCGTCCGGCCCAGGGTGGCCGGGACTCCGCCACCCGCGGCGAACACCCGCTCGAACCCCGACTCGTCGATTCCCGCCGCAGCACGGACGTCGCGGATCACCCGTCGGACCCCGATCCGGATCGACGTGTCCCGCATGAGTTCCTTGGCCCAGGTGTCGAGCTGGTCGTCCGGCTGCTCCTCGAGCCGCTTGCGATACTCGACGGGTTCCTGCGCGGGTCCGGTGACGCCGCTCATGGTCCTCCTCTCCTGCGTGCTCGCCCGATTATGACGCGGCGGGCCCGCGGTGTGGGCGACCGGGCTCCTGGTGCGCCACGCGCTTTGAGAGCGGGCTGTAACTGCCCGGGTATGGCCGGGTGTCGAGCTCAACGCAAGCGCTCGGTACCGTGGTCGTGCCGGGCCCGGTCCCGGACCGAGCCGCACGCCCGCGGCGCACGACAGGGGGGCACATGGCGACAACGGCCGCGCGCTCGGGCCGTCCCTCGACGGACCGCAGCGACGCCAGGGCCCAGGGGCATCCTTCGATCACAGCCAGGAACGTCAACCAGGAGGACCGGCGGTTCCTCGAGCGGCATGGCGAGCGGCTCTCGAAGACGACGCTGCGTGCGACGTGGGCGCACTCCCCGGACGAGCATGAGGACCGGCCGGGCCAGACGTTGGCGACCCGGTCCCCGGAAGGCGTCAGGGCGTGGGCGGAGGCACGCGGCGGGGAGCCCGCGACCGCCGAGACCTCGCCATCGAAGACGGATCACCGGCCGCACGTTCTGAGGATCAACTTCCCCGGCCGAGGCGGACGGTTGTTGACGGCGATCGGGTGGAACGACTGGCTCAAGTCCTTCCAGGGGCGCGACCTGGTCTTCCTGTTCCTGGAGCACACGCGGGACGGTCGGGAGAGCAACTTCTTCCGTCTCGACAATCCGAAGCGCACGGATGCCTGAGCGCTGTCGCCGCGCGTCGCTCGGGCGCGCGTCCCTCGCGGCGGGACTGATCGTCGCGCTCCTCGCTGTCGCCGGATGCGGCGCATCCGGAACGCACTCGGCGGCCGCGACTGCAGCACCGGGGTCCACGGGCGCCACCACGGCCGCCCGCAGCCCCGGCCCGACGACACCCGGGAACTCGGCCGGAGCGACCGCCGCCGCTTCACCCTTCACACCGTCGTCGTCGGGCGGACCGTCCGCGTCCGCCGGAGCCGGCGCATCGACCGCGCCATCCGGCGCGTCGTCGGGGTCCGCAGGAGGGAGTGCAGCCGGAGTCGGAACGGGTGCGGGCACGTCGCTCGCCGCGCTCCAGGGCGAGTTCGTCAACGTCATCCGCCGCGTGAACCCGTCGGTGGTGCTCATCGAGACGAGCACCGGGCTCGGCTCGGGCGTCGTCTTCGACAGCCGCGGCGACATTGTGACGAATGCACACGTGACGGCCGGCGCGACGTCGTTCACCGTCACGCTCGCCGATGGCCGGAGCCTCAAGGCAACGCTCGTCGGGCAGTTCGTCCCGAACGACATCGCCGTCGTGAGGGTCTCGGCCAGCGGCCTCCATCCGGCGACCTTCGCCGGGTCGTCGAGCCTGCAGGTCGGCGACATCGTGCTCGCGATGGGGAACCCGCTCGGGCTCCAGAGCAGCGTGACCGAGGGCATCGTGAGCGCCGTGGGCCGGACGGTGTCCGAGCCGACGGGGGCCGCGCTACCCGACGTCATCCAGACCAGCGCCGCGATCAACCCCGGCAACAGCGGAGGGGCGCTCGTCAACCTCAACGGGGACGTCGTCGGGATTCCAACCCTCGCGGCATCGGATCCGCAGCTCGGCGGCGCCGCGGCCGGAATCGGCTTCGCGATCCCGAGCCGCATCGTCCGGGATCTCGCCTCGCAGATCATCCAGTACGGCCACGTCGTGAACTCGCACCGGGCATATATCGGCATCGAGGCGGCGGATCTCTCGTCAGGGACGCCGACGGGCGGGGTGCTCATCTACAGCGTGGTGTCGGGCGGGCCGGCGTCGAAGGCCGGGCTGCAGGCGGGCGACGTCATCACGTCGGTGGCCGGGCAGCCGACCCCGTCGGCCGGGCAGCTCGCGGCGGTGCTCGCCGGACTGAAGCCGGGCCAGACGGTCCCCGTGAGGATCATGCTGCAGAACGGCACGCAGCGGACGGTCAACGTCACCCTGGGGCAGTTGCCCGGGTGACGGACGTCCAGTGCGAGAAGCGCCATCAGGTCGTCGAGCCCGCCTTCCCCATCCAGCGACACTGGGAAGTTGCCGTTGCGCGCTGAGGGGTGACCGAAGCCGCGAGGCGGGCGTCGCTCGGCCAGGCGATGCGAGCTCGAGCAGGTACGCAAGCCGCGGCCGACGCCTGTAGGGGAGGTCGGTTAACC
>JAJYGH010000088.1 GCA_021785175.1 Chloroflexota bacterium | reverse complement strand
ATCGGCCCCAGCCCCGACTCGACGACGTACCCCGCCGCCGCAGCCAGGACGAGCACCACGACGACCAGGATCGCGAGGACGCGGAGCCAGCGTCGCCTGCCGGGTGGGAGATCGTCCCGGGCATCTGCATCGCGCATGCCCCTATTCTCCAGCCCGGGGGAACGCAGCGTTGCGGTTTCTTCACCGTCCGCAGGCTTCTGCCTTCACGCGACATCTCTACCGTATGTCCAACGGAACCGAGAAGCCTCCCTTCCAGTTCCTACCTCCCTCCCTCGAACGAGGGCGCCGATTGGGCAGGCGCCCTCGTTCCCTTTTCTGGGACAATTCCCCCGATGGAGATCATCTGGTATGGCGGCGCCTGCGTGCGCCTGCGGGGGAAGGAAGGGACCGTCGTCGCCGACGCGTTCCCGTCGGTCGTCGGGCCCACCGGACGCGGGCTGACGGCGGATCTCGTGACGTATTCGCACCCGGATCCCGCCCCGCCCGCTGCCGCGCGACCGAACGCCCATCGGCCGCCCGACGCCGTGCCGACCAGCCTCCAGCCGGCGTTCCGGCTCGACGGTCCCGGCGAGTACGAGATCCACGACGTACTGGTGACGGGTGTGCGCACGGCACGCGACGAGGCGAAGGGGACCGAGCGCGGCCTCAACACCGCGTTCGTCGTCCAGCTCGACGGTCTGCACGCCATCCACCTCGGCGACCTCGGGCACGCCCTGACCGAGGAGCAGCTCCGGGAGATCGGGACGGTGGACCTCGCGTGCGTCCCCATCGGCGGGCACCTGTCGGCGGCGAAGGCGGCCGAGGTCGTGTCGCAGCTCGAGGTGAATCTCGTGGTGCCGCTGCTCGTGGCCGAGAACGAGGCGGACGGACAGTCGGCGCTCGCGAAGTTCCTCCACGAGATGGGCGTCAAGGACCTGACGCCGCAGCCGCGCCTGACGGTGACGGTGTCGTCGGTGCCGCAGGAGATGACGGTGGCACTCCTCGAGTCGCGCGTCCGGGTCTGATGTCGGGCAGCGTCCCGGAGCCGTGACCGATGTCGGGCAGCGTCCCGGAGCCATGACCGGCGAACTCCCCCGGCCTCCCGAGGGCCAGATCGTGTTCGCCGCAATCGCCCCGCATGGCGAGCTGGCGATCCCCGAGGCGTGCTCGGCCGAGACGGTCGGGCTCGCAGTGGCGACGCAGCGGGGGATGGCGGAACTGCGACGTCGCTTCGATGCGGCACGGCCCGAGGTCGTCGTCGTCCTGACGCCCCACGGACCCCACGTCGAGGGCCGGTTCGCGGTCGTGACGTCCGGACGGACAGCAGGCTCGCTCGATGAGGCGCCCCAGATCCGGCTGGACGTCCCGGTCGACCGGCGGCTCGCGCTGGCGGTGCTCGAGTCGTTGCGCCGGCCCGGCCTGCCCGGCGTCGGGGTCAGCTTCGGCGGCAACGACCCGGCAGAAGCCGTCTTCCCGCTCGACTGGGGCACGCTCGTTCCCCTGTGGTACCTCGGCGGGCGAGCCGATCCACCCCTGCCGGTCGTCGTGGTCGCTCCGGCGCGCGAACTGCCGATCGAGGCGCACGTCCGCGCCGGCGCTGCGATCGCCTCGGCGGTCGCGGAGTCCGGACGGCGCGTCGCGCTCGTCGCGAGCGCAGACCAGGCGCACGCGCATTCGTTCGGCGGGCCGTACGGCTATGACCCGGCGGCGGCCCGTTTCGACGGGCTCGTGGCCGACCTGATCCGGGAGGGCCGCCTCGGCGAGGTTGCCGACCTGGACCCGGACCTGATCGCCGCCGCGAAGCCCGACAGCTGGTGGCAGATGCTGATGCTCGTGGGGGCCCTCGAGTCGGATCGCGAAGGCGAAACGGCCGACGACGGGGGTGCGGGCCGCATGCGATCCCCGTCGGGTGCCCCCGGCCGCGGCCCGAGCCGGATCGGCTGGCGCGCCGAGCTCCTCTCGTACGAGGTGCCCACGTACTTCGGGATGCTCTGCGCGGCGTTCGAGCCGGTGGCGCGCCGGCGCTGACGCCCGCGTCGACCGTCAGGCTCCGTCGCCGCGGTCTTTCACCATCCGCCCGCGCTTCACGACCGTCCGGACGAGGTCCGCGCCGAGCCAGTAGGGGATCTGCTCGATCGAGGGCACGTCCCAGGCGACGAGATCGGCCTGGCGGCCCGGCTCGATCGAGCCGTGCGTGTCGCCGAGCCGGAGCGCGTGCGCGGCGTTGATCGTCACGGCCGCGAGCGCCTCCGCCGCCGAGAGCCCCATGCGCAGCACGCCGAGCGACAGCACGAGCTGCAGGTTCGGCGTCGGCGACGTGCCCGGGTTGAAGTCCGTGCCGAGCGCCAGGGGCACGCCCCGCGAGATCAGCTCGCGCGCCGGGCCATACGCCTCGGCCTTGAGGAACAGGCTGGTGGCCGGCAGGAGCGTCGCGACGACGGGCGACGAGCCCTCCGCGGCGCGCGCGAGCGCATCGATCCCCTCCGGCGACGGCACGCCCAGGTGGTCCGCGGCGGCCGCGCGCAGCGATGCGGCCAGCTCGGCGCCGCCCGACGGGCGCAGCTCGTCGGCATGCAGCCGCGGCGTCAGCCCCAGCCGCGCCCCCGCCTCGAGCACGCGCCGCGCCTGCGCGGGCGTGAACACCCCTTCCTCGCAGAACACGTCGCAGAACCGCGCGATCCCCTGCGCCGCCACCGCCGGCAACTGGACCTCGACCACGTCGCGCACGTACGCGTCGGCCGCCGCCGGCTGCCCCCGGAACTCCGGCGCGACCGCGTGCGCGCCGAGGAACGTCGGGACGAGCTCGACCGGCCCCTGGCCGTCCAGCCGCCCGACCGCCTCGAGCTGCCGCAGCTCCGCGTCGCGCTCGAGCCCGTAGCCGGACTTCGCCTCGACCGTCGTCACGCCGTGCCGCAGCATCTCCCGCAGCCACCGCCGCCCGCTCGCGACCAGCTCGTCGACCGATGCGCGGCGGGTCGCCGCGACCGTCGACAGGATCCCGCCCCCGGCCGCGAGGATCTCGAGGTACCCCGCCCCGCGCCGCCGCAGCTCGATCTCGCCCTCCCGGGACCCGGCGAACACGAGGTGCGTGTGCGGGTCGATCAGCCCCGGAGTGACGACGCCCCCGCCGACGTCCACGCGTTCGAACCGCCCCGCGTCGTCCGGGTCGAGCCCCTCGGCGGCGAGCCGGCGCGCGACTTCGTCGCGTCGCCCGGCGGCCAGCACACGGCCCTCCCAGCACGCGACGACGAGCGCGGCATCGTCGGCCGCCAACAGCCCGGCGTCCGCCTGCGCGCCTCCGCGCCGCAGACCGCCGGCCATCGTCGCGACCTCGCGGGCGCCCTCCAGGAGCAGGCCCGGCAGCGGCACGAGACCAGGAGCCCGGGCAGACGCCGGGCCGGGCGCACGTGCAGAGACCGTTCCCGGAGCGGACGCCGCAGCCCGAACCGAGACCTCGCGCGGGCCAGCCGCAGGTGCGGACGCCGCCGCCGGTTCGCCGGCGAGCCGGAACGCCCTGGGCCCTGCCGGGCCCTTCGCCTCAGCCGGCCCGGGCATCGCCGGTCGCGCCCGCCTTCGCCTCGGCCGCCGCCAGCCGCAGCTCGAGCGCCATCGTCGGATCGAAGTCGCGAAGCCGCAGCCAGGCGGCCGCGGCCCGCAGCCGCGCCTCGACCGGCACGTCCTGCGCTGCCCCGACGTGATCGGCGACATCCGTGAACGCGCGGAGCGGCATGAGCCCGATGAGCTCGGACTCGCGCACCGAGACGCCCGCGTCCGAGGCCCGCCGCTCGACCTCCTCGTAGACGCGCCACAGTGGCGTCACCGTGAAGTCGAGCAGGTTCATCGACACCTGCGCGCAGTCGAGATCCTCGAGATAGAACCCCCTGGCCTGGATCCGCGGCAGCAGCCCGCCGCGTTCCCGGATCTCCGCCGCGATCCGCTTCGCGAGCGCGACGTCGCTCGTCTCGAGGTTGATGTTGTACGCGATGAGGAACGGCCGGGCGCCGACGACCGTGGCGCCGGCGGTCGGGTGCATGCGCGACGGGCCCGCGTCCGGCTCGTGGCCGGGCGTGCCGAGGAGCTGCTTGAGCCCCTCGTACTGCGGCTTCCGGATGTCGGAGAGCACCGCGTGCTCGGGCCGCAACGCGGCACGCCCGTAGAAGAACACGGGGAGGTCGAACCGGGTCGCGATCCGCCTGCCGAACGCCCGGGACAGGTCCACGGCCTCGTCCATCGTGGTCTGGCCGAGCGGCACGAACGGGACGACGTCGACCGCCCCCATCCGGGGGTGCTCGCCCGTGTGGTGCTCCATGTCGATCCGCTCGATCGCGACTGTGACCGCGGCCTCCATCGCGTCGGTCACCGCCTGCGGCTCACCGGCGAACGTCAGCACGCAGCGGTTGTGATCCGGATCCTGGGTGCGGTCGAGCAGGTACACGCCGGGCTCGGACCGGATCGCCGCGGCGATCGCGTCGACGACCTCGCCGCGCCGACCCTCGCTGAAGTTGGGCACGCACTCGACCAGCCTCGACACGATCTCCTCCGGCTCGGAAACCCGCGGTCGTCGCAGGCCCGCACGCCCGAGTGTAGCGTCGGCGGCGGACCTGCCATCGACCTGCAAGCCGCGGCGATTGCCGGCGACGGGGACGCGATCGGCCGCCCGTCATGCTGGGGGCAACGAGCCGGGGAGACATCCGAATGTTCAGCGCGGGCCGATGAATCGCGACGACGAGCAGGCGAGCCTGCGGGCCGGGAGGGCCGGCGCGGGATGGGCCGGGGGGCACGCGAGGGAGCCGAGCGGGACGCCTTCGGGCCGCGGGGCGGCACGCCCGACCAACGGCGCCGAGGCTGCCGCGCGGCAGGGCGGCGTGAGGCCGGCCGGGCGATCGGCGGCGCTCCTGTCGTCGCTGCTCCGGTACCACGTGATCGACGCTGCGGGTCGGCGAGGTCGCGTCGTGGATCTCGTGCTGGACCTCCGAGAGGCCGACGATCTGCCCGTGTCCTCGATCCTCGTCGACGCGGAGGGCGAGCTGGCGCGCATCCACGGCATCGGCCGGCTCGATCCAGCGCGTCGGGTGATCCGCGTGGCAGACCTCTCGACGGCGGTGAGCGCGGACGAGGCCGCCCTCGGCGCCTGCGTGCTGGCGCGGCGCGACGTCCTCGACGCGCCCGTCATCGACCTGCGGCGCCGGCGCACGACGCGCGTGAACGACCTCCTCTTCGAGGATCGCGACGGCCACCTCGCCCTGGACGCGGCGGACGTCGGCTTCCGCGCCCTCGTCCGGCGCGCGACGTTCGGGCTCCTGCGCCTCCCGCCGCGGTCGGACGACATCCTCGAGTGGGAGTACGTCGAGTACCTGCGCGGCGACCCCCGCGCGGCGCGGGCGGGTCACGACGCGCACGAGCGGGTGGCACAGCTTCCGCCCGGTGACATCGCCCGGCTCCTGGACAGCGTCCCGTACCTGCATGCCGCGGAGCTCGTCGGTCTCCTCCCCGAGCACATCGCGGCTGACACGCTCGAGGAGATGCCTCCGGAGCGCCAGCTGCAGGTCTTCGAGGAGCTCGAGCGCGAGCGCCGTCGTCGAGTCCTCGAGATGATGGCGCCGGAGGCGGCGGCCGACCTGCTCGGCCACCTGCCCCCCGCCGATGCGCGCGACAACCTCGAGCACCTCGCGGTACCGGCGCGCCAGCGGATCGTCGATCTCCTGCGCTACCCGCGGGATACCGTCGGCGGGATCATGACCAACGAAGTCATCACCGTGCCAGGCTCGCTGCGGGTGCCGGAAGCGCGCACGCTGCTCCGCGCGCGGCTCGCGGGACCCGACTTCGTCTACGTCGTCTACGTCGTCGACGACGACGAGCACCGCCGCCTCCTGGGCGTCGTGACGCTCCGCGAGCTCCTGATCGCAGATGAGTCCGCGACGATCGCCGAGGTCATGAACCGGTTCCTCGTCGCGCTGCACCCGCTCGACTCGGCCGACGACGCCGCGCACCGCCTGCTCGACGCCCGGCTGGCCGCACTCCCCGTGATCTCGCCGGAGGGACGGCTCCTCGGCGCCGTCACGGTCGACGCCGCCGTCGCGGTCGCGGCACCCGCCTCGTGGCGCCACCAGGCTCCGCGCGTCTTCTCGTGACCGCCGATCTTCTCGTCAGTGGGACCGTTCGCGGGGGCGTAGCCGCACGCACGAGGTTCGCGACGTCCCGGGGGCCGGTCACCCGGGATGGGCGGCGCGGCGTTCGCGGCGCGGTCAGAGCTCGCGTCGCATCACCGGGTAGCGCTCGTCCTCGACGGCCACGCTGAAGCCGGCCCGTTCCCAGAACGCCGGGACCGCGGCGCTCGTGGCGTTCTCGGGCGCGCCGGCCTCGGGGTACGTCTCCACGGCGGCAAACCCGCGGCGCGCGAGCTCGCGGCACACATCGTCGACGAGCCGGAGGGCGTACCCCTCGCGTCGCTGGTCGGCCGTGGTCGCGATGCACGTGATGACGGCGGGCAGCGGCGACGCCGGGAGCTGCGGGTAGAGCTCGCGCAGCTGCAGCGCCCGCGGATACGCAGAGAGCGGCCCGAACTGGCAGTACGCCGCGGGCTGCCCATCGACGAGCAGCACGCGGGCGTAGCTGCCGAAGACGCCGGGGCTCCGCGCGAGGAGGGCCAGCTTGCGGGGAGCGGCCGCAACGGGGCCCTCGACGCGCCTGGGCGTCGGGGCGAAGGGGTTGTCGACGACGGGGGCGAACAGGTCGGGGGTATCCGCGGAAGCGAACGGGTTCGGAGCGTCGGATCGGCTGGGGGCGAAGGGGTTCGCCGGGGCCTGCGAACGGGCGGGGGCGAAGGGGTTCGCGGACGCGTCCAGGGAGGCGGAGGCGGAGGAGGCGGCGGAGGAGGCCTCCCGGCGCGGCTTGAGCCACGCCGGGCGACGCGCCTTGCTGCCCGCGACCGCGTCCTCCCAGTAGTCGCAGGTTCGGTGGTCGAACGAGTCGTCGGCGCATGGCGGCACGAGGGCGAACGCCTCCTCGGTCGTGACGTCGACGATCCGGATCTGCGCCATGTTCAGGCCAGTGTATCCGGCGCGGCGGCCCGCACTCGCCCGGCCCGTCCTGCCCTGGCCGGCACCCACGCTCGCCCGGTCCGGCCTGCCGTCGCGGGATGCCGGGAGCTCCGCGGGGACGAGCGCCCGGCGCCGATCTGCCCTGGACTGCCTCCTCGACCGTCCGGCCGCCACCGGCTGATACACTCCGCCGCGCATGCTCTCGTTCATCGACCAGCTGGTCCTTCCCTTCCTCCAGCATCTCTACGGGACCGTCGGCTACCTCGGCGTGGGCATTGCCATGGCGATCGAGTCGGCGATGATCCCGCTGCCGTCCGAGCTCGTGCTGCCGTTCGCCGGGTTCATGGTGTCCGACCACTCGCAGATCGAGCCGCTCACGCACGCGCCGTGGTCGTTCTGGGCCGTCGTGGTCGTCGCCGTCGTGGGGAACACCGCGGGGTCGCTGGCCGCCTACGCGATCGGCGCCTGGGGAGGCCGGCCGTTCCTCGAGCGCTACGGCCGGTACCTGCTGATCCGGCGGGACGAGATCGAGCTCGCGGACCGGTTCTTCGCACGGTGGGGCCCCCAGACGGTGTTCTTCAGCCGGCTGCTGCCGATCGTCCGGACGTTCATCAGCTTCCCGGCCGGCGTGACGCGCATGCCGCTCGGGCGGTTCATCCTCTACTCGACCCTCGGCGCGGTGCCCTGGACGATCCTGCTGCTGTACGTCGGCACCGTCCTCGGAGCCAACTGGGTCGACGTCCGGCATGCCCTCGCGCCGTTCGACACGACGATCGCGATCCTGTGCGTGGCCGCCGTCGCGCTCTTCATCGCGTGGCGACTCGGGCTCGTCGCGCGTCTCCGCCGCACCGCCTGACCGCCCGCTGACCGCCCGCGCATCGGCGCGCAGCAGGCGCGAGGCGATCACGAGCCGGCGGGCCGCCGGACCAGGCGCATCCGCGCGCAGCCGGAGCGCGGACGCGCGGTCCCGTGACAGGACCCGCCACCCTCCCGCGCCTACCCCCAGGTCTCGCCGACCACCCCCTTGATGTGGGAGACGTCGTTCGCGACGAGCAGGCGCGCGCCGGGTCCGTGCTGCGCGTCGTAGCGCAGGACCGTGAGGTTGCCCGACGCCTGCACGAAGCGACGGCGGTACTCACGCAGGTTCACGCCGAGTGCCACGCACAGCAGGATCCGGTTCGTCGACGAGTGCCCCACCACGAGCACGCAGCGGTCCGGGTCCGAGCCGCTCGGGACGGCCTCGCCGTCCATGCCCTCGGCCCAGTCCAGCATCTCGTCGATGAACGATGTGACTCGCGCGCCGACCTGGTCGCCGGACTCCCCGCCCGGGCACGGCAGCCGCGCCGGATCCTGCTCCCACCGGCGCCGGTAGGCGGCGTCGACCTCGTCGATCTGCGCGTAGGTGAGGCCCTCCCACCGGCCGTAGTCCATCTCCATGAGCCGCGGATCGCGCTCCGTCTCCTGGCCCGGGGCCGCGAGCTCGGCGGTCTGGACGGCGCGCAGCAGCGGACTCGAGATCACGCGGTCGAACTGGATGTCGGCGAGCCGGGCGCCGAGGGCCGCGGCCGCCGCGCGACCGGCGTCCGAGAGCGGAACGTCGAGCCGCTGGCCGAGGTGCTGTTCGGGATCGGAGCGCGGCGTCGAGCCGTGGCGTGTGAGGACGAGCGTCAGCATGCGCAGACTGTATCGGCGAACGCATGAAGCCACGGTATTCGGCAGCCCCCGGCGCGTGGCTGCGGTATGCTCCGGGGGCAGGCACGAACACGCCTTCACTTCGGGGTTGGGTGGAATTCCCGACCGGTGGTCGGCGGGCCCGACGGTCCGCCAGCCCACGACCCGGCGCGCCGCAACGGCGGCGCAACGGTGGATCCCTGGCGGGGAGCCGACGGTCAGAGTCCGGATGGGAGAAGTGAGGCGCGAGCGCTCGGCGTGAGCCGATGCCGCCCGTGCCCCTTCCGCCTGCCCCCGGAGCGAGGCCCGACGACAGGGGGCATACCCTGACCAGCATCGCGATCCGCGGGGTCTCACGGTCGTTCCCGACCGCCGACGGGCGGCTTCCGGTCCTCGACGCCGTCTCATTCGACGTGCCCGAACGCCAGATCGTGGCACTCATCGGGCCGAATGGGTGCGGCAAGAGCACGCTCCTGCGGCTCGCGTCCGGCCTGCTCCGCCCCGACGACGGGTCGATCGAGCTGGATGGCCGTCCCGTGACAGGCCCCGATCCGCGCGTCGGCTTCGTCTTCCAGGAGCCGCGCCTCCTGCCCTGGCGGGACGCTGCCGCGAACGTCGCCTACCCCCTCGAGCTGGCCGGGTGGTCGCGCGAGCGGCGCGCGCAGCAGGTGCAGGATCTGCTCTCCGTCATCGGCCTCCGCGAGTTCGCGGCGACGCGGCCGCACGAGCTGTCCGGCGGCATGCGGCAGCGCCTGGCGATCGCGCGTGCCCTCGCGCTCGGCCCGTCCGTGCTGCTCCTCGACGAGCCGTTCAGCGCGCTCGACGCGCTGACCCGCGAGCGCTTCAACGCCGAGCTGGTCCGCCTGTGGGAGCGGACCTCGACGACGATCCTGCTCGTCACGCACTCGATCCCCGAGGCGGTCTACGTGGCCGACCGGGTGGTGGTCCTGTCGCCGCGCCCGGGGCACGTCGTCGCTGACGTGGTGGTACCGCTCGACCGGGCCGAGCGCGACGCGAACCTCGACATGCTGGCGCTCGGGCACGTCGCGGGCGCGATCCGACGCCACCTCGAGGGCGCGACCGACGACCCGACCCGCGAGGAGCTCACGGCGGAAGTCGGGCGGCAGCGACGTGCGCGGCAGGTGCCCATCGAGGAGCTCGGGGTCCCGGCCTGGTTCGACCCGTTCGGTCGAGAGGACGACGAATGAGCGTGCGACGCGCGCTCGATGTCACCGCCGCCGCGGTCGCGTTCGTGCTGTTCTGGAAGCTGATCGTCGTCGTCGGCAACTACCCCGTGTTCATCCTGCCGGCGCCGGAAGTCGTGGCGGAGCGCTTCGTGTCCGCGTGGCTCGACGGAACAATGGAGCCGAACGCCGCGCAGACGCTGCTCGAGGTCGTGTTAGGGTTCGCCCTCGGCGCATCTGCGGCGCTGGTCGCCGGCTACGCGCTCGCCCGGTCGCGACTCATCGAGCGCGTCCTCTCGCCGTACCTCGTCGCTGCGCAGGCGACGCCGATCCTTGCCCTGGCTCCGCTCCTCGCGCTCTGGTTCGGAAGCGGACTGCTCAGCAAGGTCGTGATCTGCGCGCTGATCGTGTTCTTCCCGGTCGCGGTCGCGACGATGGTCGGCCTGCGCAACGTGGACCGGCGGCTGCTCGAGATGGCCCGGTCGTTCCGTGCCACGCCATGGCAGCTGCTCTGGACACTCGAGCTGCCGGCCGCGATGCCCGGGATCATGGGCGGCATGCGCGTCGGTGTGACGCTCGCCGTGGTCGGGGCGATCATCGGCGAATGGGCGGGCGGCGAGCAGGGGCTCGGCGTCCTCATCAACCTCGCGCGGGGCAGTCTGTTCGACATCCCGTTACTGTTCGCAACGCTGTTGACGGTCGCCCTGCTGGGCGTCGTTCTCTATCTCATCGTCGCGCTCGTCGAGCGCCGCATCGTCGGCCCTCGGGGGTAGCGACAGCAGGGGGAGGTTCCGATGTCGGATCTTGGGCCGCAACGCAGGCCTCGGCCTCGGGGACGATCCGCGCGCGCCTGGTTCGTGCTCCCGGCGGTCATCGCACTGCTGGCCGCGGCCTGTGCCTCGCCGGCGTCGTCCACGGCCCCGGGATCGTCGTCGTCCGCCCCGGCGTCGTCGGCCGGCCCGGCCGGCTCGCTCGCGCCGTCGTCGTCCGCGCCGTCGTCGTCCGTGGCCGCTGCGGGAGCTTCAGGCACGGGCGTTTCGGGTTCCGTCACCCACCTCACCGTCGGGCTCGGCTACATCCCGAGCGTGCAGTTCGCCCAGTTCTATCTGGCCCAGCAGGCCGGCTATTACCGCGCGGCGGGCCTCGACGTCACCTTCCAGAACAAGATCGACCCCGACCTCGTCGTGCTCGTCGGGCAGGGCAACCTCGACGCCGGGATCGCCGACGGCACGAGCGTCATCCCGGCGGTCAGCCAGGGCATCCCGATCCGCTACATCGCCACGATCTACGGCACCTTCCCCAACATCGTGTTCGCGAAGGCGAGCTCCGGCATCACGACCGCGGGCGACCTGAAGGGCAAGCGGATCGGCACGCCGTGCAAGTGCGGCAGCTCGTGGATCATGCTCCAGGCGCTCCTGCAGTCCGCGCATCTGACGACGAGCGACGTCCAGATCGTCGAGTACCCTGACTACAGCCAGGAGGCGGCGGTGTACCGGGGCGCCGTCGACGCCGCGACGGGATACACGAACAACGAGCCGCTGCAGCTCGAGTCACAGGGTCAGAAGGTGGTCGTGCTGCACGTCGACCAGACGCTGCCGCTTCCGGGCCCGGGGCTCATCTCGAGCACGCAGACCATCGCGACGAAGGGGGCCGCGCTCAGGGCGTTCGTGGCGGCCACGCTGCGGGCGATGCGCGACATCGAAGCGAACCCGCAGAAGGGATTCGACGCAGCGCTTGCGGTCGTGCCGCAGCTCAAGTCGCAGCAGGCGCTGCAGATGTCGATCCTGAAGGCGACGATCGCGACCTGGCAGAGTCCGTACACGCAGGCGCACGGCCTCGGGGCGATCGACCAGGCGGGCTGGCAGCAGTCCGTCTCGTTCATGTCGGGGCTCCCGGAACACCTCGTGCCGCATCCGGTCACGGTGAGCCAGCTGGTCGACCCATCGCTGCTGCCTTCCGGGTAGGGCGCAGGGTTCCAGCCTCTCTCGCGCGCCACGGCCCAGCTTCGAGTCTCGTTCCCGGCCCGCGGCATCGGGGATCAGCGACGCGGGCCGGATCCCGCACCGGGAGTCCGCGCCTCAGCGTCGCCCGGCGGCGGCGCGCGCGGCCAGGAGCACGTGCTCGAGCAGCACGGCGTTCGTCACAGGCCCGATGCCCCCGGGCACCGGCGTGATCGCGCCCGCCGCTGTGCGGGCCGATCCCGCATCGACGTCGCCGACGATGCGCCCGTCGACGACCGTGGTGCCCACGTCCACGACGATCGCGCCCGGTCTCAACATGCCCGCGCCGATGAGGCCTGGCCGTCCCGCCGCAACGACGAGGACGTCCGCCTCGCGGGTGTAGTGGTCGAGGTCGCGCGTCCGGGAGTGGCAGATCGTGACGGTGCAGTTGCGGCGGAGCAGCAGCTGGGCAACGGGGCGGCCGACCGTGAGGCTGCGGCCGACGACGACCGCGTGCATTCCCTCGAGCGGGATGGCGAACCGATCCAGGATCTCGACGACGGCCTGGGCGGTGGCCGGGGCGAACGCCGGCTGACCGGCGGCCAGCCGCCCGGCGTTGACCGGCGTGATTCCATCGACGTCCTTCGATGGCACGAGCCCTTCGAAGACGACGCTTGCCGGGATGCCGTGCGGAAGTGGCTGCTGCACGATGATCCCGTCAACCGCGGGGTCCGAGGACAGCTCGCGGAGCCGGTCGCGCACTGCGCCGGCGGACAATCGACCGCGGCCGGGCGCGGAACGGGCGGCCGGACCAGGGGCGGCCGGTGCGGCCGGCGCGGCCGGGCTCGGGGCTGCGCGGGGAGCGCCGGAGCCATCGGGAGCGGGCACCTGCCGCACCTCGACCTGCCGCACCTCGATCCCGACGCGTTCGCACGCCCGCACGATCTGCCGCGCGTACACCTGGAACGACGAGCTTCGGGAGAGGTGGAGCACGGCGAGGACGGGACGCCGCCCGTACCGGCGGCGATACGCTGCCACCCCGCGGCGCACCCGCTCCCGGATCTCCCTGGCGATGGGCGTGCCCCCAAGGATCAGCGCCTCCGGACCCGGCGTCGCCCCGTCGTCGATGTCGTGACCGGCGCCTGCCCGTTCGGCGCGATCGGCCCCCGCCGCGGTCACTCTCCTTCCGGCTCGCGAAGACGTGCGGTCCCGACCTGCTCGCGCGCGTGTGCCGCGGAGGCTTCGAGTGCGCCCAGGAGCCGCATCACCTCGTCGGTCGCTCGACCGGCGAACGCGTCGTCGCCGACCGACGGCAGATTCGTGAGGACGTTCGCGGCTGCGCCCCGTCCCGCCGCCTCGGAGAGCAGCGCCGCGACGTTCACGTCGCTCGACGTGTTGAGGTTGCTCCGACCCGCGATCGCCGCGACCTCGTCCGCCAGCGCGACGCACAGCCGCAGGACCTCGAGCGGGACCTCGGCCGCGTGTCGCGCCGCGTCGCGGATGGCCGCCGACCGCTCGGCCTGCTGTTCCGCCGTCTCGCGCGGCAGCTTGAGTGCCGCCGCAAACGCCGCGTACGCGCCGCTGTCCCGGTCGGCCAGCTCCAGCAACCGGGGAACCGCACCGTCGCTGAACGCGATCGCGCGGCGGTGGGTGGCGGTGTACGCCGCGTACCTGGGACGATCGAGGGAGAGCCGCGCGACCATGCCGACCAGGCTCGCCGCGAAGCTGCCTGCGATCGCGGACGCCGACCCGCCGCCGGGTACGGGTTCCGGCGACGAGAGACGGCCGAGGAAGTCGCGGACGGTGAGGTCGCCGAAGCTGTCCGTCATGGGTGGATTGTGGCATCCGACCCGGACTCCCGCGGCACGATCGGGCAGAAGGCCGCCCGGCGTGTCACGCAAGCCCAGCACGCCACGCGAACCCCCGGCGTGTCACGCCGCGTGTGCGAGCATCTCCGTCTGAATCCGACCGTCGGCCTGCGCCGCCGACGGCTCGATGCCCTCGACGATCCATCGACGATGGCGGTGGCGGTACGCGATCGCGAACCGGCCGGCGTCCGTCACGACCTGGAAGCAGGTGCGTGGCCCCATCCCGGGCGTGTAGGCCGCCACCTCGCGTCTGACCCGTTCGACCGAGCGGACCGGCAACTCTTCCGGCCCGAACCGGATCGCGCGCGGCATGCCATCGAACCAGTCGCACCGTACCCGGACCTCGAGCGGCGACACGCGGATCATCGTCATCGGTTCGGCTCCTTTCGGGGCTGTTCCGTCCCCCGATGCCGGGCCCCTCGGCCCTGAGAGAACATCTGTTCTGTTGCTCACCGTCATGAAACCAGAACAGATGTTCGACGTCAAGGGGGCATTCGCGGTCCTCGAGCCGCGCCCTCCCGCCCGGCACCCGGCTACGCCTGCGGGTCGCCGGCACCCCTCGCACCCGGCCTTCGGTCGGGATCGCGCTCGAACGGTTCCGGGACGCCGCCCTGCAGCAGGCGTGCGCGGGTCACCGCACGCGGCCCGAACCGTTTCCGGATCGCGTCGATCGCCTCGACGGCCCGGCGCTCACGCTCGGCCTCGCCGGTGAACAGGGCGAGCTGCAAGGGCTCCCGGAGGTTTCGTGCGGCGACTCCGAGCAGCCGCACCCGGATGCCGCGCAGGAGCGGCCGCGCGAGCTCGACCGACGTCCGCCAGATCGGACCGGCCAGGTCGGTCGGCTCCGGCAGGGACCGCTGGCGAGTGTGCGTCGCGAACTCGCTGTCGCGCACCTTGACGGCCACCGTCCCGGCCCTGAGCCCGGCGGCACGCAGCCTCGCCGCGACGCCTTCCGAAAGGCCGAGCAGGGTCCGCTCGATCTCCTCGCGGTCGCTCGTGTCGACGTCGAACGTATGCTCGTGGCTGATCGACTTCGCGTCCTGCGGGCTCTCGACCGGCGACGAGTCGACGCCCCTCGCGCGCTCGGCCAGCTGTGCGCCGTGCTCGCCGAACCGGCGGCGCAGGGCGTCCGGCGGAACGGCCGCGAGATCGCCGATGGTCCGGACGCCGAAGTCCGCCAGCGCCAGTCGCGTCTTCTCGCCGACTCCCCACAGGCGCGAGATCGGGAGCGGCGCGAGGAAGGCCGCCTCCTCACCGGGCCTCACGACGACGAGGCCGTCGGGCTTCCGAAGGTCCGACGCGATCTTCGCGACGAGCTTCGTGGTGGCGACGCCGACGGACGCGGTCAGGCCGACCTCGGCCCGGATCGCCAGCTTGATCGCGGCGGCGATGGACTCCGGCGGACCGAACAGCGCCTCGGAGCCGGCGACGTCGAGGAACGCCTCGTCGATCGAGATCGGCTCGACGACGGGTGTGAACCGACCGAGGATCGCCATGACCTCGCGGCTTGCCAGCACGTACCTCCGCCCGTCCACGGGAAGGAACACGGCCACGGGGCACAGCGCCATCGCCGTCCGGATGGGCATGGCGGAGTGGATCCCGAACGCGCGCGCCTCGTAGGAGGCGGCGCTCACGACACCCCGCGACTCCGGCCCCGCCGCGCCGCCGACCACCACCGGCCGCCCCCGCAGCTCGGGCCGGTCCCGCTGCTCGACCGCGGCGAAGAACGCGTCGAGGTCGACGTGCAGGATCGTCGGGGCCCGTGCGACGCGGACGGGCGGTTCGCCCGGGTGCCCGCCGGCCCCTCGCCCGGTCCCTGCGCCCTCCGTGCTCATCGGCTCGGACCCGCGCCCACCCATCGTCACCTCGCTGCCCGAGTGTATCGTCCCAGGCATGCAGGACGGCGGCGCGGGAGGGACGGTGGCATACCCGCTCCACCCGTTCCCGACGCCGCACGAGATCCTCGACCGGCTCTCGTCGTCTCCGGCCGGCACGGCAGGCAGGTGGATCGCGGGCTCGTCCACGCGATCCGTCGTCGCCATCGCCATCGCTTCGGCAGCCGTCTACCTCCTCACCGCACCCCGCGAACCCACCGCGCTCGACTACTTCGTGCGCCTCGCCGACGCGTTCCTGCACGGGCGGCTGTACCTGACCGACCACCCGAGCTGGCTCAGCGAGCTCATCCCGCACGACGGCGTCTGGTACGTGGCCTATCCGCCGATGCCCGCGATCGTCCTGATGCCGTTCGTGGCCGTGCTCGGGACCGGCTTCCCGCAGCAGGTCGCGAGCTGCCTGTTCGCCGGCGCGGCGGTCGGGCTTGCGTGGGAGATGCTCGGACGGTTCGGCCTGACGGGGCGCGACCGGCTGCTGCTCACGGCCGTGTTCGGCTTCGGGACCGACCTGTGGTACATCGCCGAGACCGGGACGGCGTGGTACATCAGCCACTCGGTGGCCGTCCTGTTCGCGGTGGCCGCCGTGATCCTCGCGCTTGACCGGCGCTGGCCGTGGTTCGCCGGACTCCTGCTGGGCTGCGCGACCCTCGCGCGGCTGCCGGTCGGGCTCGGCGCCCCGTTCTACCTGGCGATGCTGCTCGGGTTGGGGTGGCCACCCAGGATCGGACGCGACCGCGTTCCGGAAGCCGTGCTGACGACCGCCTGGTTCGGGCTCGGGCTCGCCGCCCCGATGGCCCTCTACGCCGGGTACGACCTCGCGCGCTGGGGGACGCCGATCGACCTGGGGTACACGAGCATCCCCGGCGTCCTCCAGGAGCCCTTCTACCAGCAGGGCATCCTGTCGATCACGTACATCCCGCGCCACCTGTACGCGATCTTCCTGCGCAGCTGGAACTTCGTCGATCACCCGCCGTGGCTGCAGCCGTCGTGGTACGGGCTGTCGCTGTTCCTGACGACGCCGCTGTTCGCCTGGCTCGCCCGGGCGCGCGCGGTGGACCCGCGGACGATCTGGGCGGGGATCGGCATCGGGCTGACCCTGGTCCCGATCGTCACGCACGGCAACGTCGGGTTCACGCAGTTCGGGTACCGCTTCGCGCTCGACTTCCAGCCGCTGGTGTTCGTCGTGCTCGCGACCGTGTTCCGCGGCGGCATGTCACGCCTGGCCGTCACGGCCGCCGTCGCGTCGATCGCGATCAATGCCTACGCGGTCTGGGCGATCGGCACGGGGTTCGTCGCGTTCTGACGCCGCGTTCGCGATCGCGGACGAGATCGGCCCCGGCCGGGCGGACGGCGCGGGCGTGGGCTCGGCCAGATCGGGCGTGGGCGTGGGCGTGGGCTCGGCCGGACCGATCCCGCCGCCGGACATCGGCGGCCGCCCCCCTCGATCCGGCGGCCGCGACGCGCCTTGCGCCTCAGCCCTTCGGCTCGACGACGACCGTGACCTCGGGCGTCATGCCCGCGTAGACCTTGACCGCGACCTTGTACGTGCCCAGGGCCTTGAGCGGCTCGTCGAGCTCGACCTTGTGGCGGTCGACGACGATGCCGCGCCGCCCGAGCGCGTCGGCGATCTCCTTCGCCGTGATCGAGCCGTAGAGCTTGCCGCCCTCGCCGACCTTGACGCCCATCGTCAGGGTCGTGCTGTTGATCCGGTTCGCCGTGATCTCGCTCTCTTCGCGCTCCCGGCGCCGCTTCTCCTCGCGGCTGGCGATGTCATGCTGCCAGGCACGGTACGCGCCGCCGGCCGCGGGAACGGCGAGCTTCTGGGGAATGAGGTAATTCCGGGCGAACCCCTCGGCGACGTCCTTGAGCTCCCCGCTCTTGCCGATCTTGGCGACGTCCGCCGTCAGGATGACCTTCACGCGTCCTCCATGCTGAGCCAGGCCCGGACCCGTCGATCCATCCCGGCATGCTTTGCCACGGTCCCGACCGCACGGAGCGCGCCGGGCAGGCGGGATGCCAGCCGGCGGACGGGTCGGGGGACCATTCGTCGCACCTGTGCCCGATCGCGCTCGAACGCGATGGGATCGATCTCCAGCGCCACGAGCTTCTCCTGGAGGATCCCGGCCGGCAGCCCGTCGAGGAACGCCTCGAGGGCGAAGACGAGAACGACGACATCGTCGATCGCGCCGATGACGGGGATGGCCTCGGGGATGAGGTCGAGCGGCGACGCGACGTACCCGACCGCGACGCCGAGGATCGCCTTGCGGGAGAGCGGGATGCGGCCGTCCGTGAGCAGCGCGAGCACGAGCCTCCCGTACGACGGCGCGCGCGACGCGAGCGGAAGGAACGCCAGGTAGTTGAGTGTGCGCACGAACGCGCTGCGGGTGCCGAGTCGGGCCATTGGAACGAGCAGTATAGCCGGAGGCCGCGGCCCTCCGCGCATGGCCAGGTCGCGCGACGAGACCCCGGAGGCTGTCAGCCGCCGCCAGCGCCAGCGCCACCAGCGCCGCCACCGCTGTCAGCCGCCGCCAGCGTCAGCGGCCACCGCTCGCTCGTTCTGCTGGTCGTCATCGGGGTGTTCGTGGCGGGCTGCGGGGCACTCGCCCCGACGGCGGGGCCGCTCGCCCACCTGCGCGCGCTGCCGGAGGCCTCGCTCGCGCCACCCGGCAGCGTGCTGATTGGCTCGTCCGCGCACGACCAGCACATGACGTTCGACGGGCTGCAGCCGGCCGTCTACACGCGCGCCTTCGGCACGCAGGAGCCGGCCACGGCGGTCGAGGTCTTCTACGCCGACCGGCTCCCCTTCGCCGGCTGGACGGCCGTCCGCTACCCGATCAGGCCCGACATCTCGAGCTGGGCAGCGACCTGGTACAAGGGCTCCGACCAGCTCACCATGTACATCGTGCGACGCGGGACCGCCGACCCCCGCCTGCCGTCCGCCTCGTTGCAGGCCACCTACCCCACGATCTTCCAGGTCGTCCTCTCGGGCGGAGGCCCGGCGGCCTCGCCGTAGCCGGAGTGCCTCTCATCGCCCCAAGGAAGTTGATTGCAGGCGCAACCGCCCCATGGTTAGAACACCCCGAAGCTGACCGGCACATTGCGGCACACATACTAGCGGTGCTAGGCTCTAGCGGTGCTAGTTCAGCTCGGCAGCAGCGCAAAGGGGTTGGATCGTGCAGGCGTTTGTCGGACGGGCGCGACAGCTCCGCGACCTCGATCAAGAGCTTGTTCGCGCCAGGCGCGGCGAGGGTCGCCTTGTGGCTGTGCGCGGTCGCCGACAGGTCGGCAAGAGTCGGCTCGTATCTGAGTTCGTCGAGCGATACGACGGCCCGAGCCTCTTCTTCGAGGCACACGGCTACACGGAGACGCGCGAACTCGAGCGTTTCAGGGAGAAGCTCTCCGCGTCCACATTGCCCTCGGCGGCACTCGCCGGGGGCGGGGTCGCCTTCAGCGACTGGGAGGCCGCCCTCCTGGCAGCAGCGTCCAACGCTTCTCGTGAGACCCCGAGCGTCATCGTCATCGACGAGTTTCCCGAGCTGTGCGAGCGGGGTAAGAACGACGACGGCACCATCAAGTTCAGTCCCCAGGAGGGCAGCGTTCGGGCGGCGTGGCGAACACTCGAGCGTCTACCGGTGGTGGTGATCCTGGTGGGATCGGACCTGTCAATGATGGAGTCCATCGCGGTCTACGGCGCCCCCCTCTACCAGCGGCCCACGAGGGAGATGCTTGTGCCTCCCTTGAGCCCCCTGGAGGCCGCGCGGCTGTCCGGGCGAAGCGGTGCCGAAGCGATCGACGCCTACCTTGTGACCGGCGGCTTTCCGAGACTCGTCGGCTCCTTTCGGGATGACAGTCTCGAGGACTTCCTTGTCGCTGTACTGTCCGATGCGGACTCCGATCTGGTGCGGATCGGCCGCCGCATGGTCGAGGGCGACCTCCCCTCTGGCCAGGGGGCGCGGAGCGTGCTGTCGGTCGTCGGCGCGGGCGAGCGGACACTCAGCGGCATCAGCAACGGCACCGGCTTCGCGGCGAAGAACTTGACGGTGCCGCGAGGCCCACTGACCGCCCTGACCGCCAGGCGGATCGTCGCGTCGGCCCTTCCGCTCTCGACCGAGCCATCGAAGGGGCGGCGCTACTGGGTGGACGACACGTACCTCCGGTTCTGGTTGCGCTTCATCGAGCCCGCCTCGAGCGAGATCGAGCGGGGGCTAGGGCATTTGATCGCCAGCCGCATCGCCGCGGCCTTCCGCGACTACAGCGGATCGGCCGTCGAGCCGCTGGTCCGCACCGGCATCGAGCGGCTGTCCATCGCGGGTGATGAGACGTTCGACGGGGCACGAGCAGTCGGGTCTTACTGGACCCGCAGCAACCAGGTGCAGGTCGATCTCGTGGGCGCCGAGCGGGATACCCCACCGGTCGACCGGGTCGCCTTCGTGGGCTCGATCAAGTGGCGTGAGGCGGGGGCCTTCACAGCGAGCGACGCATCGGCGCTGCAACGCCTCGTTGATCAGGTGCCGGGCGCGGGGGCCGGCACGCGCTGGGTTGCGGTCTCGCGGATGGGGTTCGCTCGGAGGATTGCAGCGCCCGTCCGACGCGTCGAGCCGGACGAACTCCTCGCGGCTTTCCCCGCCGACTGAGCCTCGTCGGGGGAAGCCGCCCGCGGGCAAAGTGAGGACTTACCAACCGGCTGTGACGCACAAGACCGCTCGATGCTCTTGACATTCGAACACCTGTTCTGTACGCTGCAGCCCGAAAGGAGAGCCGTGACGAAGCACGATGCGCTCCGCAAGCAGCGGATCCTCGAGTACATCGCAGCGACCCTCCGCGCGCGTGGCTATCCGCCGTCCGTTCGCGAGATCGCAAGCGCGGTCGATCTCGCGTCCACGTCCGCCGTTCACCACCACCTCGAGGTGCTCGAGCGCGAGGGGTACCTCGAGCGGGGCGCGACGCAGTCACGCGCCCTTCGCCTGACGCCGAGGGCCGCCCTCCGCGCCGGGCTGACGTCCGAGCTCGTGCCGCAGGCACCGGTCGGCAGCTCTCACTTCCTCCCCGTGATCGGCGAGATCGCCGCGGGCGGGCCGATCGAGGCGTACCAGGACGCCGGGGAGACGCTCGCCGTTCCGGACGTCCTCGCGCCCGGCGGCGATGCCTACGTGCTTCGCGTCCGCGGCGACAGCATGATCGACGCGCACATCCAGGACGGCGACTTCGTGGTGATCCGGCCGCAGCAGACCGCGCGGGACGGGGACATCGTGGTCGCCCAGGTCGAGGAGAACGCCGTCACGCTCAAGCAGTTCTACAGGGAGCCGGGGCGGGTGCGGCTGCAGCCCGCGAACGAGCGCTACGCGCCGCAGTTCTACGACGACGTTCGGATCCAGGGAAAGCTGATCGGGGTCATCCGCCGGCTCGACTGACGCCCGGCCGCGACGCGGCGTCGTCGCGGGGGCCGCTCCGCTCTCGCACCCGCGCGCTCGGGTGCCGCGGTCGCACGCCCCGCTCGGTCGGGATGGCAGCTCGCTTCGAGGCCGGGCAGCCTTGGCAGGGGGCGGGGGAACGGCGGAGCAGTCGTCCACACCGTCCACATCGCTCGTCCACAGGCCGCATGAATCGGGGGACAGTCCGGGCCCACCTTCGCCGGATCTGACGATGCGCCGACCCCTCGCCGGGGCCACAATCGAGGACGGACCGTATCCCTCGCCGCCGCCCGGCCCTCGCCGCCCGACGGTCGCCTGCCCGCCTGCACACAACGCGTCTCGGAGCCGCCGTGTCCATCGACCGCCTGCCGCCGCAATCCGTCGAGGCCGAGCAATCGGTGCTTGGCGCCCTCCTGATCGACCGCGACGCGGTCATCGAGGTCGCCGACGTCCTGCGCCCCGACGACTTCTACCGCTCCCACCATGGCGACATCTATGCGGCCGTGCTCGAGCTGTACGAGCAGCGCGAGCCCGTGGACGTGGTGACGGTCGCGGAGGTTCTCGAACGCAAGGGTCAGCTCGAGTCGGTCGGGGGGGCGGCCTACCTCACAAGCCTCATCAACCTGACGCCGACAGCCGTCAACGCCGGCTACTACGCGCGGATCGTCGAGCGCAAGGCGATCCTCCGGAACCTCATCTCTGCCGCTGGACGGATCGCGGGGATCGGGTACGACGAGACCGCGGATGTGGCGGAGGCGATCGACCGAGCCGAGAGCGAGCTGTTCGGGGTCAGTCAGCGACGTGTGCAGGCGGGGTTCAGCCCGCTGCGGCAGCTGCTCCACGACGCCTACGACCGGCTCGATTACCTGCACCAGCACAAGGGCGAGATCACGGGCGTGCGAACCGGGTTCGCCGATCTCGACGCACTCACGACGGGGCTGCAGCGCTCGGATCTCGTGATCATCGCGGCCCGGCCGTCGATCGGGAAGACCAGCCTGGCTCTGAACGTCGCCGAGCACGCCGCGGTGCGGGACGGGCGGAGCGTGGCGATCTTCAGCCTGGAGATGAGCAAGGAGCAGCTCGTGCTCCGCCTGCTCAGCAGCGTCGCGAACATCGATTCCCAGCGGCTTCGAACCGGCTTTCTCGAGGAGATGGACTTCACCCGACTCGCCCCCGCGATGAACGCACTCGCGGAGGCCGCCATCTACATCGACGACACCCCGAACATCAGCACGATGGAATTGCGCACGAAGGCGCGGCGGCTGCAGGCGGAGGCCGGCCTCGACCTCGTCGTCGTCGACTACCTCCAGCTGATGCAGTCGAGTGTCACGAACCGAGACGCGAACCGGGTGCAGGAGGTCTCGGAGATCTCGCGGGGCCTGAAGGCGCTCGCCCGCGAGCTGCAGGTGCCGGTCGTGGCACTGTCCCAGCTCTCGCGCCAGCCGGAGATGCGCGAGTCGAAAGAGCCACGGCTTTCCGATCTGCGCGAGTCAGGCTCGATCGAACAGGACGCCGACCTGGTGATGTTCCTGTGGCGGGAAAAGGAGCGCGGCAGCGACGACGCCGAGACGGATGGCGAGGTCGTGACGCTGAAGCTCGCGAAGCACCGCAACGGCCCGACCGGCGAGGTCCGGTTGTGGTTCAAGAAGCGGCAGACGCGGTTCGTGTCGTACGCCGAAACGGAGCGCTACGCCGCGGATTACGCGTAGGCGGACGGCCGGCAACCCACTCGCCGGCGCGGGAACGGGCGTCGAATGGTGCCGGCAGGCACCATTTATTGCGACCTGGTTGACAGCACGCGTATATTCGCGCCGTTCCGAGCGACCGGCTGTCGCTCCTGCGGGTGCGCTCCCCCACCTGTCACGAGACCGGCCGTGGCCGGGCTCATCGCGTCCGGGCGCACCCGAGGAGGGCGAGCACAGCACCGTGTACCACGATCGGATCCTGACCTGTCGCGACTGCGGGGCGGAATTCACGTTCTCGGCAGGCGAGCAGGCCTTCTTTGCCGCGAAGGGTCTCCAGAACGACCCCCAGCGGTGCCCAACCTGCCGCCAGACGGCCCGCAATGCTCGCGCGTCTGGAGCACCTCGCGAATACCACGCGGCCATCTGCGCGATGTGCGGGGGCCAGGCCGTTGTGCCGTTCGCGCCACGCAACGACCGACCGGTGTACTGCAGCTCCTGCTTCGACAAGGTTCGCGCCGGAGCCGGCACGTCGGCCTGACCGACGCCGCCGCGGGCCGGATCGGGAACAGCAGGTATTGCGAGGCCGGCTTTCGAGCCGGCCTCCATGATTCCGAGCCACGGCGCGACGATCCAGGGCCGGATACGGTCGCGGCCACGAGAGTCCGCCGGACGTCAGCCAGGCATGGGGTGCGAGGATGGGAGTGTTCATCGTTCGGGAGATGGTGGGAACGTCCCCGCGGTCGTGGAGCGACGCCGCTCGTCAGGCGGTCGCGACGGCCGCCCGGACCGTTCGGAACATACGGATGGTCGAGGTCGTGAAATCGACCGCGCTCGTCGAGAACGGCGAGATCAAGGAGTATCGGGTCGACCTGAAGATCCACTTCGAATACGAGGGCTGACGCCAGCCGGCTGACGCGTACGAGGAACGACACGGGCCGGAAGAGGCGTGCGGGAGGGAGTCGGAGGCAGGGAGGTGAGGGCCGCGAGCAGATAAGCGGGAGTTGAGGCCGCGTCCGCACACTGCGCGGCATGCCCGACCGAGACGCGTCGCGCGAGTTCCCGTCGACATCGGCCGTCGCCGTCCGCCTGCCGGCACGGCGGTCGTGGGCGGAGGACGACGTTCAGGGCGAGTCGCAACTCGAGCTGCCGCTGCCGCCCGGGCCGCCGCGCGCCGGCATCGACATCGTTCGCCCGCGCCTCGTTCCCGTGATGGCCGCCCGAACGACCGCGAGCCATCTCCTGCCGTCCGCGGACGAACGCACCGTGGAGCAGTATCCGGTCTCACGAGCGAAGGTCACGCCGCCGCCGCTCCGCGATGCGACGTTGTCCCGCGATCGCCTGCTCGACTGGATCGAGCGGCATGCACACCGGAGATGCATCACGGTGGTCGCCGAGACCGGCTTCGGCAAGACCACGCTGCTCACGGACTTCTCGCGTCGCGCGTCGATGCCGTGCCTGTGGTACCGGCTCGACCCCGGCGACTGCGATCCCGTGTCGTTCGTCAATTACGTGGTCGCCGCCGTCCGCGAGATCGAGCCCGGCTTCGGCACGAAGACGCTGGGCTTGCTGCGCGACGTGCTCACGGCGCAGCCCACGACGGAACTGGTCGTCTCGACGCTGATCGCCGAATTGTCGGCGCTCGACGATCGTTCGACGATGCTGATCCTCGACGACTACCACGTGATCGACGACGATCCGCGGGCTCGCGCGCTCATCACCCGGCTGCTGGGCGAGGCGCCCGACCGGATGACCTTCGTGCTCCTGGCGCGACGGCCGCCGAAGCTCGCCCTCGGGCGACTCATCGCGCAGGGCGAGGCGCCGCGGCTCGGGGCAGATGACCTCCGCTTCTCGGAAGACGAGACCGAGCGGCTGTTCCGCGACATCTACCACCAGCCGCTCGAGACCGAGGTGCTCCGGCAGGTCGAGGAGCGCACGGAGGGCTGGGCCGCCGGGCTCCAGTTGCTGCACTCGTCGATCCGCGGCCGGTCGTCGCGCGACATCCGGGCGTTCGTGCGGTCGATCACGGGGGCGGAGGACGACCTGTACGACTACCTCGCGGAAGAGGTGATGAACGAGCTCGCACCCGAGGTCCAGCGATTCCTCACGTTCACGTCGATCCTCGACGACGTCGGGATCGAGCTGGCGACGGCGATCTTCGCGGCCGACGAGCCGGCGCCGACGGCGGCCGAGGTCCAGGGGTGGGCGCACGTGGGCTACCAGGCGGGGCTGATGGCGCGCCACTCCAACCTCAGCAGCAGCCGCCGCTACCACCCCCTGATGCGCGAGTTCCTCGAGCGGCGCCTGCAGCAGCTCGTCAGCCCGGAGCAACTGCGCGGCATGCATCTCCGGGTCGCGCAGGCGGCGGAGGCATCCGACTGGCTGACCTCCTGCCGCCACTACATCAAGGCGGACCACGAGGCCGACGCGCTCCGCGTGCTGCTCGCAAACGTCGCAAAGGTGCTCGGCTCCGGGCAATGGGGCGAGGGCGCCGCGCTGGCACGGAGACTCCGCGCCTCGGACGATGACGCGCGCATCGCGGTCATCATCGCGCGCGAGGACATCTACGCCGGCCGGATCCAGGACGGCCTCGCCCGCCTCGAGCGCTTCAACCTCGCCGACCTGGACGGCCAGTCACGCGGCCTCGTCGTTCTGGCACGTATGCATGCCCTGTGGTGGCTCGCCCAGTCCGGACGGGTCGTCGAGCTGCTGGAAGAGGCGTCCTCGGACAAGGAGATTCCGCGCGAGCACGCTCCTTTGATTGCCGGCCTGCGCACCCTGGTCGCGACCACTCGGGATGGGAGTCTGACGACCGCAGCCCGGCATCTTGAAGCCCTTGCGGCAACCCAAGACGATCGAGAGCTGCCCTTCTACGCAGCCATCACCTACCACAACCTCCTCGAGGTTCGCCTCGCCCAAGGGCAGTTCGAGAATGCTCTCGCCGCGGGCTATCGCGCCCTCGAGTTGTTTCGCCAGGTTCCCGACGAGCCGGACGAGGCGGCGTCCACTCATCTCTCTCTGGCTCGGACTCTCGCGGAGATGGGGAGATGGGTCGATGTTGACGGAGAGCTTGCTGCCGGGCTCCAAGCGAGCGGAATCGGCAGACCGGAACGGTTGATGGAAGCGGTCGGGCTTCTTGCCAAGATGGGCGACCTCGCTCGGGCAGCAGGCTTCCTCAAGCAGGTAGACGAGGGAGACCCCGCGTCAATCGATCGAATCTGGTACCAGCGACAGTTGAACTCGGCCCGCCTTGCCCTGGCCGCGGCGGACGCTGATCGCGCGCTGTCACTGCTGTCTTCGCCCCTGAACCGGGCTCACGTCACCGCCGTCGCAGGTGAACTGCAATGGCTGATAGCACGAGGAGAGGGCCTTCTCGTAGGGGGCCGACCCGACGAGGCAGCCGCCACGCTCGCGGACGCGCGGGAGCTTGCTGAGCGGCAAGGGGCGGACGCGTACCGCGGCAGACTGGTAATGCTTGGGGAGCTCGCGCTAGGGCACAGGCTGCCTGCTGAGGTCCTGGCTCGCGCGACAGATATGGACATCTTGTCTTGCACCGACGCTCTCGCGGAACAGCTTCACCTCGTGCCCGAAACCGCCGAGCCGATATTGACAAGCATCACCCGCTGGCCGTCGCGCTGGCTTCCTCTGCTTCGGGAAGCGATACGCCATCCGACGAAACCAAACGCCCTTCGCGCAGCCCGTCTGCTTGACGAGTTCGGGGAGCTCGATGACGTCCGCCCTCTGCGCCAGTTGGCGAAATCGCGGATCCGGGGTCTCCGAGGCACGGATCTCGGACGGGGTCTCGCGAGGCGGCGCAGCCCGCGGCTCGTCATATCGGACCTTGGGCGTGTCGGCTTCGTCGTCGGGCAGAGGTCGGTCGACATAGCGTCGATCCGTCGTCGCGCCGCAGGTCTTCTCTGCTATCTCCTCACCAGGAAGAACCAGCTCGCCACGCGAGACCAAGTACTGGACGCGCTCTGGCCCGAGACGAACCCCGGTCCAGCTCTGAACAGCCTAAATCAGACGCTCTACTTTCTGCGGCGGGACATCGAGCCTGGATACGACGACGACTACTCGGTGCAGTACGTTCACTTCGAGTCGGACCTGGTGTGGTTGGACTCGGACCTGGTGGAGGCGGAGAGCTCCGCGTTCCACAGACAGGCAGCGACCGCGCTCGAGAACCCAGACGGCATTCAGCGCGCCCTTGACGCCATTCACCTGTATCGAGGCCGCTTTGCGCCCGAGTTCGAGTACGAAGAGTGGGCGTCCGGCTGGCGCGAACTGTTGCACAGCCAGTTCCTTCACCTCGCCGAGACCTCAGTGGCGCGGCTGATCGCCGATCACCGGATGGCCGAGGCCGTCGAGGTGGCGGTCGTCGTTCTGGGAGTCGACTCTGAGGCCGAGTACATGGAGCGTCAGCTCATATGGCTGTATGGAACGTTGGGCGCTCGGGCGGCAGCGGCCGAGCAGTACGGTCACTACGCTGAGGTCCAAAGAGGAGAGTACGGGGTGGAGCCACCAACGCTTGAGGAGATCATGGCTGCCCGGTAGGCAATCCTGCGTATTGACCCCGTTCGCGACCGACTCCTATAGTCCGGGCACTTACTGGTACTTCGGTACCGGGAGCCGATGTCAAGACGCTCGGACGCGCTGACGCCTCACCTGAATTGGGCACTTTGGGTGAGTGCTGAGCGAGTAGTGCAACCGACCGACGGCAACGTCCGGTCGGTTTTCGTGTCTTTCTGACACGAGGGCCGCCACAACGAGCGTGGGTGGCTTTAGCAATGATCAAGTCCTGGTAAGCAGGCGGGCAACACTCAGGTCGTGCCGACTCTTCGAGGCGCTGACATGCGTGACTCTCTCTCGCGAGCATTTGTCCTCTTGACACTGCTCGCCATCATCATCGGAGGTGGAGCCGGGGTTCGGCCCCTGTAGGTCTCTACAGTTCCGTCATCCCACTGACGGAGCTGCCACTCCTACGCGCTGATACCGACGAGAGTCTGACCGCTTGTCCAGATCGCTGAGGTTCTTGTTGATGGCCGTCATTACGACGGCCATCATCGTTGTGCTCGTCGCGATCTACTACTGGAACCCGCCCTCCTCGTTTGGCTCTTGGTCAGGGGTCGCGTACTGGACCGTCCTCACGCTCGTGGCGCAAGCATTTCCCGTCCGTATGCCGAGAGGAGCGGTCGTGAGTGTCTCGATTGCGCCTATCCTCGCCGCATCGGTCATTGGCGGCCCGGGCGCGGCAGCGGTCGTGGGGACCGTGGGCGTCACAGAGTGGCGCGAGCTGAAGGGCGACGTGCCCTGGTACGGGACGCTCTACAACCATGCCGAAGCGGCGCTGCCGGCTGTGCTGTCGGCGCTAACGTTTGAGGTCGTCGCAAGGAATCCGTTTGCGCCCACTTGGCAGTCCCTTCTCGGAGTCGCGGCGGCGGGCGTCGTCTACTTCCTCGCCAACGGTGCGCTCTTTGCGCTGGTGATGGTCGTCCGAGATCACGTGTCACCGACGGCGGCCGCGCTGTCCGGCGACCTGCGGCTGGTTGCGGGCAACCTGCTCGGGATGACGCCGCTCGCCTGGCTCATCGCCGTCGTCTGGTCGATCGAGTGGTGGGGCGTCGTCCTGTTCGCGCTGCCGCTGTACTCGACGCGGGCCGCGAACCAGGCGACGGTGCAGCTCCGCGACATGTTCACCCAGACCGTTCGTGCCCTTGCATCGGCCATCGACGCGCGCGACCCGTTCACCGCGCAGCACTCCGAGAACGTCCAGACAATCGCGGTCGAGATCGGCCGCGTCATGCGCTGCAGCGAGGCCGAGCTCGAGGCCCTCGAGTGGGGCGGCCTGCTGCACGACATCGGGAAGATCGGGGTGCGGGACGACGTCCTGCTCAAGCAGGACAAGCTCACGCGCGACGAACGGATCAAGATGAACCAGCACCCGGTGCTGGGCTACGACATCATCAAGCCCGTTCAGCGGCTGGCCCCGGAGCTCCCGATCATCCTCCACCACCACGAGTGGTACAACGGCTCCGGCTACCCCCATCACCTGGTCGGCGAGGAGATCCCGAAGCTCGCGCGGATCCTGCACGTCGCGGACGCCTTCGAGGCGATGACGGCGATGCGGCCATACCGAATGCGACCGCTCACCAGGGAGCAGGCGCTCGCCGAGCTTCGCAAGTACGCGGGAATCCAGTTCGATCCGGATGTGCTCGAGGCGTTCACGCGGACGGACCGCATGGCCGGGGTGGCGGACCCCGGCAGGCCGTCGATTGAACCCGGGCCACCCACGCTGATCTCGCGGCTCACTGCGCGGGCCCGCGTCGCCGGGCGCGTGGGCGACCATCCGCCGGCCGATGCGCAGTGACCACCGGGGGCTGACGATCGGGCGGCGGACCGGCGAGCCCTCCGCGGATCGCCGATGACCGTGGCCAACGGCTCCGGCTGCCGTAGCCAGGCGATCACCCGCCTGGTCTGCGGCGACGGCCGATCGAGATCAGGCATCCGGCCTCGTTTCGATTCTGCCGACGCACCCTGACCGATGGTCGTCGCGGTCGCCGTCGCCGTCGCCGTCGGCCTGCTCGCCGGCGGACGCATCGAGAACCTCGGTCGTATCCGGCTCCGCTACGGGGCGCTCCTGTTCGGCGCGATCCTCGTCCGCTACGGCACCGAGGCCGCGATCCGCTACGGCATCGCCCCGGCGGCCGACCTGCGCCTCCCCCTCTACGCGACCGCGTTCGCGACCGTCGCGGCCGTCCTCTACGCGAACCGCGACCAGCCGGGCCTGATCGTCGCCTCCGCCGGCGTCGTCACGAACGGCCTGGCGATCGTCCTGAACGGCGGGTGGATGCCCGTCTGGCCGCCGGCGCTCCAGCTGGTCGGGATGACGCCGCAGGACCTCGCCGTCTCCTTTCATCGGCTCCTGCCCGCGCAGCTCGGTACGGAGTTCGTCATCCGGGGCGGTCCGTTCGGCGACCTGATTCCCGTGCCGATCCCGGTCTTGACGAACGTGATGAGCATGGGCGACGCGTTCATGGCCGCCGGACTCGCCTGGTACGTGTTCGCGACGCTCGTTGCTCCCGAATCGGAGACCGACCTGGAGACCGAGGCCCCCGAACCCGAGGCAATCAGCCCGACGGCGGCGGTGACCGAGATCGAGGCAGCGCTTCGCCCGGTTCCGGCTGGCTCCGGGTTCGCGGCGCCATGGACACAGATCCTGCCGGCGCCGCAGGCCGAAGGCCTCGGGGTCGCCGGGCCGAAGCCGGGGCGGGCGCGCCGGCGGGTGACAGCGCGTGGGACCCACGAGCGGGAGCAGGCCGGCCTCCAGGCGCGGTCCGGCGTTTCCGGGGCCGCCGTGCTCACGCGCCCCGTGCTGCTCGGCGGCGCGGCGGGCGGACCCCAGCCCGAGACCGTCGAGAGACCCCTCGCAGCCCAGCCTGCGGCCGGCACAGCGCCGCTGCAACGCTCGACGGCCCTGCCGTTGCCGCCGTCGTTGCCCCTCGGCCGGGTCCGCGCACGCCTCGCCGTTCACCCGTACGTCCGGCTCGCCCTCGACGCGCGCTTCTCGGCGCTCTGGATCGGGCAGGCCGTCAGTCTGCTCGGGGACCGCCTGAACCAGATCGCGATCGGGGTCCTCGTTCTGTCGATCACGGGTTCGGCCCTCGACGTCGGGCTGACGTTCCTGGCCGCGACCCTGCCGAACCTCCTGTTCGGGCCCTTCGCGGGGGCGTTCGTCGACCGGTGGGACCAGCGGCGCGTGATGATCGTGAGTGACCTCACCAGGGCGGGTCTCGTCCTGCTCATCCCGTTCGCCGCGCAGGACAGCATCCTGCTCGTCTACCCGATCGTGTTCGCCGTCACGACCGTCAGCATCTTCTTCCGTCCTGCCCGATCCGCCGTCATCCCGCGGATCGTCCGCGCCGAGGATCTGACGCCGGCGAACGCCGCGATGTACACGGCGGAGACGATCGCCGACCTGGTGGGGTATCCCATCGCCGGCCTCTTCGTCGCGTTTCTCGGCAGCGCGCTGACACTCGCGTTCTGGTGCGATGCCGCCTCGTATCTCGTGAGCGCCGCGCTGCTGGCATCGCTCACGATCCCCCCCGTCGTACGGGGGGTCGGCCCTGCGGCGGTCGGGACGCTCGAACGCTACGTTGCGGAGATTCGCGAGGCGTGGCGGTTCCTCCGGTCGGACGCGCCGCTCCTCCAGAACACGGTCATCAGCGGGATCGCCCAGCTTGCCGCTGGCGCCACCGTCGCGCTGAGCGTCGTCTACGCACGCGACGTCCTCGACGGAACGATCATCCCGTACCCCCAGAGCTACGCCGCGATCGATCTGTTGATCGGCGTCGGGAGCCTCGCCGGAGGCATCGCCATCGGCGCGGTCGGATCGCGCTGGCGAAAGGGACGCCTCGTCGTCGCCGGGTACATCGGACTGGGCGTCGCGACGATGCTCCTCGGCATGACGAGCAACGAGGTGGTCGCGCTCGCGCTGGCCGCCGGCGCCGGCGTCGCCAACATGGTCTTCCTCATCCCGACGCAGACGCTCTTCGCCGAGCGGACGCCGCAGGAGCTCATGGGCCGCGTGGTCGGGATCCGGTTCAGCATGGTGCTCGGCCCGCTCACGCTCGCCATGGCGGCGAGCGGCCTGCTCGCACAGTTCGTCGGCGTCCCGGCCGTGTTCGTTTCGTTCGGGCTGGTCACCGCGCTCGCCGGGCTCGTCGGCCTGCTGCTGCCGGCAGTAAGGGACATCTGACCGAGCCGCGC
>JAJYGH010000067.1 GCA_021785175.1 Chloroflexota bacterium | reverse complement strand
CATCAGCCTGCCCGAGTTCATCATCCTGCGCAAGGTCATCAAGCCCCAGCTCATCGCGGTCTTCGCCACGGTGGTGACGATCGGGATCCTGTGCATCGGCTACCTGTTCAACGCCCTCATCCACTGACGACGAAAGGAGCGCGCTCGTGATCAGGATCGAAGTGCTCGGCCCGGGCTGTGCGAACTGCAAACGCGTCGAGGCGAACGCGCGTCAGGCCATCGGAATGGCGGGAGTCGAGGCCGAGATCGTCAAGGTCACCGACTACCGGGAGATCGCACGTCACGGGATCCTCGCGACGCCCGGACTGATCATCGACGGCGTCATCCGCAGTTACGGCCGGGTCCCGTCCGCGGGCGACATCGCAGGCTGGCTCGCGGAGGCCTGACCGACTGCTCGGAGGTTCCCATGTCCACCGCCCTGCTCGCACCGCGCGAGGCCCTGGCCGCACCGTCCGTCCGCCTGCGCGGCTTCCACCCCGGCTGGTACGGCGCCGTGATGGGCACGGCGATCATCGGCATCATCGCCTACCAGAACCCCGGCGAGATCGGCTCGCTCGCCTGGGCCGGACGGTGGTTCGGCGTCGCAATGGTCGGGCTGTCGGCGCTCCTCGCGGTCGGGCTCGGGATCCCGTACGCCGCACGCTGGCTGCGTCATCCGCGCGATGCCCGCGCCGACCTCGCGAACCCGGTCGTGGGCGCGCTGTACGGGACGTTCCCGGGCGGCATCCTCGTCCTCGCGGTGGGGATCGCCACCGCCGGACCCTCCGTGTTCTCCGTGGGCGCCACGGCCACGCTCGTGGCCGTCCTGGCGGCGGTCGGCATCGTCCTCGCGTTCCTCGTCAGCGTCGCATTCGCCGCGATGCTCTTCGTCAACGCCGGCACGGACCCGCGCGCCGCCAACGGCGGCTGGTTCATCCCGCCGGTCGTCAACATCATCGTGCCCATGGCCCTCATGCCCCTCGCACCCCACGTGGCCGTCGCGGACCTGCCCATGCTCGTCGCCGCCGGCTACGCCTTCTGGGGCATGGGTTTCCTCCTCTTCGTTCTCGTCGCGTCACTGCTGTACGACCGCCTGGTGTTCCACCCGCTTCCGGAAGCCCCGCTCGCGCCGTCGCTCTGGATCGGCCTCGGCCCGATCGGTGTGGGCAGCCTCGCGCTGCTGCGGCTGGGCCAGGCGGGTGGCCCGTTGTGGGGGAACGCGGCTCCGATCCTGGCCACGGCCTCGTCCCTGGCGGCGACCATGCTGTGGGGATTCGGGATCTGGTGGCTGGCCGCGGCGATCGTCCTGCTCGTCGCCTACCTGCGGCGCGGACGCCTCCCGTATGGACTCGGCTGGTGGGCCTTCACGTTCCCGCTGGGCGCCTACACGGCGAGCACGCTCGCGATCGGGCGTGCATGGCACGCGGGCTGGCTCGAGGCATTCGCGGTCGCGCTGTTCGTGCTGCTCGTGGCGTTCTGGCTCGTGGTCACCTCGGGCACGCTGGCCGCGACGCGCTCAGGCAGGATCTGGGAGCGCTGATCCGGTGATCCACTGGCGCGTCATGCGCGCGCCCTCGAGCAGGCACGGACCGTGGCGGGCGCTGTCGGATGGATCCGCCTCATGTGCTTCCGATCACGGACCTCAGACGCTCCCACAGGCGGGCGTTCGGCGGCTCGCCATCCGTGCCCGGCTCGAACGGAAGCAGCGGCAGCACGCGATCGGCGTGCCCGGTGACCCGCTCCGCGAGCGCGTCACGCAGCGCGTCGGATGGACCGGTGATCGCCACCAGCCCGAGGAACTCGTCGTCGACGAGGTCCGGCATCTCGGACCACCGACCGGTCGCCACCAGCCGGCTCAGCCGCTCGCCCATGCGCTCGCGGCCATGCAGCGCGAGCACGGGCCGATAACTCGGCGTTGACGCGTAGAACGCCACCCGCGTCCGCACCGCGTGCCGGAGGACGGGGTCGTCCGTCGGCGCCAGGAAGACGGGCACGATCCGCTCGGCACGGCCTCGACCGGCCTCCGCCTCGCCCGCCGCGAGCGCCGGCTCGAGCACCTCGGCGAGGTACCGCGCGGTGTGCAACGGATGGACCTGGAAGCCGTCGGCGACGCGACCGGCGAGTCGGGCGAGCCCCGGCCCCACGCCGGCGACCGAGATCGGGATCGGGCGGCGGCCGTCGGAACGCTCGACGTCGAGGGGTGGCGGACTGAACGCCGGCGTCATCAGCGACAGGTCGAGGTGTTCGGTGCGGACCCGGAACGGCGCGGCGTCCTGCCACGTCGCCCACGCCGCGCTGATCGCCTCGATCCACTCGGCGAGTCTGGGCGCCGGCGCGCTCCACTCCATCCCGAACCGACGCTCGACATGGGCACGTACCTGAGTCCCGAGCCCGAGCAGGAAGCGCCCGCGCGAGAGTGCGGCGAGGTCGAACGATGCCTGGGCGATCACGACGGGGCTCCGGGCGAAGGCGACCGCGATGCCCGTGCCGACATCGAGCCGGTCGGTGGCCGCCAGGGCGAGCGCCGATGCGACGAACGGCTCGTGCTCCGTCTCCGCCACCCACAGCGCGTCGAACCCGAACGCCTCCGCTGCGCGCGCGATGCGTCCGACGTCGCCGGGCGCCGGGCTTCCCGCGGCCAGGTCGAGCTTCATGCGCACCCCCTATCCGACGATCCGACGGTTCGCCGCGCGAGTCCCGGCCGCCTGACGAGCCCGTGCACGCGGACGGACCGGTCCACGGCCCGACCCGGCCATCCCTCCCCGGCTCTCCCCTACGAGCTCTCGCCGCCGCGCGCGCCCACTGGCGCCAGGGCGATCGGGAGCGCCGGCATGGGGCGCGTCTCCGGATCGGGCACATACTCGCCCGTCGCCGCATCGAGCCGGTACGTCCACCGCGGCCCCCACTTCACGATCGAGTCGAGCGCCGCCGCAAGGGCATCCACGTCGTCCCGCGTCGTCCCCAGCCCCATGCTGGCCCGGACCGCGCCCGGGACCCGGCCCTTGGCCCCGTCCGAGATCTCCGTCCGGATCCGTTCGGCCTCCGTGGTGCCGACGTGGAGGAGGCTGAGGATCAGCGGGTGCGCGCAGAAACAGCCATGGCGCACGCCGATGCCATATTCGGCGCTGAGGATCGCGGCGAGCTGGCTGTGCCAGAGCCCGCGGACGTTGAACGTCGCGATCGCGAGCCGCGGGTGCGTCTCGGGCCACAGGCGGTAGAGTTCGACGTCCTCGACTGCTCCGATCCGCTCCCGCGCATAGCGCGCCAGGGCCATCTCCTCGGCCGCGAGCCGTTCCATGCCGTACCCGGACAGCGCCTCGCACGCCGCCCCGAGTGCCACGGCCCCGACGACGTTCGGCGAGCCCGCTTCCTGCCGGTCCGGCAGGTCCGACCAGAGCACGGTGTCGAGCGTGACGAACTCGACGGCGCCGCCCCCGCGCAGGTAGGGCACCGGCGCGCGGAGCCAATCCCCCCGGCCGGCAAGCACGCCGGCTCCGAACGGTGCGTAGATCTTGTGGCCGGAGAACGCGACGAAGTCGACCTCGAGGCCCGCGACGTCGATGGGATGGTGGGGGGCGAGCTGCGCGGCGTCCAACAGGATCCGGGCTCCGTGGCGATGCGCGACCTCCGCCAGTTCCCCGATGGGCCAGATCTCGCCGGTGACATTCGATGCGCCGGTCACCGCGACGAGACACGGCCCGGCAGGGCGGTCGCGGAGCGCGGAGTCGAGCTGCTCGAGTGCGTCGCCCGGGGTCGCGGGTACGGGCAGGTGCCGGGCGGACAACCCGGGCCGGCGCCACGGCAGCAGGTTCGCGTGATGCTCCACCGCGAACGTGATCACCTGGCACCCGTCGGGCAGTGCCGAGGCGAGCAGGTTGATCGCGTCCGTCGTGTTGCGGACGAACAGCACCTGGTCGTCGGCCCGCAGGCCGAGGAACCGGTGCACGCGTTCGCGGGCCCCCTCGTACGCCGCGGTCGCCACCTGCGACTTGTGGCCGGCGCCACGATGGACGCTGCTGTACCACGGCAGGAACGCCTGGACCGCCTCGGCGACGCGCACGAGCGGTGGCGTGCTGGCGGCGTAGTCGAGGTTCAGGTAGGGAACCTCCTCGCCGGTGACGAGCGGGACGGGCAGCTGATGCCCGACGAGGTGCAGATCCCCGACGAGCGGCGGCGTGAGCGAGGTCGTCGTCGCTCCGCCATCAGCGACCCGAGCCGGGCGATCCCTCGGCAGCCGATTCATCCCGCGCACCTCCTGCTGTCACGCCCCGCTGTCGCGCCCCGCGATCCGATGCCCCTCGCTCCGGATGATGGCACGCTCGTCGAAGGGCCACCGCTCCGGGCCGCGCCTTGCGGTTCCCGCCTTCGCGCCTGTGCCCCCTGCCCGCCCGCCGGCGTGCGGGAGTGCGCCCGGCTCGTCCGCGATGCGGTCGAGGCGGGAGGGCCATCGGCATGCAGCCCGGGCGCGCCAGACGACCCTGTTCGAATCGGCGGGCACGTGGCAATCTGTCGAGCGTCCGTTCGAGGCGCGTTGGCGGCCGTGACGGCCGGGTGGTCGTCGCAGGGTCGTCGACGTCCCTGACCGAGGAGGGAACGATGGCGAAGACCGTCGCGATCGTGGGTGCGCTCGACACCAAGGGTGCCGAGTTCGCGTTCGTCAGGGACATCGTGCGACGCCGTGGCCTGTCCGCCCTCGTCGTCGACTTCGGCGTCATGGGGGCGCCCGCCATCCCGCCGGACGTCGACCGCGCCGAGGTGGCCCGGGCCGGAGGGGGCGACCTCGATCGGCTGTCCTCGGGGGAGCACAAGGACGAGGCGATGCAGACGATGGCAAAGGGCCTCGCCGTCGTCGTCCGCGGGCTGTACGAGGGGGGCCAGATCGACGGCATCATCGGCATGGGCGGGAGCGGCGGCACGTCGATCGCCACGAGCGCGATGCGCACGCTGCCCGTCGGCTTCCCGAAGGTCATGGTCTCGACCCTCGGGGGCGGCGACGTCAGCGCGTTCGCGGGCGCAAAGGACATCGTGTTCGTGCCGTCGATCGTCGACGTCGCAGGATTCAACCGGATCAGCCGGCGCATCTACGCGAATGCCGCCGGAGCGATCTGCGGCATGGTCGAGACCGAGGTGGCAGCTGCCGCCGAGGATCGCCCGCTGGTCGTCGCCTCGATGTTCGGCAACACGACCACGGCCGTCGATCACGCCCGGGGGATCCTCGAGGGCGCGGGGTACGAGGTCCTCGTGTTCCATGCGACTGGCACGGGTGGCCGCACGATGGAGAGCCTGATCGCCGACGGGCTCATCTCGGGCTCTCTCGACATGACGACGACGGAGCTGGCCGACGAGGTGTGCGGGGGCGTGTTCAGCGCGGGCCCTGATCGATGCCTCGCCGCCTCGAGAGCCGGCATCCCCGCTGTGCTCGTGCCGGGCTGCGTCGACATGGCAAACTTCGGGGCAGCCGACACGGTTCCCGAGGTGTACCACGGACGGACGCGCTACGAGTGGAACCCGAACGTGACGCTGCTCCGGACGAACGTCGATGAGAACCGGCGCATGGGCGAGATGCTGGCGGCCGCGGCCAACGCCGCCAGCGCGCCCGTCACGTTCCTGCTGCCGCTGCGCGGCGTCTCGATGCTCGACGCACCCGGCGGCCGGTTCTGGGATCCGAAGGCGGATGGGGCGTGCTTCGACGCGATCCGCTCGCACGTCCGACCCGGCATACCCGTCATCGAGGTCGACGCCAACATCAACGACCCGGCGTTCTCCGGAAAGGTCGCCGAGACCCTCCTCGAGATGCTCAGGACGTCAGGTACCGTCGCGCCGAAGCCGGCGCTCGCGGACACCGGGAGGTAGCGCGAGATGACACTCACGCGCACCGAGATCCTCAACCGCCTGCAGGCGCAGGCCGAGGCGGGCAGGCCGATCGTGGGCTGCGGCGCCGGCACGGGCATCTCGGCGAAGATGGCCGAGGCGGGCGGCGCCGACCTGATCATCATCTACAACAGCGGCCGCTACCGGATGGCCGGCAGGGGCTCACTCGCCGGCCTGCTCGCGTACGGCGATGCGAACGCGATCGTCGTCGAGATGGCCGCCGAGGTGCTCCCCGTCGTCCGCGACACGCCCGTGCTCGCGGGCATCAACGGCACGGACCCGTTCCGCCTCATGCCGGTGTTCCTGCGGCAGCTCCGCGACATCGGGTTCTCCGGGGTCCAGAACTTCCCCACCGTCGGCCTCATCGATGGCTCGTTCCGGGCGAACCTCGAGGCGACGGGGATGGGGTACGAGCGCGAGATCTCCGCCATCGCGGTCGCGCACGCGCTCGACCTGTTCACGTCCCCCTACGTGTTCGACGCCGACCAGGCGCGGGCGATGACCGAGGCGGGGGCGGACCAGCTGGTGGCGCATGTCGGCCTGACGACGGCCGGCACGATCGGGGCCGGCGTCGCGCTGACGCTCGACGAGGCGATCGACCGGGTCATGACGATGGCCGAGGCGGGGTGGTCGACCCGGCGCGACATCCTGGTGATCTGCCACGGCGGGCCGTTCGACGAGCCGGGCACCGTCGGTCAGGCGCTGCGGCGCATGCCCGGCATCGCCGGGTTCTTCGGCGCGTCGAGCATCGAGCGGCTGCCGACGGAGCGCGCGATCCGCGGGCAGGTCGAGGAGTTCAAGCGGCTCGAACTGGCGCAGCCCGCCGATCACGGGAGGCCCTCGTAGTCGTTCGCCCCCGAGCGACCCCGGGCGGCGCCGGTCAGCGCCCGTACTTGAACGGGTAGACGATCCAGTCGTCGGTGTCGACGACGTGGTGGTCCGGCACGGATGGCACGCGCGATCGGTGAGGCTTGTAGTGGAGCACCGCCGTCGTCGGCGTCCCGCCGGCCAGGCGCACGCGGTCGATGACCGCCTGGATCGTCGTGCCGGAGTCCCACACCTCGTCGACCACCAGCACGCGCCTGCCCCGCAGCAGTGGATCGGCCGGGAACTGCAGAAACGACGGCTGCGCGCCCGGTCGCCCCTCGTCGTCGTAGTACGCCACCGCGGCGATGAGGATGTCGCGCATCCCGAGCAGATACGCGAGCATGCCGGCCGGCACGAGCGCGCCGCGCGTGATCGCGAGCAGCACGTCGTGCTCGCCGCGCACCTTCTCCGCAAGCGCGCGCACGAGATGGTCGAGCTCGTCCCAGGTCACCACGTGACGGCTCGGCTCGTCCATGCATCCTCCCTGCCGGCGGCGCTCTCGCGGGCCGGTGGCGCCGCGTTCCAGCGTGCAGGCTACCGCGACGCGCCCAGCCCGGCGGTCCGGCCTCCACCGCACCCGGCGACCGTACGGCCCCGACGAGCAGCGGAGCCCGCTGGCCGCTGCGTCAGTCGCGAGAAGCGGCGGGCGCAGCCGGATCAGCCCCGGTAGTACCGCCGCCAGATCAGGCGATGCACCGGGATCCAGCGCGGGATGTCGCGCAGGCCCGGGATGAACGGGACGAGCGCGAGCAGCGCCGTGAGCAGGCCCATCAGGATCACGACGATCAAGTCGGCGTTCGGGGCCGTCGAGAACGGCGGGACCTGGTACCAGAACGTGTACAGCCACAGCCAGGTCTGGCCCGGATAGCTCCCCGTCTCGTTCATCATGCCCCACTGGTCGCCCGTGAGGTGCTGGGCCGCGGCGAGGTTGGGCAGGTAGCTCCCGTCACCCATGAACAGCAGCGGGCGGGTGTAGTCGGTCTGGTAGAAGTGGCCGGTCTGGAGGAGCAGGCCGTCGAGCCCGCCGGTCCGCGCGACGCCGAGCAGGCTGTTCATGAGCCGCGGGACCGGGCCGTAGTCGCCGGGCGGGACCTGGACCGACCCATTCGACGCCGTCCCCTTCGCCAGCGCGTGGCCGTACGCCGTGGTCCACGACTGCTGTTCCGACGAAGGGGCGCGCTCATACGTCTGGAGGGCCGACGAGAGCGCGGGATCCCCTGCCGAGGCGAGCCCGAGAGGATCGAGCACGAAATCCTTGGCAGTATCGATCGGCGTGCTCACACCCGCCCACTGTGCCGGCGCGAACGGGCCGATGGCCTGCGCAGCGCCCGCGGTGTTGTTGTAGGGCGGCCCGTAGGTGGCGGTCTCACTCTGGCCCGACAGCTCCGCCACGGCCGTCGTCACGAAGTCGACCGGGTCGCTCTGTGCCCAACTCTGGATCGTGACGGGCGGATCGTCGGGCGACGAGAGCGCGGCCGCCAGGATCACAACGAGTACCGCCGTCCCGAGCAATGCCAGGGCAAGCTCCTTGATCAGGTCGTAGCGGACCATCCGGACGCCGGCGTAGTAGACCTCCTGGGAGTCTCCCGGCCGCCATGCTCCAGGAGGCGGCCCCGACGACGCGCCCGGACGAGGTCCGTCGGCCGCGGTCATCGATCGGCCTCGCGGCGGCGCTGCGCCTCCTCGGCGCCGCTGGCAGAGCCGGCGGGCTCGATGGGCTTGACCACGCCGCGCATCCGCACCTGGACGAGATGGAGCGCGACGAGGGTGACGATGCCGATCGGAAGGATCATCACGTGGATGCCGTACATCTGCCCGAAGTTGAGCACGTTGAAGAAGGCACCGATCCCGGCCGCGTTCGTGGCGTCCTTCGCGTTCACCGCGATCCACTGCGCGTCGAAGTTCTGCTGCGAGAGGTAGCCGGTGAACGCGGTGCCGAGGCTGATGGCGAAGATGACCACCCCGATGATCCAGGTCGGGGCGCGCCCGTCGCGCCAGCCCGCCATGAAGTACTGGCCCCACAGGTGCAGCACCATGAACACGAAGAACACCTGGACGGCCCAGAAGTGCAGGCTGTTCACGAAGTGGCCGACGGCCGAGACGTGCCACCACTGGGGCCCGAAGAACGCGAGGACGACGCCGGTCACGATCAGCCAGATGAGGGCTGCGATCGTGATGACGCCGAAGACGTAGACCCACGAGCCCACGTAGTACGGCTGCCGGTCCGGCAGCAGGTTGGAGAGCGGGAGGCGGCGCTCGAGGATGCCGCGGACCGCGGCCGTCCAGTTCGTCGCGTGCGAGTCGCCGGTCGCCGACTCCCGTCGATCAGCCACGACGGGCCTCCCCTCGTGCGTCCGGCGCTGCGGGCGGCGGCGCTTCGTCGACGACATCACCGTGCGGGAATGGCGCCAGCAGCGCCAGCGCGAACACGACGATCATCCCGATGAGGAGCAGGAGGTTGGGGACCGAGATCAGCACGAATCCCCAGTGGAGGTAGGTGGCGGGGGCATTCACGGGACGCTCCTCCGATCTCGGCTGTCGCCAGAGCACTTCGAGGGTCGCGCGGGCGCGCCCGGATGCGGCGCCGTCGCTGCGTCCGGGTGACGGTCCGAGTGTCGACCCACGACGGATGAGGCCGGTATCGTGTCAGGGCCCGGTCATCTATCACGTCCCTTACAGCCGGCTGGACATGTCGCGCACCGCCACCTCCCCGCTCGGGGTCACCGACGATGGCCGTGGCAGGGACCGGCGGCCCGGGCGACGGGTGCCCGGCGGTGCCGGCGGCGGCCGGTCGACCGGCTTCCCGATACGATCCGGCTGCGACAACAGGTGTCCGAGCATCGGAGGAGAGCATGGCAACACGTCCCGGCCTCGTCGGCTTCCGCATCTCCGCGACCCATGGCGGGCCGGTCGACTGGCCGAGCATGGCCGCGATGTGGTCGATGGCGGCAGACCTCGGCGTGCTCGACGCGGGCTGGATGAGCGACCACCTGACCAACGCAGGCCGGGAGCGCGGCGGCGCGGCGTACGAATCGATGACGACGCTCGCGGCCCTCGCCGCGCGTGCCCGGGGCCTGTGGGTCGGCGTCGTCGTCGCATCGAACACGTTCCGACACCCGGCAGTGCTCGCCAAGCAGGCGACGGCCCTGGACCACGTGACGGGTGGACGGTTCGTGCTGGGCCTCGGCGCGGGCTGGCACGAGGGCGAGCACGACCAGTTCGGGATCCCGCTGCCGCCCATGCGCGAGCGGTTCGACCGGTTCGAGAGCGCGCTGCGGGTGCTGTCGGCGCTGTTCTCCGATGCCGCGCGGACGTCACCCGGCGTCACCCTCGACGACCCGTTCTATCCGCTCCACGAGGCCACGAACGAGCCACCCCCGCTCCGCCCGGAGGGCCCGGCGATCTGGGTCGGCGCGGGCCAGCGGCGCGGGATCGGGCTCGCGGTGCGGTACGCCGATGGCTGGCCGATGCCCGGCAACCGGCCCGGGGACGTCCGATATTTCGCCGAGAAGCGCGACGAGATCCGGCGGGCGCTCGATGCCGCCGGACGCGATCCCGACGACTTCACGTTCGCCGCGCAGATGAGCGTGGGGGCGTCGGGGGCCGAGTTGCGCGAGGCACGCGAGACGGCGCTCGCCTTCCGCCGCGCGGGAGCCAACCACGTGATCGTCGGCGTCGACGCCGGTCTCGGGTCGATCGGCCTCGCGGCGATGGCGTCCGAGGTCGCCGTTCCGCTCCGGGAGGCGGCACGATGACGGCCATGGAGAGGCTTCGAATCGACGGCGTGCACGCGGTCGTGACGGGCGCGACCAGCGGAATCGGAGCGGCAATGGCCGACGCGCTCCTGCGCGCCGGCGCGCACGTCGCCGTCGCCGCCCGGCAGACGCCGCGGCTGGATGCCGCCGTGTCGCGATGGCGCGACGAAGGGCTCGACGCCGTCCCGCTCGCACTGGACGTCCGCGACCCGGCCTCCGCCCACGCCGCCTCGGTGGAAATCACCGAGCGATGGGGCCGGCTCGACCTGCTCGTGAACAACGCCGGCATCGGCATGCGGACGGTGAACCCGCGCTTCATGGTCGACCCCCAGCCGTTCTGGCACGTCTCGCCCGACGGCTTCGCCGACGTCGTCGCGACGAACCTCACCGGCTACTTCCTGGTGTCGCGCGCGTTCGCGCCGCGTTTCCTCGAGCAGGGGCGGGGCCGCATCGTGAACGTGACGATGAACCACGAGACGATGCACCGTCGCGGCTTCGTCCCGTACGGGCCTGCGCGAGCGGGTGCTGAGGCGCTCGGCCTCATCATGGCCGAGGACCTCCGCCCGCACGGGATCACGGTCAACCTGCTCCTTCCCGGAGGCGCGACCGACACCGGCATGATTCCGGACGAGGTCCCGTCCGACGTCCGCGCGAGGCTGTTGCCCGCGTCCGTGATGGGGCCGCCGATCGTCTTTCTGGCCTCGCCGGAGGCGGAGGGCCTCACGGGCCAGCGGATCGTCGCACGCGACTTCGACCGGTGGCTGACCGAGGTGCGGGGGCGGCAGCCGTCGCCGGAGACGCGAGGAGGTGTGACCCCGTGAACGATGACACGCCGGGGCAGGAGGCACCGAGGACCGGCACGGAGTCCCGCGCGCATGCGATCGGCGAACCAGCGCCATCCGCCGGCTCGAGCGGGGCTGGTCGGGCCGACCCGGGCGTCATCGACACGCCGGCGACCCGCGCGGTCCGGTCGGCCGGGATCCCGTTCGACGCCGTCCAGACCGAACCGCCGCGTGACCCCGAGGAGAGCGCCCGGCTCCAGGGCATCGTCCTCCGGTCGCTCCTCCGGTCGATCGTCGTCCGCCGGGGCGAGGACGACTACGTCTTCGTGCTCGTGCCGGCCGGACGGCGCTTCGACTGGCCGAAGCTGCGGGCGCTCCTCGGCGTGAACCGGCTGTCGCTGCCCGACCAGGAGGAGGCGAAGGCGGTGACGGGCTACGAGCGGGGCGCGATCACGCCGCTCGGCGCGACCCACGCGTGGCCGGTCATCGCCGACGCGTCGATCATGGATCTGCCCCGCATCGCGATCGGTGGCGGACGACGAGGCCTGAACCTGCACCTCTCGCCGGCGGACCTGGTCCGAGCGACCGGCGCCGACGTGGCCGACGTCACGTCACCGGAGGAAGCGACCAGCTGACCCGACCCTCTCCGCTGCCGCCGCCCGGACCTCCCGCCGCGGGAGCAGCCCCAGCGTGTCCTCGCGCGCCGCGTCGGGCGGGTGACGGGCCCGGCCGAAGGGCCCGCCACGTCCCCCCATCCGGCAGGTCACGTCGGGCCTGCTCGGGACGACAGTGCAGCTGCCCGCAGTGCAGCTGCCCGCCACCGGGGGTCATGCGAGGTGTGCCCGTGCCCGTCATCGCGCCAGGTCCGTCGGCCACGCAGTCGCGAGGACCGGGCGTGCGCGCGACGGGCCCGGTTTCGCACATGACGCCGACGTCCGCGACGGACACGCCCGTCCCGAGCCCGGACGCCGGGACGTGCGGCGATCGGCCGCCCCGTGCCCGTGTCCTCGTCGCGTTCGCCAGCCAGGGCGGATCGACCGCGGAGATCGCCCAGGCCGTCGGGATCGCGCTCCTCGAGGCCGGCTGCGACGTCGACGTCCGACCGGCCCGCCAGGTCGAATCGGTCGCGGGGTTCACCGCCATCATCGTCGGCAGCGGCCTCTACCACGGGGTCTGGCTTCCCGAGGCGTTCAAGTTCCTCCAGCGCCACCGCCGGACCCTCGCGTCGGTGCCGGTCTGGCTCTTCGACAGCGGACCGCTCGACTGCTCCGCCGAGGAGTGCCTGCTCCCGCTGACCCCCGGCGTCGCCAGCCTCGCCCGCACGATCGGCGCCCGCGGTCACATGACGTTCGGCGGCAAGCTCACCGTGACCGGGCTGACCGCCGAGGAGCGCATGCTCGTCCTCGCGGGGATGGCCGGCGACTTTCGGAACTTCGACGACGTGCGCAGCTGGACGTCCCAAATCGCGGTCGACCTTGCCCGCACCGAGCCGCCCGCGACGACCTCGCCGGCCGGGCCCGCGCCCGTCCGCTGATCCCCCGCACCGGCGTGCCGGGGGAGCGCAGAGCCCTCGCCGGCGACTGCCAGCCAGACGACACGGGCGTCCCGGTGCGACGAAGGCCGGCGGAAGCACGATTGCGCTTCACTTCACCCATGGCCACCGACCGACCCGCTGCGGGCGCGATGCCCGTGCCCCGCCACCCGCCGCGCCCCGACCGGACGACATGGCGGGGGGTGCTCGGCGCCGGCGTCGTGCTGTTCATCCTCACGGCCGGCGTCATGCTCGCGACGCGCAACCCGAACCTCTATCCGACCGTGACGCTGATCGGCAGCTTCCTCGTCCCGGTCACGTTCGTCGCATTCCTGGTGGACCACCAGCACTGGAGCACGCTCTCGTTCGAGACGATCGTGCGCGGCTTCGTGCTCGGCGGCGTCCTCGGCATCCTCGGCGCGTCGATCCTCGAGCCGCTCCTGCTGCCTGAGTTCGGGACGTCCCGCGGCGGCCCGGGGATGGCCGGGTGGCTCGCCGTCGGCGTCATCGAGGAGGGCTGCAAGCTCGCCGCGGTCGCGTGGGTGGCCCGACGGCTGTGGCATGCGGGGGCGCTCGATGGGCTCCTGCTCGGCGCCGCGGTCGGCATGGGGTTCTCGGCGCTCGAGAGCAGCGGGTACGCGTTCACCGTGCTGATGGCCTCCGCCGGAAACGTCCCCGCCTCGCTCGCGGAAATGGTCCTCCGTGCGCTCCTCGCCCCGTTCGGGCACGGTGTGTGGACGGCGATCGTCGGCGCAGCGCTGTTCCGCGACAGCGTCCCCGGGCACTTCCGGGTGACGGCACGTCTCGCGCTCGCGTTCGCGTTCGTGGCCGTGCTCCACGCCGCCTGGGACGGGCTGAACGCTCCGATCATCGCCGTGCTGCCGCTCGGGGTGCCGCTGTCCGCCGGGATGGTGGGCGCGAGCGTCCTCGGGCTGATCGTGCTCGCGGTCGTCTTCCGCGGCTCGTCCCGCCAGCAGGCGCGCCTCGACCGGCAGTTCGGGATGACGCCCGCGGACGCCGCAGCCGACGACAGCCGACGATTCCACGCGGCCAGCGTCCCGCCGACGTCCCCGCCCGCTTGACGGCTCCGCGCCCGCCGCCTCAGGTTCCCGTCAGCCCCTGGCACCCCCGCTGAAGTTCCAGCTTCGCAGGTGCAGGCTCGGTACCAGCGTCGGCTCGTCGCCGTCCGAGCCGACGATGAGCGCGCGATCGGATCCCACGCCGAGGACCGCGCCCGGCTGCAGCGCGTCGACGTAGGACTGCGTGAACCGCAGGTTCCGCACGGGCCGGACGACGCGCCCGTCCTGGACGAGCCAGACGCCGTTCCGCGTGAGGCCCGTGACGACCTCGGTGCGCGGGTCGAGGATCCGCGTGTACCAGAAGTCCGTCACGAGCAGCCCGCGCTCCACGTGGGCGACCAGCTGGTCGGCCGCCCGGTCGCCAGGGGCGAGCACGGGGTTCGTCATGAGCCCGCCCCAGTCCTCGCCGGACTCCGGGGCATGGCCCGTGCTGCGCAGCCTCGCCCGCGCGGCCGTCCGCCGCGTGCAGAGCACCTGTGTCGTGGTGCCGGCATGCACCACCGTCAGCGGCGTCTTCGGCGTCCCCTCGGCGTCGAATGCGATCCCGACCTGCCCCGGGTCTGCCACGTCGTCGAGCAGCGTGACCCGCTCGTCGAACTGCGCCTCCCCGAGGCGGACGAACGATCGGCCCTCCTCGACCGCACGTGCGTTGAACCCGAAGCGGTAGAGGAAGCCGATGACGTCGGCCACGCAGCTCGGTCCGAGCACGACCTCGTACCGCCCCGGGTCGAGGTCCCCGGGATCGGCGGCGTCGTGCGCGCGCCCCGACGCCTCCCTGCCGAGGGCACGGCCGTCGAGCTCGCCGATCCCGGCGGACGCGGCCCGCGCGCTGCCGTCGGACGTCCCGGTCCGCGCGATCCCGTCGAGGACCGCGAGCGTCGACCGCCCCGACAGCTGTTGCCCGTTCGTGTTCGCGTACGCCACGACGCGCGCGGCGGTCGAGCAGTACCCGGCCGTCTCCAAGCCGCCAGCGGCGCGCACGAAGTCGGCGACGCGGCTCGCGCGCTCGGCGGGGTCGGCCTCGGCGGTCGCCGCATCCCAGTGGTCCACAGGCGGCGCGGGGGCGGGAGTTGCCAGACCCGGCCAGTCCGGGTCGACCGGCCGGACCCGGGCGGCCTCGAGCGCGCGCCGGAGCAGGCCCGCGATCGCGTCGTCGTCGAGCGGACCGTCGACCGCGTACCGGGCGGACCGGCCATTCAGCGCCACGCGTACGGAGACGTGGCGGATGTCCTCCGCGACGTTCTGGTGGATCGCGCCGTTCGCGAAGCGCGTGAGCGCGTCGACACCACCGCGCGCCAGCACCTCGACCTCGGCCGCGGGCTCGACATCCCGGGCAGCCTCGATGATGCGCGCTGCGATCGCCATCGGATCTGCCGCCGAGGCGCCCTTGCCGCCCCCGCGCCAGGCGAACGCCTGCCCCTGTCCCGCCGCAGGTCGCATGCCCTCGCTTCCCGTGCCCGGTGCCCCGCTCACCCTCGCACCCCCACGCGGACGCCGCGGAAGCGTGCCGGCACGGCCGGGTGTCCCGTGTGCCCGATCTGCTGCGGCTGTCCCTTCCCGCAGTTCGGCGTGCCCCAGAACGTCCACTCCGAGCGGTCGCCGAGCATGTCCATGGAGCCCCAGAAGCGCGGGCTGATGCCGGTGTAGGTCGGGTTCCGCAGCATCCGTCCCCTGCGTCCTCCCTTGATCTCCCAGCCGATCTCGCAGCCGAACTGGAAGTTGAGCCGCCGGTCGTCGATCGACCAGGAGCGGTTCGTGTCCATCAGGATGCCGGCGTCGGTCGCCGCGATCATCTCCTCGAGGCTGTTCTCGCCCGGCAGCAGCCCGACGTTCGTCATACGCACCATCGGGATCCGGTCGAACGCCTCGGCGCGGACCGCTCCGCCCGACGGGCGCCCGATCCGCGTCGCCGAGTCCCGGCCCGACAGCACGCCAACCCACGTACCGCCGCGGACGATGTCGACCGGGTGCGACGGGGTCCCCTCGTCGTCGTACCCGAAGCTCCCGAGCGCGCCCGGGAGCGTGGCATCGGCCGTGACGTTCATGAGGTCGGACCCGAAGCGGAGCGAGCCGAGCTGCGCCAGGTCGAGCCACGACGTGCCGGCGAAGGCCGCCTCCCAGCCCAGGATCCGGTCGAGCTCGACCGCGTGCCCGACCGACTCGTGGATCTGCAGCGCCATCTGCTCGCTGCCGAGGATGAGGTCCGTGGCATCGAGGCCCGGGCATTGCGGGGCCGACAGGAGCGCGCGGGCCTCCTCCGCGATCCGCGCGGCGTTCTCCGGCAGATCGAGGTCGCGAACGAGTTCCCAGCCGCGGGTCCCGTACTGCCCGCGGATGCCGGGGTACGAACGGCGCTGCGTCTCGGTCTCGCCCACCGCGGTCGCGCTCATCGCCGCGCCACACTCGCGGATGTGCTGGTCGACCCGGTGGCCTTCGCTGCTGACGAACCACTTGCGCGTCTCCCAGGCGCGCTCCTGGGCCTCGGCGATGTCGGCGCCGTGCTCGAGCATCGTGCGCGTCACGCCCTCGAGCAGGTCCCCCTTCTCGGCCAGGCTGACGCTCCACGGGTCCTCGAGGCACTCGCTCGCCCAGCTCCCGACCGACGGGGGCTCGGGCGCGAGCTCCGTGGAAGGGCCCGCCGCGAGGCCGGACGCGCGTGCGATGGCCGCCGCGCGCACCCCGGCCTCCCGCGCTGCCGCCGTCGTCAGATCGGGCACCGCGTGGAAGCCCCAGGAACTGCCGATCAGCGCCCGGACCCCGACGCCGGCCCGTTCCGCGCGATCGAGCTTCTCGACCACCCCGTTGCGCGCGTGCATGGTCTCGGATCGCTGCTCCATGGCCCGCGCGTCGGCGTAGCGGGCACCCGCAGAGAGGGCGGCCTCGACGGCCGCAGTCGCGACATCGAACATCCCCCGATCCTAGCGGCAATCAGCCCGCCGCAGTGTCCGGGCGCCGGCCTGGAGCCAGACGCGCGAAAGCGGGCGCGCGCTATCGGTAGTTCTCGAACTGGATCGGGACCGGATAGTCCTCGGATGCCTGCCGGAGGCGCGCGATCACCTTCTGGAGCTCGTCCTTCGACTTCCCCTGGACCCGAACCGCGTCGCCCTGGATCTGCGGCCTGACCTTCGGGAACTCGTCGCGGACGAGCTTCGAGATCCTCTTCGCGAGGTCCTCGTCCAGGCCCCGGCGGAGCCCGATGCGCTGGCGCACGGCGTCCTTGCCAGCCGGCTCGACCGTGCCCCAGTCGAAGACCTTGAGCGACAGCCCGCGCCGGACTGCCTTCGACTCCATCAGCTCGCGGACGGCTTTCGCCCGGAACTCGTCGCTCGTGCGCAGCATGATCTCATCGCGCCCGAGCTCGAGGTCGACGGGCACGTTCCGGAAGTCGAACCTCGCTGCGACCTCGCGCCGGACCTGGTCGAGCGCGTTGACCAGCTCCTGGCGGTCGAAGTCGCTGACGACGTCGAACGAGACCTCTCCGGCCATCCCCTCCCCCTCTCAGCCCGCCGAGCCCGGGGGCTCCGGCTCGAAGGTCGAGTCCCGCCCGACGGCACGCTCGATCGTCCAGCGCCGCTCCCGGACGATTCGCCGCTCGTCGTCGAGCTCGAACGTGACGAAGCCGCGGCCGCGGACCCGTTCCGCCGTGACGCGAAGTGTCCACGCACCATGCCACGCAGCCAGCACCGTCGAACCCGCGACCCATGTCCGCTCGGCATCGAACTCGACGTTCGCCTGGCTCGCGGCGACGTCGTTCCAGTGCGCGCGAATCGCGAGGTCGCCCGCCAGATGGTCGGCGAAGGGATCGAGCCGCAGGTCCGCGTCCTCGCGGTACAGCTCCATCATCGCGTCGACGTCGCGCGCCTCGCGCGCCCGCCTGTAGCGGGCGAGCAGGTCGTCCCCGTCGCCCTGGGTCAGTGTCGGCATCCCCGAAGTCTACCGGAGCCCGGCCACCGCTCCCGCGAATGCGGTGCCGTACGGACGGCGAGACCGACGGAAGGACGGGGGAACACGCCCGGGAACCGGCGGATAACACGAAACGGCCGGCGCACCGCCGGCCGTCGGAGCTGCTGGTGGCGGCGGGGCCGCACGGCCCCTACCGCCGATCACTGCCCGCCCTGGTGTCGCTGCTGCAGACACCAGCGGTGGGTCGATACGCGAGGTTGATCGTCCCGACCATCGGGTCGACGGGCTTCGGCAGCGCGGCGGTGACCCGTCGTGAGCTCCGAATCTGCAACTCGTGCATCGTCGTCGACATCGTCACGTCATCCCTGCGATCGTCCGCTGGTCCGTTCCGATGTCTCCACCCTACTCCGGAAACGACGAATCCGGGCATGCCATCGACGTGACAAAGTCTTGCAGCGGCGTTGCCGAGCGCCGACCGGCTACCACGGGCCGGGGCCGGCGACACCCCGCGTCAGCGCGCGTGCAGGACCGCGATCAGCCGCTCGGCGATCAGGTACGAGTGCCCGCCGCCCATGACGAGGACGACGTCGCCGGGCCGCACGCGCGGCGCGAGCCAGTCGGACGTCTGCTCCACCGTCCCGGGCGCCGTTGCGTCCGCCCCGCCCCGGGACCGCACCGCGGCGGCGAGGCGCTCGGCCGAGGCGATCGAGGTGTCGGGGTCGCGGCCGGCCCAGATGTCGGCGATGGCCACCTCGTCGGCGGCCGTCGCGAGAACGTCGGCGAACCGGTCGAGCAGGGCGGCGGTGCGGTGATACGTGAGCGGCTCGTACACGGCCCACAGACGCCGGCCGGGGTAGCGTTGCCTGACGGCGGCGAGCGTCTCGGCGATCGCGGTCGGATGGTGTGCGTAGTCGTCGAGCACGACCACGCCGCGCGCCTCGCCCTTCAGCTCGAGCCGCCGACCGACGCCCCGGAACGCCTCGAGCCCGGCAACGATCGCGGCGGTCGGGACCCCGAGCTCCGCGGCTGCAGCAGCCACGCACAGGGCGTTCTGCGCGTTGTGCCGACCCGGCAGCACGATGCGCGCCAGGACCGTGTCCGCGGCCGGCTCCAGCCCGCGCACCTCGAGCGTCGTCCCTGAGGGGTCGGACGCCGCGACGCGCCCGGCGATGTGTCGTGCGGGTCCGAGCGCGGTCCGAGGGCCGCCGGGCTCCTCGTGACCGGCCGCCTCGAGCGCGACCGCGACCATCCGTCCCTGCCAGTCGCCGAGCCGTGCCGCCACCCGCCCGGCGCCCGGATTCCCCGCATTCACCACGAGCGTCGGCGGGCCGCCACCTCCGTCCGACCGCCGGATCCACGCCTCGAACGCCGCCAGCACCGCCTCCTCGTCGGCGAACACGTCCGGGTGGTCCCACTCGGCATTCAGCAGCAGGGTGAGCGCGGGTCGGTACGAGTCGAAGTTGCCGGCGTACTCGTCGGCCTCGACGACGAACTCGGGCCCCGCGCCCCACCGCGCGGTCGACGGCACTCCCCCGGCGACGGCCGGGGGCAGCAGCGCGCCGACGAACGCGCCGGGGTCGCGGCCGGCGCGCCACAGCAGGTCGACGAGCCAGCCCGTCGTCGTGGACTTGCCGTGGGTTCCGGCGACGCCGACGAGCCGCGCGCCGGTCGTGGCCGCGGCGTCGGCGACGACCTGCTGCCATGGCTCGATGGACACGCCGGCGTCGCGAGCCGCGCGCAGCTCGGCGTGGTCCGGGTCGATCGACGTGAGGGCCTTCGTCACGGCGAGGCGGTCGACGATGGGACCTCCTGATCCTGCCACGTGGGAGGCGGCGTGGCCCTCGACGACACGAACCCCCGCGGCTTCGACCGCGGGGACGTACCGGGAGTCGGCCGACCTGTCGCACGCCGTGGTGGCGGCGCCCGCCCGGGCGGCCAGGATCGCCGCTGCCGAGGCACCCGCGCCGGCCGCCCCCACGACGTGGATGCGCTCTCCGGACACGATCGGGCGCGCGGCACGCGCGGGGGCGAGGCCACGGCCGACGTCCTCCGCAGATCGTGTCACGACATCACGCCGGCGACCCCTCGCCCAGGCGATCGAGCGCCAGCTGGAGCGCCGCCTCCGCGCTCCGGATCTTGTTCGCTCCGCGATCGCCGTGCCAGAGATACCGGCGCACCTCCGTCCCGGCCACGCCCGCGACCGCGACGTAGGTGAGCCCCACCGGCTTCGCTTCGCTCCCGCCGTCCGGCCCGGCGATCCCCGTCGCCGACACGGCGAGGTCCGCCGCGAACCGCCGCACCGCGCCCTCGGCCATGGCCGTCGCGACCTGCGCCGACACGGCACCGTGGGCGCGCAGGGTTGTCTCGGGCACGTCGAGAACGCGCGCCTTCACCGCGTCCGAGTACGTCACGGCACCGCCGACGTAGTACGCGCTCGATCCCGGCTGTTCGGTGATCAGGTGTCCGATCAGGCCGCCCGTGCACGACTCCGCGGTCGCGAAGCGCAGGCCGCGGGACGTGCAGAGCGACTGGAGGCGGGCCGCGAGCGCACGCGCGGCCTCGAGCACGTCACGGGCCGCCAGCACGTCGCCGGCGGTCGCGTCGGCCCCAGACGGAGCACTCGCCTCGATGGGCGGACCCGGTCGACCGCTCGTCCCCCCGGCGTCGGTCACGGCCGCGACGTCCTCGCCGGCGGCGCCCCCGGTGCGAACTGCCACGTCTCCGCTGCGCCGTCCGGCCCCAGCGCGCCGAGCGCATTGCCGTTCACCGTGAACAGTGTCGAGCCGGCCGATCCCGTCCGCACCTCGACGGTCCGCTGGCCCGTGAGCTCGACGGTCTTCCCCGGCTGCACGAGCAGCCCGCCGCTGCCGAGCGTCGGGTCGACCTTGCCGTCGACCCACGCCTTGATCCACGTCGGCGCGCCCGCGACGGCGACGATGACGTCGACGCCGGTGAACGCGACGGTGACCGTGCGCCGCTCGGTCGTGGCCTCCCGCTGGCTGCCGGACGCGGTGATCGTCAGCGACCACTTGCCCGCGGGAAGCTGGTACGAGTCGGAGAACGCGCCGCCCGGTCCCACGGCGATCACCTTGCTCGCGGGCGGTGAAGCGGGAGCCGGCGTGGTTGCCGTCGCTCGCGCGCCCGTCGAGCCCGAGCCCGACATGGGTGCGGGGCCGACCCAGCGTGCGGACACGGTGACGGACGTCGCGTTGGTCCGCCCCTGCACCGGGATCGCGCCGTTCGTCACGGCGGCCCCGTCGTTCGGGCTGGTCACGTCGAGCGTCGGCGCCTCGATGATCGGCATCGGGACCGTGATGATCAGCGTCGCGGGCAGTGACTGCTTGCCTGTCGACGGGTCGGTCGCCGTCACGTTGAACTCGTTCTGGCCGCGCGCGAGCGGCACCTGCTGCTGCCAGTGACCCGACGTGTCGGCCGTGACCTGGAACGGCTGGCCGACGCCCTGGATCGTCACGGTCATGCCGGGATCACTCGTGCCGGACAGGATCGTGGCGTCCGGATTGCCCTCGAGGGTCGTGACCCGCGTGGCCGGCGACCCGATGACGAGCGCGGGCGGCTGCATCGAACGCACGACCTGGAACCCGACGTAGGCAATGAACGCGACCACGAGGAGCGAGAGGATAGCCGTGACGACGATCCCGCGCGAGAACGTGAGGCCTCGGGACGGAGCCTCGAGGGCGCGCGGCACGATGGCCACCGGCGCCGCCGTCCGCGCGCTCCCGTATTCCTGCCGGTAATGGAGCAGGACGTCTTCGGGATCGAGGCCGAGGTACAGCGCGTAGTTCCGCAGGAAGCCCTTGGTGTAGACCGTGCCGGGAAGCGCGGCGTAATCGTCACGCTCGAGGGCCGAGAGGTAGCGGGCCCGGATCTTCGTGTCGCGCTCGGCACGGTACAGGTCGACACCCCTCCGCTCGCGCGCGACGAGGAGCTCCTCCCCGAGGGTGGGCCGCACCTCCGGAATGACGAGGCGTTCGCGCGCCATCAGCCGGCGACCCGGTCGGACCTGCTCTCGGGTGGTCATCGGCTGTACGGAACCCCTGCGCGACGTCGGGACGAGGGAATGGGGGCGTCTCGCTCCGCCGCCGCCAAGGATACGCGTTCGTTATGCTTTCGGCCGCCCCTGTCGCCTGCCGGGATCAAACGTCGTCGACGTCGTCCAGGCCGCGGATCCAGTTCTCGGACCCGTACACCTGCCGCGGCACTGCCGGGTTGCGCGGGTCCTGGGGCCCGACGATGCCGACCCGCTCGAGCTCGTCGATGATCCGGCTCGCCCGGTTGAACCCGACCTTCAGCCGCGTCTGCAGCATCGACGTGCTCGCCTTGCCGCTCGTCACCACGAGCTCCGCCGCGCGCGGCGTCATCTCGTCCTCGGCCATCCGCGTCAGCCACGAGAACTGGCCGCCCTCGCCGGACTCCTCGCCGCCGGCGATGACGTCCGGGTCGTACTCCGGCTCGGGTGCCTGGCCGCGCCAGTGGTCGGTCACGGCCTGCACCTCGCGGTCGCTGACGAAGACGCCCTGCAGGCGCACCGCGCGCGGCAGGTCGGCCGGCTGGTAGAGCATGTCGCCGCGACCGATCAGGTCCTCCGCGCCCGGCGCGTCGAGCACGGTCCGGCTGTCGACGTTCGACGACATGGCGAACGCGATCCGGCTCGGCACGTTGGCCTTGATGAGCCCCGTCACGACGTTGACGCTCGGACGCTGCGTGGCGAGCACCAGGTGAATCCCGACCGCCCGGGCCTTCTGGGCGAGCTTGACGATCGGGTCCTCGACCTTGCGGCCCTCGCGCATCATGAGGTCGGCCAGCTCGTCGACGACGATGACGATGTACGGCAGCCGCTCGTGCTCCGGCACGCGCGGGCTTGCGTTGTACGAGGTGATGTTGCGCTCGGTCTTCGCGGCCAGCGCCTTGTAGCGTTCCTCCATCTGGCGCACGGCCCAGCTGAGCGCGGCCTTCGCCTCTCCCGGCTCGACGATGACGTCGGTGAGGAGATGCGGCAGGCCGCGGTACGAGGCGAGCTCGACGCGCTTGAGGTCGATGAGGATGAGCCGGACCTGGTCGGGGCGCGCACGCATGAGGACGCTCGTGATGAGCGCATTCACGCAGACGCTCTTGCCGGAGCCGGTGGCGCCGGCGATCAGCAGGTGCGGCATGCGCGCGAGGTCGACGGCGAACGCGCGGCCCGACACGTCCCGCCCGAGGGCGAACGTCAGCGGGCTCGTCGCGTCGGCCATCCTGGCGTCGTCCCACAGGCCACGGAAGCCGACGACCTCGGCGTTGTGGTTGGGGATCTCGATGCCCACGACGTCCTTGCCCGGGATGGGCGCCTCGATGCGGATCGAGCGTGCCGCGAGTGCCATCGCAAGGTCGTCGGCGAGCGCCTCGACGCGCGAGAGCTTCACGCGCGGATCGGGCTTGACCTCGTACTGCGTGACGACCGGTCCGATGTTCTGCCCGATGACCGTCGCCGGGATCGAGAAGCTTCTGAGCTTCTCCTCGATGATGCGGCGGTTTCGGGCGTGGTCGAGCTCCGCGGAGCCGTTCGTCGGTCGCTCGGGATCGAGGGCCGCCGGGTCGGGAAGCGACCACGGACGGTGCTCGATCGTGGGCGGAGCATCCTCGGCCTCGAGCAGCGCGTCGCCGCGGAGCGCCTCGCGTCCCTCGCGCGACTCCGCCAGCGTCGGCAGCACGGCGGGCACCGCGCCGGCCGCGACCACCGTTCCCGCCGCCGACCCGCCGGTGCCGTTGCCGCCGGCCCCCACCGCGACCGCGTGCCCGGCGCGATCTCCCGACCACACCGTCTGGCTCATCGGCGCGGGGCTGGGCACCGGCGTTGGAAGGTCCGGTTCCAGATCCGGCTGGTCATCCCGGCGGCCGCCCCGCTCGCGCCCGCGGCCCGTGCCGCCCTCCGCGCCGTTGGCCGCGCCCTTCGCGCCCGCGGACTCGCCCTCAGCGCGTGGGCGGCCGTTCCGCAACCCCGCGCCCGTCTCGCGAGCCCCGAGCGGCGGGGTCGCGAGCGCGCCGGCGACGGCGCGACCACCGACCACGACGGGGTGCAGCATCCCGCGGATCGTCACGTTCAGCAGCAGCGCGATCCCCGCGATCGTGGCCCCGCACAGCACGACAAACGCGCCAGGGGCGCTGACGAGGTCCGTCAGGCCGCCCGACAGCTGTGCCCCGAGCCAGCCGCCGCCGTGGCTCAGCGCGTCGACGGATGTCCCGTGGCCGACGACCAGGTGCAGCAGGCCCAGTGCGCCGACGAACGTCACGAGCCCACCGAGTGCGGACACGCCCCACCCGGTCCCCGCCTGCGGCGCGCGCTCGACGAACGCGCCCGCCACGAGCAGCAGCACCGGAAGCAGCCACGCGCCCTCGCCAAAGGCCGGCCGCAGCAGGTTGTTGACGTAGCCGTTCAGCAGCCCCTGGCCCGGCAGGAACAGCGCGATGAGCGTCACCGCACCGAGCACGAGCAGCACGATGCCGACCAGCGTCCGGGTCAGCTCCGGCGAGAGTCGCAGGTCGATCGACGGGGTGGTCGAACGGCGGCGGGTCGTGCGGGTCCGGGTGCGCGAGGTGGACCCCCGCCTGCGCGTCGCCACCTCAGACCTCCACGACGACCGGGAACACCATCGGCCGCCGCTTCGTCTGCTCGTACAGGTACCGCGAGAGCCCGTCCTTGATCTGGCTCTTGAGCAGCGCGACCTCGCTCGTGTGCTCCTCGGGCCGCGCGATCGCCTCGACGACTCGCTGCGCGGCCGCACCCACGACCGGATCGGTCAGGTCGTCGACGAAGCCGCGGGTGATGATCTCCGGCTCGCCGATGATGCGGCCCGTCTGCTTGTCGACCGTCACGACGACGAGGAACATCCCGTCGTTCGCGAGGGCGCGCCGATCGCGCAGGACGACGTCTCCGACCTCGCCGACCGACAGCCCGTCCACGAACACATAGCCCGATGTCACCGGCTGCCCCCGTCGCGCCGTGCCGTCCGCGCGGAACTCGATCGGCTGGCCGTTCTCGACGATCAGGATGTGCTCGGGCTCGAGACCCATCTCGGCCGCGAGCCGGCCGTGCTGGACGAGCATCCGGAACTCGCCATGCATCGGGATGATGTACTTCGGCCTGGTCAGCGCCAGCATGAGCTTGAGTTCCTCCTGGCTGGCGTGGCCCGAGACGTGGGCGTGCCGGATCGCGTGGTAGTAGACGTTCGCTCCCTGCTTGAACAGGTTGTCGATCGTCCGCGCCACGTACTCCTCGTTGCCGGGGATGGGGCTCGCGCTGACGATGACGGTGTCGCCCGGCTGCACCTCGACCCAGCGGTGGTCGCGGTTCGCCATCCGGGCCAGGCCGGCCATCGGCTCGCCCTGCGCGCCGGTCGTCGCGATGACGAGGCGGTTCGACGGGGTGCTCCGGATCTGGTCCTTGGGGACGAGCTGGCTCGCGGGATACTGGAGGTAGCCGAGCTCGGTCGCGATCCGGACGTTCTGCTCCATGCTCCGCCCGACGACCGACACTTTGCGGTCGAACGTCGCGGCGGCGTCGAACACCTGCTGGACCCGCGCGATGTTGCTCGCGAACGTCGCGACGATCACCCGGCCGTCGAGCGGCTCGATGATCTCGCGGAACGCCTCGCCGACCGTCCGCTCCGACGGCGTGTAGCCCGGGCTCTCAGCGCGCGTCGAGTCCGACAGCAGGCAGAGGACACCCTCCTCGCCGACCCGGGCCAGCGTCGCGAAGTCCGACGGCTTCCCGTCCACCGGCGTGTGGTCGAACTTGAAGTCGCCGGTGTGCACCACGATCCCGACCGGCGTCCGGATGATGAGGCCCATCGCGTCGGGGATGGAGTGGCCGATCCGGAAGCCCGTGATCGTGAACGGGCCGACGGTGATCGTCTCGCCCGCCTCGAGTGGAAGCATCGGGTTGTTCGTGAGGCGGTGCTCGCGGACCTTGGTCGAAAGCAGCCCGCGGGCGAGCGTCGAGGCGTAGATCGGCACGCCCGGGAAGTCGGGGAGGACGTACGGCAGCCCGCCGACATGATCCTCGTGGGCATGCGTGATGACGAAGGCGCGGACGGCCTCCCGGTGCTCGCGGAGGTATGTGACGTCCGGCACGACGAGGTCGATCCCGAACATCTCCTCGTCGGGGAACATGAGCCCGCAGTCGACGACGACGATGTCGTCGCCGTACTCGAAGACGTACATGTTCTTGCCGATCTCGCCGACCCCGCCCAGCGGGATGATGCGGAGCGGGGTTCCGTCCGAGACGTACGTGGCCGGCGGACGGGCAACGGTGGGAGCGGCGGTGGGTGCCGCGACGGACGGCGGGGTCGCGGGTCGGCGTGCGGATCGGTCTGGCATCAGAAAAGCGTCATCTGGTCGTTGGGTTCCTCGTCTGGTGGCACGGTCACGGTGGCGTCCGGCAGCGCGAGATCCGACAGCGCCCCGAGCTCGTCCGCCTCGGTCCCGGGCGGAGGCGGCGGGGGTGCAACCGAAGGCGGCGGAGGTGCGACCGAAGACGCTGGCTTCGGAGACGGCGCCGGCTCCACCGGAAACGGAGCCGCGGGGTCGGACGGCGGCGCGAGCGGTTCGGCAGGAGGCGCGCCGGCGGGAGGCACGTCCCGCACCGGCCGACGGGCTCTGGCACGCGGCTCCCCGGCACCGTCGACCGGCTCCGCGCGCGCCGCCCGCGGCCGCTCGGCCCCCAGGGGCACCCCGCCCTCAACGGGCCCGTCTGCAGGGACCGCCGGAGGTGCCTGGGCGTCGGTCGATCCGTCCTCCATGACGGCCGTGGCCTCCGCGGCCACGTCGCCGTTCGCATCGCCGGCCCTCGCCGACCGCGCCTCTCGCGCGTCGAGCAGGACCTGTGGCAGGTTGGCCATGTCGGCCACGAGCGTCTCCCTGAGGTTGGCCTGCCGGAACGCCGCGGCTGGATGGTACATCGCAAAGGCCACCGCCGACGAGGCCCCGGTCGATGGGTCGACGGGCCGGACGGTGCCGTGAGCGGCGGAGATCTTCGCGCCAGGCATGAACGTCCCGAGCGAGAACCGGCCGAGCGTCACGACGATCGCGGGGTCGAGGATCTCGAGCTGGCGGCGCAGGAAGCCCGAACAGGCCATGATCTCGTCGGGCTCCGGGTCGCGGTTCCCGGGCGGCCGGCACTTGACGACGTTCGTGATGAAGACCTCGTCGCGCCGCCACCCGATCCTGCCGAGCAGCTCCTCGAGGAGCCCTCCCGCCGCGCCGACGAACGGGCGCCCCTGCTGATCCTCGTTCTGGCCCGGGCCCTCGCCGATGAACACGACCTCCGTATCGGGGTGTCCCTCCCCGGGCACGGCCCTCGTCCGGCCGCGGTGCAGCCGGCACGCGGTGCAGTTCCGGACCTCGTCGGCGATCCGCTCCAGCGCCACTGCCCGCTCCTGAGGCGTCACCGCGCCCACTCCCCGGCCGGACCGTCTGGGCCCGGCGGCGATGGCACCCTGGGCAGCCCGGCGCCACCGCCCTGCCTCACGCCCGGACGGCGGCCCCGTGGCCGGATGCGGCGGCAGCGCGTCGTGACGCGCCTTGCAGCCATCCGTGGTCGAGCAGCAGCTCGGCGATCTGCACGGCGTTCGTCGCGGCACCCTTGCGCAGGTTGTCTGCCACGACCCAGAACGCGAGCCCGCGCCCGTCGCTCCGAGAGGCATCCGCCCGGATGCGCCCGACGTACACCTCGTCGGTCCCCGCCGCGTCGGTCGCGAGCGGATACCGGTGCTCGCCCGGCTCGTCGATCACGATCACTCCGGGCGTCGCCGCGAACAGAGCCCGGGCCTCCTCGGGCGAGATCGGGTCGCGCGTCTCGACGTGGACGGCTTCCGAGTGTCCGACGAAGACCGGCACGCGGACCGCCGTGCACGAGACGGGAAGGTCGGGCAGGTGGAGGATCTTCCGCGTTTCGGTGACGACCTTCCACTCCTCCTTCGTGTACCCATTGTCGAGAAACACATCGATCTCCGGCAGCGCGTTGAAGCCGATGACGTGCGGGTACACCTTCGCAACCTTGCCGGTCCCCTCGGCGTGCGCCCGGATCTGCGCCTCGAGCTCGTCGACGGCCTTCTCCCCGGTCCCGGCCACGGCCTGGTACGTGTCGACGATCACGCGCTCGAGCCCGACCCGATCGCGCAGCGCCCCGAACAGGGGCATGAGCTGCATCGTCGAGCAGTTCGGATTCGCGATGATTCCCTCGTGCGCCTCGGCGTCCTCGTCGTTGACGCCGGCGACCACGAGCGGGATGCCGGGCTCCATGCGCCACGCGGACGAGTTATCGACGACGGTGCAGCCGCGCGCCACGGCCTCGGGCGCAAGCGCGCGGGACACCGACGCGCCCGCCGAGAACAGCGCGACGTCGACGCCGTCGAACGCCTCCGGCGTCGCCTCGACGACCGGGTACGACTCTCCATCCACCGTCAGGCTGCTCCCGGCCGACCTGGGCGAGGCGAACGCCCGGAGCTCGCGGTACGGGAACTCGCGCTCGTGGAGAATGTGGACCATCGTGCGTCCGACGAGCCCGGTGGCGCCGCAGACGGCGACGATGGGTGCGGGGGCGGCGGTCGGCAGGGACATGAGGACTGGACTCCGTGGGCGAGGCGATGCCCTTGATGATACCCGCCCGGCGCCCCTTCGAGGCCGCCGTTTCCGGCACCCGCCCCGCCCGGAGCGCCCACCGGCATGCCCTGGGCCTGAATCGGTCCTGCGACGCCGGACGCTGGCCCCGCCTCCGGGCACCCCGGCGGCCCGGCTGAAGCCGGGCCGTCGGGTGGGCGCCTGGATGGGGTTATGCGGCCGGTGGCGGCCGAACGGATTGACCGCGGACCGTCGCCGCCGAACGCGAGACTAGGCCTGCTGCCGCGCCAGGTGCCGCTGCATGGCCGCCCGGCGGGACAGGTTGATTCGCCCCTGCCGGTCGATCTCGGTGACCATCACCATGACCTCGTCGCCGATCGACACGACGTCCTCGACGCTCGGCACGTGGTAGTCGGCGAGTTCGCCGATCCGGACGAGCCCCTCCTTGCCGGGAAGGATCTCGACGAAGGCACCGAACGACATGATCCGCGTGACCTTGCCGAGGTACGTGGCGCCGACCTCGACGTCGCGGGTGAGGCCCTCGATCGTCTGGATCGCCCGGCGCAGGTTCTCGCCGTTGACCGCGGCGATCTCCACCGAGCCGTCGTCCTCGACGTTGATCTGGGTGCCGGTGTCCTCCTGGATCTTGCGGATCATCGAGCCACCCTTGCCGATGATGTCGCGGATCCGGTCGGGGTTGATCTTGATGGTCACGATGCGCGGCGCGAAGTCGCTCATCTCCGTGCGGGCCGCAGGGAGCACGTCGAGCATCCGGTCCAGGATGAAGAGCCGCGCCACGCGCGCCTTCTCCAGCCCGTCGCGGATGATGGCCTCGTTGATCCCCTTGACCTTGATGTCCATCTGGAGGGCCGTGACGCCCTCCTGCGTCCCGGTGACCTTGAAGTCCATGTCGCCGAACGCGTCCTCCTTGCCGAGGATGTCGGTCAGGATCGCGTAGCGGCCGTTCTCGCCTGTCACGAGGCCCATCGCGGCGCCGGCGACGGGCGCCTTCAACGGGACGCCGGCGTCCATCAGCGCGAGCGTCGAGCCGCACGCGGAGGCCATCGAGGTCGAGCCGTTCGACGTGACGCACTCGCTCACGAGGCGGATGACGTACGGGAATTCGTCGGCGGACGGCAGGACCGGGATGAGTGCCCGCTCGGCGAGCGCCCCGTGCCCGATCTCGCGCCGGCCCGGGCCGCGCATCGGCTTGTTCTCGCCTGTGCTGTACGGCGGCATGTTGTAGTGGTGGAGGTAGCGCTTCGACTCCTCCGGGCTGATCGTGTCGATCCGCTGGACGTCGGACGACGGGCCGAGCGTCGCGACCGTGAGGGCCTGCGTCTGCCCGCGCGTGAACAGGCCGGAGCCGTGGGCACGCGGGAGCAGGCCGACCTCGACCGAGATCGGCCGGATCGTCTCGAGCGGCCGGCCGTCCATGCGGATGCCCTCACCGAGCACCAGCTCGCGGACGGTCTTCTTGTGGATGAGCGTCGTCAGCGACTTGGACAGCCGCGCGCTGCGCCGGCCACGCTCGAACGCCGCATCCGCGCCGTCCTGGTCACCCTGCCCGCGCATCCTGATGGACTCGGCGACGACATCGTGGAAGGCACGCACGCGGCGCGGCAGGTCCCGGCCGAAGTACGAGAGGAGCGCAGCGGTCGCGTCGGCGTCCGGCAGCGCTCGGTGGCTCGTCTCCTGCGACACGCCGAAGAAGCGAGCGAGGTCGGCGAGCTTGTAGCTCTCCTGGTCCGGGTACCCGTCACGCGCGATCACGAGCGTGTCGAGGTACTGCCCGGGCTGGTAGCGCATCCCGTCGCCGGCCGCGGCCTCGAGGAAGCCGAGGTCGAACCCGACGTTGTGGCCCACGAGCGTCGCGCTGCCGGCGAACTCGCGGAACTGGCGGACGGCCTCCTCGGGCGACGGCGCGCTCGCGACGTCGGCGTCGGTGATGCCGTGCATCTGGTTGCCGACGATCGGGCGCCCCGGGTTCACGAGCGTCGACCAGCGATCGCCGATCTCCGTCCCGCGCACGCGCACCGCGCCGATCTCGAGCAGCTCGGACGTCAGCGGGTCGCGGCCGGTCGTCTCGACATCGACCACGACGAACTCGCGGCCCTGGTCGACGGCGGAGATGAACTCGAGCACGCTGTCGGTGCCCGGCTCGAGGTACGGGATGCGCTTCGCCTTGCCGACCTGGTGCTGCAGATCCTCCTGCATGTCGAGGATCGGCCCGAGGCTGGTGTGGGCGAAGACGATCGCGTCGGCCATCACCGACTCGGGCAGGATCTTCGCGCCGGCCTCGACCATCATGATCGCGTCGCGCGTCCCCGAGACCACCAGGTCGAGGTCGGACTGCTCGAGCTGCGAGATCGTCGGGTTCAGGACGAACTCGCCGTCGATGCGTCCGATCCGGACGGCCGCGATCGGCCCCTGGAACGGGATCTCGCTGATCGAGAGCGCGGCGGACGCGGCGATCGTGCCGATGATGTCCGGGTCGTTCTCCTGGTCGGTCGAGAGCACCGTCAGGACGACCTGGACGTCGTCCTTGTAGCCGGCGGGAAACAGCGGGCGGATCGGGCGGTCGGTCAGCCGGGCGGCAAGGATCGCAGCCTCGGACGGCCGGGATTCGCGCTTGATGAAGCCGCCCGGAATCTTGCCGGCGGCGTACATCCGCTCCTCGAAGTCGACGGTGAGCGGAAAGAAGTCGAGCCCTGGCCGCGGGTCGGATCGGTTGGCCGTGCCGAGCACCACGGTGTCCCCGTACCGGACGGTCACGGACCCGCCGGCGAGACGGGCGAGCTTGCCGGTCTCGATGGTCATCGTGCGACCACCGAACTCGGCTGAGACTGAAACGACTGCCATCGGTCCTCCCCTGTGCGGAGGACGACCTGCGCGCTGGACGCGCTGTCCGACGATAGCGAACGCCCAGGGCGACCGGCCCTGGGCGTGGCTTCGGCGGCGGCTCCCGACCCTAGCGGCGGAGCCCGAGCCGGGCGATCACCGCACGGTACCGCGCGTTGTCCTTGCGTACGAGGTACGCAAGGAGCCGGCGCCGTTGTCCAACGAGCTTGAGGAGGCCGCGCCGGGAGTGGTTGTCCTTCGGGAACCGCCGAAGATGCTCGGTCAGGTCCTTGATGCGCTCGGTGAGAAGTGCGATCTGGACCTCCGGCGAGCCCGTGTCGCCCTCGTTCACGGCGAACGAGCTGATCAGCGTTTCCTTGGTCTCCCGCGTGAGCGGCACTCGGTCCTCCGAACCTTCATGTCACGACTGTCAACCGG